>JAZKEA010000167.1:235-17860 GCA_040387315.1 Armatimonadota bacterium | reverse complement strand
GACATCGGCGAGCAGCTTGAGTTCCAGGCGAATATGCTTCTCTTCGCCGGGTTCCCCGTTCTCACCGAATTTCGGTGCCTGCTGAACGGAGTTCACAAAGTGCTGATTCCCCTTGCCGCCGCGCCCGCCGATGGCGATAACCTCGCGCTGTGGGAAGAAGGTCAGATCCGCCAGCACCTCGCCGGTACCCTCGACATGCACCTGCGTCCCCACCGGGACTTTGAGGATCAGGTCCTCGCCGTCTTTGCCGAACATGTTCTTTCCCAGGCCATCCGCTCCGCGCCCGGCTTTATAGACCTTGTTCGGCCGAAAGTCCAGCAGGGTAGACAGATTCGGGTCTGTCTCCAGAATTATCGAGCCGCCACGGCCGCCATCGCCGCCGTCCGGTCCACCGCGCGGGACGTGCTTCTCCCGACGAAACGTGACTGCGCCATTGCCGCCATCGCCGGCCTTCAGAAAGATCGGTACTTCATCAATAAATGCGGACATTTGGAACACCTCAAAAAATCAAAAGGCCCGGTCTGCGCTGACGCAGCCGGGCCAGAAAGTGGCAGGAACGAACGACTTACGCCGCTGCTTCCGCCGGAACCGTTACATCCGCGGCCACTTTGGGCTTTGCGGCAGGGTTCTCCGAGTACACGCTGATGCGGCGGTTCTTCTTGAAACCCTCGAAGGTAACATAACCATCGATCTTCGCATAAAGCGTATAATCGCGGCCCTGACCGACGTTGACGCCCGGATCAAACTGGCTTCCGCGCTGGCGAATGAGAATAGAACCTGCCTTCACCAATTCGCCGCCGTACTCCTTGACGCCCAGCATCTGCGGGTTCGAGTCACGACCGTTGCGGGATGAGCCAACCCCTTTTTTATGTGCCATTTTTTAACTTAACTCCTTATGCTTCGATCTTGTCGATGCGGACATGCGTCTCAAACTGGCGGTGACCGTAGTGGCGCTGCTGACCCTTGACCTTGACATAGGTGTAGCCATGGATCTTTTTGCCCTTACCCTGGCGAACGATGGTCCCGCTCACTTTGGCGCCACTGACGATAGGGGAGCCAAACTGGGGGGTATCGCCGCCGAGTGCCAGCACTTCGCCGAGCGTTATCGCGTCGCCGACGCCACCGTCTAATTTCTCGACGATAATGGTTTCGTTTTCTTGAACGCGGTACTGCTTACCACCCGCGCGAATTACTGCATACATCTTATTATCAACCCTATCCGGTGGAATTTGCCGGTGCGAAAGTAGTCGTTGCGGATTAAAATGCTTCCTGGCAACCCTCGGAGTGTATCACGAGGTGCCGTGGCTGTCAAACATCGTTCGACAGCCACGGTCCTGTGCCCGTTCTAGGGAAGACTTGCAGCCGCCTGGGGATTTGTGACCTGCTCCTGGGTCAGTACGGTAACCGGGCCGTACTGAGCAAGCCCGGTCTCAATCTCTTTGCGCTCGCCGACCGCGATCAGCTGAATGCGGCCCGTGCCGATGTACTGCTTGGCGACCCTCTGGATATCGTCCGCTGTCACTGCCTGTACCTTCTGAGGGTACTGGTCCCAGTAGTCGGCGGGAAGACCGTAATCGACCACATCCAGCAGACGGGAAAGAATCGTTGATGGACTTTCCAGGCTCAGCGCAAAGCTCCCGACAATGGCCTTTTTGGCGACGTTCAGCTCACGCTCGCTCACGGGCTCGGACTGCAGCCGCGCGAACTCGCTGAAAAATTCCCCGACTGCCGGACCGGTGACCGCATTACGGACGTTCGCGCTCGCGCCCCAGATGCCCGGATACTTGGGAGCCGCCAGCGAGGAATAGGCTCCGTAGGTATAACCCTTGTCTTCGCGCAGCTTCTGGAAAAGACGCCCGTTGGAGTCGCCCCCAAGGATACGATTTGCCAGCATGAGCGGGAAGTAGTTGGGGTCGGTGCGCCGGATACCGATATTACCGAACGACAGCGCCGTTTGTGTAGAACCGGGACGATCGACCAGATAAATCGTGGTCTTCTCTTTTGGCGTAAAGTCCGCGGTCGGCAGGGCATTGGTTCCACTCGCGGATTTCCATCCCGCCAGCGCCTTCTGGAGCTTGTCAAAGATCTCCTTGGGCTTCACATCGCCCGCGATCCCGATCAGCGTGTCCGGTGCGTTGTGGTACCGAGCCGCATGATAGGTCTGCAAATCTTGACGCGTGATCGCCTGAAGCTGAGCGGGCGTCGGCGTGGGTCGTCCGAAAGGGGTATTCGCCCCGTAGTAGATCCGCCGCGAGAGCTCTCCGGCAAGGAAGGCCGGGTTGGACTGCTGCTGCGCAAGCTGCGCGACCGACTGGAACTTGACCTGCTTCAGGCGGTCCTCAGGAAAGGTCGGGTTGAGGAGGGCGTCGGCCAAAAGGGCGACCAGCTGATCCGTATTCTCCACATTACCGCTTGCCGTGAGCGATGCGCGTTCGCCGCCCGCGGATGCCGCAAGGGTCGCGCCGATCCGCTCCGTCTCCTGGGAGATCTGCTGATAGCTGCGGGATGTCGTTCCCTGGGTGATCAGCTCTGCGGTAAAATCGGCGACACCGGGCTTTTCGGCGGTTTCGAAAAGAGAACCTGCCCGAACGCTGACCGTGATCGTCACAAGAGGCAGACGGTGGTCCTCGACCACCATTACCTTTGCCCCACCCACGTTGGCGTCACCCGCCGACTTCAGGGTGTACTCTTTGGGTTTGGGAAGCTGAACACTCAGGACATCCTGCGCCACAGGGGCCTTGTTCTTGAGCACGGTGGACTGCCGCGGCTGTGCACCGGCGGCGGGGGGAGGCGCTTGTGCTGCGGCGGTCTTGGGTGTGCCTGCGGCTGCCGCGGCGGCAACAGTGGTCATAATAAGGATTCCTGAATAGTTTTTCCGGGACTGCATTACTTAGCACCGTCCTTCGTTTGCGCATCAGCCGTTGACTTTGCGGCGGGCTGCGTTATCACAACGCTGCGGTTCGTTTTTACGAGATACTTCTGCGCGACCCGCTGAACATCGGCGGGGGTCACTGCCTGCATAGTTTTCAGTCGGGTATTGATGCGGTTCGGATCTTTGAAGATCACCGCGTCAAGTCCGATACGGTTGGCGCGTCCCAGTGCGGTCTGGCGGCTGCGGATCAGGTCTATGCGCTCACCCGCAAGGGCAGTGGCGACCTCGTCCGCGGTGACTCCGCTTGTCTGGACCTTCTGGATCTCCGCGTCCAGAATGCTCTCTGCCCCGGCGACATCCCCGCCCGGTGGGAAACTGACCTGCAGGAAGAACGGGCTGACACCCGCCTGCTCCGAGGGACCTGCGCCGATATCGGTCGCTTTGTTGGTCTCGACCAGGGCGCGATACAGGCGCGATGTCCTTCCGCTCGACAGAATATCCCCTAGAATTAGAAGAGCATCAAAATCCGGCTGGTTAGCCGCGACGGTGATATAGCCCGCGAAATACTGGGGCTGCTGCGCCAGCGGGTCGGAAAGCGTCTTGCGGCGCTCTGCCGAGAACATCGACGGTTCATCGAGCTTGGTTGTCGGCGGCTGTGGCTTACGAATGATTGGTCCGAAGTGCTTGGCAATCAGCGCCTTGGCATCGCCGGGCGCAAATCGACCTGTCACCGTCAGGACCGCATTGTTGGGCGCGTAGTAGGTCTGGAAGAAGCCACGGACATCGTCTATGGTCGCCGAGTTCAGGTCTTCCATTGAACCGATAGTGGTGTGCTTGTAGGCGAAGTTCGTGTAGGCCAGATCGGAGAAAGTCTCATAAACACGCCCATAGGGGCGGTTGTCATAGCTCTGGCGCTTCTCTTCCTGAACGACGCTGCGCTGATTATCCAGGTTTTCCTGACTTACATCGAGCGACCGCATGCGGTCGGCTTCAAGATAAAGAGCGAGCTCCAACTGGTTCGCGGGCAGTGACTCGTAGTAGTTGGTTCTGTCGAGCGATGTGGTGCCGTTCATCGTTCCGCCGTTGGCGTTGATGAGATAGATATGCTCTCCGCGACCGACGTTCTCTGACCCCTGGAACATCATGTGCTCAAAGAGGTGGGCGAAGCCGCTCTTGCCGGGCTTCTCGTCGCGTGAACCCACATCATACGTGACGTTCACGGCGATGACCGGTGCGGCTTCCTTACGGTTATCGGGTGCCAGAATAACACGGAGGCCATTTGGCATCGTGTACTGTTCGAATTTGATGGGAGCGATGTCGGCAGGTGCGGCTTTCACCGCTGCGGCGGATGCCTGCAATGGTGCGCCGGTAACACCCAGCGTTAACGTCGCGGCGACACCGACTACCGCCACGGCTGCCCTGGAGGGTGAGAAACGCGGATTCGTACTGGGCATAGGATTCCTTAACTAAAAATATAGTTTGTCCGCCGGAGGCGGAGGCAGAGGTATATTTCCAGTATACGGATTCTAAACCGTTTACGCCCGCGTCTCGCAGTAGAGCCCTTAGCTCTATTATTCCCAGGGAAGCTTATCGTCGGAGGCAGGAGGCGCCGGATTCGGAGCGGGAGAAGGCGTTGGCGTCGCGGGCGTTTCCGGTTTCGGCGCGGAACGCTCCTGCGTCTGGCTCTGACTCTGTCGTTCCCTTGGAGGCGCCGTTCCCAGATTTCCTATAGTGCCCATAGAACCGCTATTGCTGGTCGGCTGTGGGGTCGCGGTTGGAATTCCTGCCAGAGGGTCGGGTGCGGGAGCCGGCGGGGTAAAGACAGGCGATGCCGCCGCCGGAGTGGGTACCGGCGACGGGGCAGGACGGGGCGCTGTTCCCGGTCGGGCGACGGCTCGGAACGGCAGGGCGCAGTAAAGTTCCGCGTCCCCGGTTGCCGGGTCCATCAGGACCGTCGCTGTCCCCGGTATTCGTTTCGGCAGACGGCGCTCATCGGCATTCACATCACGATGCACCATCTCGCCGCCCGGCATCACCACCTGGTAGCGGACGGAGCGACCATAGGTCGAATCACCGGTCATGTTCTGCGAAGTCAGGACATTCGCCCCGAACACGCGTCCGTTCATTACGAGGTTACGGGCACGCTCCTCGTGCGCTTTCGCCTTCTGAGGAACGAGGACGAACAGCACGACGCCCGCTCCGATAAGGAGCATTCCCAGAAGCGTGAAAACAATGCCTCGTCCGCTCATACCCATGATGCTGACAATGAGGCCAAGAAGCGCGAGTGCGCCGCCGACGCCGCTGTACACGACCACATTAGGCTTGTTCAGATCCGGGTAGTCCGTGACCGGTTCGAGACGGCGGGGAGGGTTCTCCAGCAGTTCGGGCTCCGGTGACCAAGTGCTTTCAAGATTAGGGTTCGGGGGGGAAGTAGCCATTACGTCCTAGTTTCGCCTGTTGTCCTTTAGGTAATTTACACGGTTATACCGTAATTACAGGGATAATTGCATCGTTTCGCCGTACGGTCACTTGACGGTACAAACGCGAGGGATGTTCCGCACGCCGCGAAGATTACGCAGCGGGATGCTCCTCTCGTCTCGTTTGCGTCACATTCGGCGCTTCCGGAATCGCTTCGCCGCGCAGCATGGCGGCGACCGCATTCGTCAGCAGTTCCGGATCAAACGGTTTGGTAACATAGGCTTCGCTCCCTGCCCGCAGCCCCCGGACGATATCCTCATCCTGAGCCTTCGCGGAAAGCATCAGAATCGGCGTCGCTGCAAGAGACGTATCGGGATCGGCACGGAGTCTTTCCGTCACCTCATAACCGTCCATCTTGGGCATCATAATGTCCAGAACCATAAGGTCAGGGCGATGCTCCCGAAGTTTGAGCAGCGCTTCTTCTCCATTTGTCGCGGTGACCAGATTGTACCCCTGCCGCTTCAGCAGAAACTCCATCAGGCGAAGCAGGGCCGGCTCATCGTCCACGACAAGGATCGTCGGCGGAGCATCGGCTGCGGCGTAGTTGTCGTAGCGCGGCATCGCGTTCCCTGAAGGTGGCATAGACATTTGCGGGCGTTGGTCCTCTGGCTGGTCTGTGCCGCTATTATACCCCGATACCCTGTCGGGATTAGCTACCGCATTACCGCATCGGAAACCGTTGTGACGCGCTTCATGAATCCGACATCATGCACGCGCACAATATCAGCGCCCTGTACGATACCCAGTGTGACCGTCGCCGCTGTTCCCGCGACTCTTTGGGGATCTTCGGCATCCGAGAACGGGCCGAGGACGCGGGCTATTGTCGAGTTTCGCGATGTGCCCAGCAGAAGCGGAAGATCGTTTCCTACACGACGTTTGATCTCGGATAGCCTGCGCAGCAGCGTGAGGTTCTGCTCTACCGACTTGCCGAACCCGAAGCCCGGATCGATGACAAGGTTTTCCCTAGAGATTCCCGCCGCCTCCGCTGCCTTCACACGCCCGACAAGAAAGGCAGTGACGGCGTCAATGACGTCTACCTCAGGATCCATACCGCCTGTCTGAGCGGACTGTGACCAGCCCATCTGCTGCGGTTTTACAGGAAGATGCATCAGCACAAGAGGAACGTTTAACGAGGAGACCACCGCAAGCATCCCCTCGTCCATCGTTCCCCCGGAGATGTCATTGATGATGTGCGCGCCCGCGGCAGCTCCCGCACGGGCGACCAGGGATTTGGTCGTATCGAGCGAGAGGGGAAGGGATACCTGCTCACGAAGGCGTGAGATGACCGGGACAATTCGAGCGATCTCTTCGTCTGCGGAAACGGGGGGGGCACCAGGTCGGGTGGATTCGCCGCCGATGTCGAGAATATCGGCTCCCTCGTGCTGCATCCGCCGCGCATGATCAACCGCCTGGTCTGGATCGAGAAACTGGCCTCCGTCCGAAAATGAGTCCGGAGTGACGTTCAGCACGCCCATGACAAGGGTGCGACGCCCCAGGTCCGGCAGGAGGTCTCGGAGGAGCGGCACCTAGTGGTAGAAGAGGTGACGCCAGCCGGGAGGCGCGTCCGGCAGGTCATCGAAGCGCATCTGTGACAGCGCGCTGAGACCGGAACTGGAGAGAATATAACCCTTAGAGGCGACGGCACGGGTCGAGTCACGGCGAAGCTGGACGCGGAAACCGATATCTTCCACCGCTAAGGTAATCACCTGACGTATCTGATAGTTATCCAGCATCTCCAGAGCGGTGCGCGACTCATCGGCGGCTTCGGTATCCGGAGCCATCTCGAGCGCTCGTTCAAATGCGGTGACCGCACCGCCGACATTCCCCATCTGCTGCTGCAGTACGCCCCGTTTGAAATGGTTGCCGGCATCATGGGGATCAAGACGGATCATTTCGTCGATGACGCGCAGCGCCTTTTCCAGGTGGCCTCGCTGAAGATGTGCCGCGGAGAGTATGTCCCGAGCCGCGAGGGAGTTAGGCGAAAGCGCGAGCAGCGTTCGGCACTGCTCGATTGCCTCGTCCCATTGACCGGATTCCAAACAGAGCTCCGAGAGCATTTCTCGTGGCTGAAGGCTTGTGGGGGCGCTTGCGACCGCTGCCCGAAGCACTTCCAGCGCTTCGGCGGCTCGGTGCTTTTCTCGAAGAAGCGTCGCCAGCCGGATACGTCCGCGAAGTGAACCGGGAACCGCGAGAATCAGCTTGCGAAGGTGGTCTAAGGCGCGGTCTATCTGACCTTCCGCTGCCAGCGCGTCCGCGCGTCGAAGACTTCGTGTCTCGCGACTTTCTGTTTTTCGGGGACGTGGCAGTGATGGCTTACCGGGGGGAGTGACCAGTATCAGATTTGTAGGGGCACCAGCGCCGCAAGGGCCTGTTATCGGTGACGCCGATGACGCGGAGTTACCGCCATCCGCCGAGGAAGCGGCCATTACTGCATAACCCGCCGGGATTCGGTGCGTGATTCGCTTAGAAGACACGTTGCGCCGCCACTCTCCTTGCCAAAGAATCTGAAACTGTCCAAGACTGCTAAGGGTTCATTACCCTATATGCCCCTGTTTGGCCCATTATATCACTCTGGTCCTTAAAGGTAAGCAACTTTTATGCCAGGATTTGCCGTATATTGACTGCTTTACATGGCATTCAGGATCTCTGACCAATGGAGCGCAATCCCCGACTGACGCAGCTCTGTCTGGAAATCGGCAAGTATTTCGGGAGTTTCCCGCACCACGGAGGGCGCTGTCAGGCCCCGCTGCAGACAGAAGGCGGCGAGTGTTCCAGCGACTTCACCGATCAGCCATTCCGTCGGATGCATCCGTGCGGAGGCGAGCGCCATCCGCGATGCGCCGAAGTTTTTCGCGGCGGGCAGCACATTCACCAGCCCGGAGCGTGTGATAAATGCGCCAAGAGGAATATGGTAGGGCAGAGCGCGAGCGAGGAGATGCGGCTCGTTCTTCGAGGGATGAATATCAATAGAGTAGTAGGCGCAGCCGACACTGTCCATGAACTCCGTTCCCCAGGAAGCGCCTTCGTGAAGTCCGGCTGTCAGATGTCGTGCCGTGAGCGGAAACTGCGGCAGAAGTCGTCGGCTTTCACGCACATAGGGATGGAGAGCAAACCCATCCTCTCCGATACCGGGCATTTCCTGACCCGTAACCAGCTGAAGCTCCGGATAGCCGAAGCCGGAACCATCATCCCTTGGGCACTCGGTCTGTAGCCAGTAGAGAAAGCCCTGCGCGAACGCCTTCCCGCGCTGGAGGACCCGCAGCTGCTCGAGGGGTGTTTTGCCCAGATAGGTCTCGTCGTTGAAGTCGTTGCCGCGCCAGTTAATCAGGGCCACATCCCCAACCGGAGACGCGCCTCCCTCAAACGAGGATGCGGCGAGCAGGCGGCGATAGGTCCAGAAGGGGCCGCCTCCGCCTTCGGCCTTATCCAGTATCTGGTAGGTCACGGTTCGGTTTGGGTGGCTGTACTGGTAGTCCAGGGTGTACTCACCTATTGCCCGGAAAGTCTCATACTCCTCCGGGGGAGCCACGGTATCGAGGGCTTCCTCCGGTCCTGCCCAGCGGACCGCGAAGCAGTAGGTGAAGCTCTGCACCCATTCCGGATGCGCCTCCTGGGGCGCGTCCTCCTCACCATACTCGTCTTGCGACTCCTGCCCGATGATCGTCGGCAGACCGGCTAGGTCCAGAGCATCGCCGTCCTCGGTCGCATCCAGCAGGAACGAAGCGGCGATTCGAGTCACGCCGCCGGAATCCAGATCGACGATATCCGCATGGCGGAAGAGCGTGCTGTCTCTGGTGACCTGGACGAGCTGATGCCGTGTCAGAACAGCTTCCGCACCCTGTAACCGATTACGCATGAGGTGCTCCCAGACATCGGGAGTCGCCGAGACGCGGGACACCCAGCACCCGCCGATATTGTCGCCCGCGCCGGGAAGCACTTGGGGCTGGGCGGCATAAAACGCTCGGGCTTCGGCACGGAGGCGTCGGTACGAGGCGGTACTGGTACCCGGCTCACTCTCGATATGGAAGCTCTCATCGGGCACCGGCACGAGCTGGCTTGTAAACTGCCCGCCGACACTGCTCGTCGGTTCGGTGACAATGACGCGCACTCCGCGGCGTATCAGTGCCTCGGCTGCCGCCACACCGCCCGTCCCGCCGCCGACAACCAGCACATCGCACTCCAGATGTTCCGATGGTGCTTCGTTTGGGGTCACCAAGCGCAGTTTTTCGATGTCAAGAACGGCAGACGTATCTACCTCTGAAAAAGACTCCATGCCCAAAAGCCTATCAGGAGTTTGGTGAGGCTGCTAGACTCGTCAGCACCTTGCCGAAGGAGGGCTTCAGCTTCGCCCAGCTTGCTTCCGGGCACTGGCAGGTGTAGGTGACACGGCGCTCATTGCCCAGAATCGTGACACGGTAGCCGTGGAAGTTACCGCCGGAAAGAAAACCGTCCTTGCGGGCCTTCCACTCGGAGACGCGGGCCTCGCCGAGCGGCGAACCGAAAGAGCGCATCGGCATCTCCTCGTAATCGTCGAATCGCATCGCGAGGGATGCTTTGGACTGGAGATGTACCTGCTCGATCGCGGGACGCGGCGCGGTGGTGTTTACCGTCGTCAGCTGGGCACGGAGCTCGGGCGGCAGCTGTTCGATCTGCTCCATCAGTGCCTGCGACTGCGCATCGGTCGCGCGGGCGAGGTCGCCCATCAGCGAACCCTGCAGGTCGGAGGCGATGTCGATCTTCGCCTCGCCCTTACGAAAGATGACCTGACCCTGGATGCCCTGGGCCGCGGATTCTTTGCGCTCCCATCCGGTCGGAGCGAGGCAGGCGAAGGAGTTGTCGGGGGCGGAATACGGCTTGAATGCCTGCGGGGCTGCGATCGTGTCAGGCTGGCTGGCAACAGTAAAGAAGAGGACTACGAGAATCAGGGTAAGCAGAACGCCACCCCCGATCAAGAAGCCCGCGCTCGGCTGGTTTTTTTCCTCGAACATCGTGTGATACCTCTCTGCAGCGGAAACTGCCGATTATTTCACCACAAGCGAGGAACCTTCCTTCCGGCTCAGTCACAAAATGCGACCCGAGCATTCGATCCGAGTGCTTCCCCAAGCCGGCGAGCGAGCTCACTTGTTCCGGGGATTTCGGTGGCGGCATGACCGGCGTCGATGAGAAGAAAGCCGCGGGCGGCGGCATCGACGAACTCGTGGTGGCGAACATCGGAGGTCACGAGGACGTCGGCTCCCTGGGCGATGGCGTCGGGCATCAGTTCGGCGCACGCGCCGCCGCCGACGGCAATGGTTTTGATCCTGCGGTCCCGCGGTCCGAACAGGCGAATCTCGTCGAACTTTAGTGCTGCCCGGAGGGACTGCAGAAACGCTTCCGGGGTGACAGCGGCAGGCAGGTTGCCGATGCGTCCCAGGCCGTACTCCGACGCGGTGTTCGTCAGCGGGTAGACGTCGTAGGCGACTTCCTCGTAGGGGTGTGCGGCTTTCATTGCCGCGATGACGGAGGCTGTTTTTGCCCCAGGTACGATCATCTCCAGCCGCACCTCGGCGACGGTTTCGGGCACTCCTATAGCGCCGATATGCGGATTCGCCCCCGGCAGCGGACGGAAGGTGCCGGTTCCCTCTGTCCCGAAAGCGCATCGGTCGTAGTCGCCGATAGCGCCCGCGCCCGCCGCCGCCATCGCGTCGAGTACCCTGTCCTGATCTTTCACCGGAACAAAGACCGCCACTTTTACCAGAGGTTCACGATAAGTCACTCGCAATGGCTTCGCCGCGCCCTCGATACCCGCGAGACGGGCTAAGACATCGTTGACGCCGCCCTCGGCGATATCCCAGTTTGTGTGGGCGCACGCGACCGCGATCCCGTGGCGGGCGCAGTGGAGGGCGACACCGCCCGGATGCGGCTCGTCGGCGACGAGGCGTCGGAGAGGGTGATAGATCAGAGGGTGGTGCGCGATGATCATCTGCGCACCGCTGTCCGATGCCTGCCGCGCCACTTCGGGCGTCACATCCAGGGCGACGAGAACCGAATCGACGGGGGTGCTCGTGTCACCGATCAGAAGGCCGCGCGGGTCGCCATCGAGCGCCAGATGGGGCGGCGCAATGGCGTCGAGCGCCGCCATAACCTCGGAAACATTCATAGATTATCCGTTTTAGTAGGTCACGAGAGAGGCGATCTGGTGCCCCTGCAGGCGGTCCCGACCGTTCAGAAAGGAGAGCTCGATGAGGAAGCAGTAGCCCGCGACCACCCCGCCCAGCTCCTCGACAAGAGCCGCCGCCGCCGCCGCGGTTCCCCCCGTCGCCAGAAGGTCGTCTACTATGACCACGCGCTGACCAGGCTGAATCGAATCGGTGTGCATCTCGACCACGTTCGTGCCGTACTCAAGTGCATACTCCTGCTGAATCGTCGTGTGCGGGAGTTTACCGAGCTTGCGGACCGGCGCAAATCCGAGCCCGAGCTTGTAGGCGATAGGCACGCCGAACAGAAATCCGCGCGACTCGATACCGACGATCAGCTCCGCGCCGAACGCCTGTGCCTGACCCGCCTGAATGTCGATCAGCTCCTGCAGCGCTTCGGGATCGGCAAGGACCGGAGTGATGTCTTTGAACAGGATGCCCGGCTTCGGAAAGTCGGGGATATCACGGATCAGCGCCAGGGCGCGCAGCGGTGGTTGTTCAGTCGTTTCGGTCGTCAGCGTTTCGGACACAGCGTTTCGTCTCCTCAGGAGGGGGATGAATTTTAGACTCAGGACGACCGACAGTTCGACACACACCGTCTCCGTTCCTGCGAATCGCCTCGCCGTCTGCGCCTGTACGCGTCTTCCGCACACGTCTCCGGACTCTTCGTAGACGTGTACGGAAGGCGCGTACAAGCGTCCCCACTCTCCGGAAACATAAAACGGTTGATTTCCATGCGGAAAAGCGGGACGCGATGTCGAAATAAGAGGCAGTACATTTACAAGCCGTCCGCGACGACGGCTTATTGAGGGGCATCAACTATGGTTCGGATCGGCATTATCGGGCTGGGGGGTATGGGCAGGGGCCATGCCGGGTATCTTTCCGCGGGCGAGGTTCCGGGCGCGACACTGGTGGCGATGGCGGATACCGCCGCCGGGGCGCATGACTGGGCGAAAGATCGCCTCGGCGACAGTGTGCAGCGGTTCGAGAGCGCGGAAGAGCTTCTGGATTCGGGGGCCGTGGACGCCGTGATCGTGGCAACCCCGCACTATTTTCACCCGCCGCTTGCGATTGCCGCCCTGAACCGGGGGATTCACGCGCTGGTGGAGAAACCGGCGGGCGTTTATGTAAAACAGGTCCGCGAGATGAACGCCGCCGCCGAGGCGAGCGGCAAGGTTTTCGGGATCATGTTCAACCAGCGCACGCGCCCCATCCATCAGAAGATCAAGAAACTGGTCGAAAGCGGCGAGATCGGCGAGATCCGGCGCACACAGTACATTATTACGGACTGGTTCCGGACCCAGAGCTACTACAACTCCGGCGGCTGGCGCGCGACCTGGGCCGGCGAGGGTGGGGGCGTTCTGGTCAATCAGGCGCCGCACAACCTGGACCTCTGGCAGTGGATCTGCGGAATGACCGCCTATGTGGAGTATGCAAACGGCGGCAACGGTATCTTTATCACCACGACCGGCGAGGCTCCCGGATCGAACTCTCTGGAGATCATCGGAGACCGGGGCCGCCTGCGAATGGAAGGAAATAACCTGACATTCTGGCGCACCACGGAACCCGTCGGTGAGTTCCTTCGCACCGCACAGGGCGGATTTGAAAAGCCGGAAACCTGGAAGTGCGAAATTCCGGTCAAGAGCGGTGAGGGCAACGAGCACCGCACCATTACCCGCAACTGGGTCTCCGCTATCGCCGAGGGGAAACCGCTGCTCGCTCAGGGCTCGGAGGGAATCCACGGGGTACAGCTTGCAAACGCGATGCTGCTCTCTGCCTGGACCGATGACTGGGCAGCCGTTCCCACCGACGAAGAGCGTTTCCACAGCCTCCTGCAGGAGAAAGTGGCTGCCTCCACGGTCAAGAAGACAGACGGCAAGGCCCTCGACTTCGCCGGCACCTTCTAAGCAGATGCCAGGGGCGCGGCAGGCCGCGCCCCTGAATACTTACCGTCAGCGGGTCGCGGAGGTGCGGTACTGCGGAACCGTCACTGCCGCATCCTTCCCGCGGCTGACTTTTTTCTGAACCAGCTTTACCTTTGGCCCAAAGGCATCCGCAGAGACAGGTATTATCTCCCCGCCGATAATATAGCGGGCGATATCCGCGGAGACATCGCGCTTCGCGTACTGCCGGACAAGGGCGGCGACTGCCTGCTCGGGACGAAGGCGGGCGTAGCGGGAGGCGTTCCGGCGCAGGTCGTGGAAGACATCATCCAGCGAGCTTCGTCCACCCGTGGCGCTGCGAATCAGAGCGTTCCACCGAATGGCTAACAGCTCCCCGCGCTGGTAAGGCAGCCTGCCGATGGCATCACTGGTGAAAAACTCCTTCTCGATCTGTCGGTTCGGCGTGCTGCGCACAGGGGACAGATAGTAGCTGCGAATGCGGTCGTTCAGCTGGGCGAAATACTCCTGCCGGGTCACCATACCGGACCGCAATAGGAGCTGATGGGAATAGTATTCCGTGAACCCCTCGCCGAACCAGAAGTGGCGCTCCTGCGGCTCCATGAACTGCCCCTCCCGGCTGAGCTTCAGCGGATTCCAGGTATGAAAAAGCTCATGGGCCAGCAGGTGTTTCAGACCGGGAACCGTCATCAGCTCCACCTGCTGATCCGCGTACGCGGCGAACGAGTTCGTCAGTCCGGTCCCCTGATAATCCTTTCCCGACTCCTCGGTCGGTGTCAGCGTGATGAGAAAGTAGGGGAATGTATCGTCTTTCCAGAAAGCACGTTCCGCCTCGATTATCCGCTCTGCCAGGGCGCAAAACTGGGCATCCGTAAAGCGCCATTTACCACGCAAGGCGACATGGACCGGGCGTCCCCGCACGGAAAAAGTATGCAGCCGGTAGTCGCCTCCCACATAGATCGCGGTCTGAAGCTGACTGAGAGTCGCGGTGAAGACGCGGGCCTTTCCCTCTCCAATGCCGAAGCTGTCTGCCTGAGTCCAGCGTGTCGGAATCTCCCAGTCCATCGTCACGCGAAGGGGAATCTCCTCGTTCCATTCCGGCAGCACGAGAAAACTGGTTCCGATAAGCGTAAACGTTTCCTCGGAGAGCGCCGGGCGGAAGATATGTTTGGAAAAGTCATCGTCCCAATCCTGCAGGACCGTGTAGCGAAACCGCACCGGCTTTCCCGGCGTGAACTCCACCCGTTTTCGATCAGGCTGGTCAGAATCTTTTATGGTGGTGTTGGGTGAAAGCGCCTCAATGTCTCGTATAGCTTGATACAGCTTCTCCTGCCCACCCCAGGATGAGGGCAGCGCCAGAACTTGCTCGCCTGTTGCGTTTCCACGAAAGGACAATTCCACCTCGAAAGCAGGAACCTCTTCGGCAGTGGTGAAAGGACGGAGCGTAATGCTCAGGCTCCGGGGCACTTTGGGGGAACCCGCCTGGCTCCGCGCCATTACGGGTGCGAAAATCAGAGCCAGCAAGAGCAGGCAGACGCGGGTTATATTCCGTCGCGAACGCCCTGAGATACCAAGTCTAGTCATAGGCAGTCATTGTATAGGAATGTGACAGCGTTGCGGCGTGGTCGATATACCGATATACGGGTACGTACAAACTATATGCATTTAAGCAGGTACGCCCACCCCGCCCAAAGCGGGAAAACCGGATTCACTCTCATCGAGCTTCTCGTCGTGATAGCCATAATAGCGATCCTCGCCGCGATACTTTTTCCTGTCTTTGCGCAGGCCAGAGAGAAGGCGAGGCAGACGGCCTGCCTGAGTAATCTAAAACAGGTCGGTTTTGCCGTCTCGATGTATGTTCAGGACTACGACGAGATCCTGCCGGATCGACGGGATCTGAAAACATCGCTTCCCGGCGGCTATCAGCCCTGGGGAACTGCCTCCTGGCCGACCTCGGACCCGCGGGCCGGGTGGGCGGTCTCGCTCACGGATCCCTATACAAAGAACGCGGCGATCTGGAACTGCCCGAGCGTCACGGGAACACCGCTCGGGGAGGCTCAGCAGGTTCTGCAGACCACGGTGGACGGCAAAGAGTGCCGCTACTGGATGTGGCGCTTCGACAAACCTGCGGATGCGATAGGTACCATCCCACTCGACAATTTCTGGGGCAAGACACCGGACCAGGCGGCAGCCGACCTGCGGCAGGCGGCAATAAACGACCCTATTGTCGCTCGAACGATCACCCCGTCCCTCCCGGAAGGCGTCGCCGATGTCGAGCTTGTCGTCGATCCGTACTTCCCGCGCACAATTGCCGCCGTCCCCACACCGCTGAAAGGGCTTTCTGTCCACATGGGCGGGCGAAACCGACTGTTTTTAGACGGACACGTCAAATGGCTTCGTGATACTCGGACCGGATAGGGAAAGCATCGCCTGGCTGAAAATGGCAGTTGCCTTTCGGGAACTTACGCGCTGCGGTTGTTGTAAAAAGGGAGTGGCGGTATAATAAAAGACGGCGACAATTACGGTCGCCGTTTCTGACCAACGATTTTTTCCGGCTCACCCGGAGGAGGATAAGAAACCGAATGTCTGCGACTCTTGAAGCACCGGAAGCGCCCGCTCTCCCCGTTTTTACTCCGACACCGGAGCAGCCTATTGTTCTGACTGACCGCGCGGCGCAGGAAGTCTCCGACATCCTGGAACAGCAGGGCAATCCGGAGGGTGTCGCCCTGCGTGTCTATGTCGCGGGTGGCGGTTGTTCCGGCCTCCAGTACGGCATGGCGCTTGACGAGAACGTGGAAGAAGGCGATCAGTTCTTCGAGGACAAGAACGTCCGCATCGTTATCGACCCGATGAGCCTGAAGTACATCACCGGCTCTATCGTCGACTACGTGACCACGTCCATGGGCGGCGGCTTCAAGGTAGAGAACCCGAACGCGGTTCGCTCCTGTGGCTGTGGCTCCTCGTTCAGCACTGAGGACGATGCATCCGGCACCACTGTGACCGGTGGCTGCGGTTCCTGCAGCGCCCACTAACAACTCGAACGACTTGAACAAAAAACACCCCGGAAGGATCAAGACCTTCCGGGGTGTTTTTGTGTCAGGCCGCCTGGCTCCCCACCAGCGGCTTCAATGGCGGAAAGTTTCGTTTGCCCAAATCGGCAATCCTTTTTTCCGCGTTCTTGATCCGGTTCGATGTCATCGGGTGGCTGGCCAGAAACTCGATACCCCCACCGCCGCCCTGCTTTTGCAAAACCTGGAAAAGCTGAATCATTCCCCTGGGGTTATAATTCGCGGCCACCATATCCTCGAAACCCTCTTTGTCGGCCTCATCCTCTTCGCTGCGTGAGAACTTGCTGCCGATTGCGGAATCTATCACACCCGCTCCTATCTGTGCTGCCTTGCCTCCGCCAAGTACAGAAAGCAGGGCACCGATCCCCAGAGCACGTTCCTGGGCTTTCGCCTGCGCCTTGGCCCAGTGTTCCTTATGAACGTGCGCCATCTCGTGCCCGGTTACCGCCGCAAGTGCGTCATCGGTTGCCAGAAGGTTGTACAATCCCGTAAACATAAACATCGGGCCACCGGGCAGGGCGAAGGCATTTACCTCTTTGCTGTCCAGAACCCGGAAATTGTAATCCCACTTGTTCTGATCTTCCTTTGAAAGCGCCGAAACGAGTCGCTGACCCATTGCGCGGAAGTGCGTTGCTCGGCTATCGTTTACCTCACGGTACTGCTTGAGTACCTGCTGGGCGGCTTGCTGGCCCAGCTTCTTTTGGTCCGCAGGGCTGGGTTTTTTAAAGAGCTGAACCGCTTCGGCGGGTCGTGCCGCAAGGGCCTCCATCAGAACGGTGGGAGCGACAACCAATCCGGCGCTTGCCAGCATGGAGCGTGTAACAAACCCACGGCGGGACAGTGCGCAGCAGCTGGTAAGTGCCTGCTCCGCTTCCGCATCATTTATATATCTGTTCGTATCACACATGGTTAATGGTCCTTCATTCAAGGTCCGCGGCGGCAGCAGCACTGCTTTAGGGCCGCTTGCTATGATTGCTACCGCATTTGACCGTTATCCTAAACTCCGAAAGCATCCGGGGATACCTGCCGGAAATTACGCAAAAACCAGCGATATCGGCTGAATAAGCCCTCCTGACGCCGCGTTGGTCTCTGGTATAATAGGACGGTTGTGACAGCCTAGATGTGACGGA
>JAZKEA010000167.1:0-225 GCA_040387315.1 Armatimonadota bacterium | reverse complement strand
CCCTCGGTTGGGCTTTAGTATAAGGAGAAGCGATAGTACATGGCAGCAAAAGGAAGTTCCGTTGCCGCGGGCGGCAATGCCGCTCTTGCAAAGAACCCGGCCTTCGATAAGGAAAAGTACCTGCACTTTTATGAGCAGATGGTGCATATCCGCGAGTTCGAGGAACTGATCGATCGAGAGTGGAATTTCCCAAAGCACGGTATCGGGGGCTATATGCACCTTTAC
>JAZKEA010000166.1:747-2405 GCA_040387315.1 Armatimonadota bacterium | reverse complement strand
GAAAAAAGACCTTCCTTCCGCTGAGTGACACGGACCGGCTGCGGAGGCTGAACAACGGAATCTCGATTTCGAAGGCTGCCCTGGTCTCGGGACTGGACACTGCCGAATCAAGCACTACGTTAAGCGCCGTTCCGCCGCCACAGACTCCCCCACTCGCCATACCGACTCCCGCCACCGCCGACACCCTGCAGTCGGTGGCGGAGCGCGTGGCGCAGAAGGAGACCAAGACCGTTCTTGTGAAGGAGGAGCTTCGGGAAAAGCCCGCGATCCTGATCGGCGGCGAGCACGCCGCCGCGGATACCGAGTTCCGGGCCCTCAGCGCTGTGTACGGTCTGCGTCTCCTGGCGGCCCAGGGCGGCAGCCATCAGGCTATCTCGCGCTATCCCGTAGGTCGCCCGTCGAGTATTTCCCGCCTGCATGAAGCGATCCTGTCCGCCATTCCCGCTCCCTTTATGCGCGCCCTGCTGTCCGGAACACCGGATGCCCCGGCCTACAGTGCCGCCCTGGCAAAATTCGAAGAGGAATACCGGGCAACCGCCGCGGCTAATGGCTTTACCCCACCCACTCGGCAAAGCAATATTCCGCCTCCCGCACCTGAAAAAGTCTTTGAGAAACGGCTCCGGGAAATTCGCAATGCCGCCGCCCAGAAGCTTCGCGCGCGCCTTGTCACCAGAGTGGCTGCCTCGCGAACGGGGCGTGTCTCTCTTTCCGAACTCTCGCCAGGGGAGCGAACCGCCCTCGCGGATGTGCTGATGGTGGATCACCTGAGCGCACTGGGCAGCGTTTTGACGTCCCCCGTGCCTGAAAGCATCGCCAAATTCGAGCAGAGCTCGATCAACTGCCGACGGATCGTCTCCAACGGCATTCCCTGTATTTCGGTCGCCTTCTACCAGCCCCGTGCGAACAGTCCGCAGTATTTCGGGGGAATGTCAATGACCGTCGTAGACCGTTCCGAAACCCCGGTTCCTCCTGGACCGTCTGGAAGATAAAGCTCTGCGAGATTTACGAGGAATAAGATTCGCGTATGTCCTCTGCCGTCAGGGGCGCGACCCAGCCCGTTTCCGGGGGAGACTGGTCACTGCTGCCTGTGAAAACAGCAGGAGGCTCGAAAGCGGCTTCGTCGGTCGGGCAGTGAAATGGAGCCGAACCCGGTTCAGCTCCGTTTCCTATTTTGAGACTGCTAATAATGTTTCCTATAGAAAGCGCGATCTGCCGCAAGGCCCGGCGGCCCGCGTGGGGATTCCAGCTCAAGGACTGGCAGGAGATCCGGAAATTGTACCGGTCTATCTTTTCCGGGGCGTAAAACAACGAGCGAAAGTCGTCGCCTTCCGGCGGCGTAGAACCCCGCGTCTCGATCCGCAAACCATGTCGGAGGCTGTTAATCTCGGCGGTCACCGAGCGGTTCAGGAAGTCCGCTGCGAAGCCGCGCCACAGATTAGCGAAGCTCCGCACAAGCCGAGCATCCCTTTCTTCGTCTCCCGTTAAAGCGTGGTGCATCACCAATGCCGCGACAGACTCCCAGTTCAGACAATCCTGATCTGTCCGTGACAAAACCGGCTTTCCCTCGTTTATCTTGCGGACAAGGCTTTCGAGCTCGGATCTCTGATACCTCAGCATCCAGCCCAGGACGCACTCCGGTGCCTGAACCGTCGCGCCCA
>JAZKEA010000166.1:0-737 GCA_040387315.1 Armatimonadota bacterium | reverse complement strand
GAACAGGGTCTCCAGCCCCTGAGAGTACGTTTGCCGCAGCAAGGCAGCCGCGTAATTCTCTTCCGTCGCGTCAACAGGATTGCCCAAGAGGTTCGCGATGTGCGCAAAGTAACCGGGATCGATGCTGTCGATGTAGCGCCGGTTCTGCTCGGACATCTCCCAGTCCGGCACCACCCAGCCGGAGAGGCAATGCGGCGTGTCATTGATGACAAATGGGCTCCGAAAAACGGGAAATGTAGAGTCGGTTGATTTTGCAGGCATGGTAGCTTTATCGCTCCCCTAGCATTTGCGCCTTCGGGGGAGGCTGTCGCACATGACCGGGTTTTGTTTCTGCATCCGGTCAATCAATACAGACGTGTTTCAGACAAGAATTATCATCTCCGGAAACTTTCGCGGCGTACTGCTCCAGAGATCAATACAGCCATCGTGAGAGGTCCTCAGCCGAACCGTCTCTGGCTGCCCCTGTATCGTGGGTAATATCCAGGCATCCCAGAGATTGCTCACGACCAAGTCCAGGTAGCGAGCCCAGCGATCCCGCTCCTCCCAGTTAAAAAGATGGCCCGGCGTCTCGCCCAGGGAATTGCGCTCACCATCCTCGCCCCGTAGAGCATAGAAGGCGGGCCAGTCCTCCCAGTAGGCATGTACGCCGGTCAAGGTCACCCAGAGCAGGCAGGTATCCCAGGTTCCTATTACGTCGAGGCAGGTAGCGCGAATTGGCTGCGACTGGGGAGAATTAC
>JAZKEA010000165.1:5512-9315 GCA_040387315.1 Armatimonadota bacterium | reverse complement strand
CCAACCCAAACCAACGACTGTTTCCACCTTACTCCTCGCCGCCGGGCTAACGGCGCTGATCGCCGTTTCACCCGCGGCGGCACAGGAGAAATCTCCGTCCGTGGCGAAGAAATCCAGCGTGAATGCCGCGTCATCGTCCCCTTATGCCCCGTCTGATGCCCAGCTTTTTGCGTCCCTCGACTATGCCGCGAATCCCGCCCTCGCTCCGGTAAAGCGTGCCGCCGATGCCGGGGATATCGCCGGTGCGAAGAAGGCGATGGCGGCCTATCTTCGGACCAGGACATCGGTCCCCTGGAGCGTCTCGCCGCGCGTGGCGGACCGAAGCGCGGTCACCTGGAACAGTAAAGCCGCCGAGGATGCGGAGCGAGGGCAGGTCGGCGTGGTTACCATCGGGCATTTGTTCCCGAACGGTGAGATCGACTGGCACTACGATGCAACCGGCGGGACAAGTGGCCTGCCTAAGAACAACGAGTGGACCTGGCAGCTAAACCGGATGTCCTGGTGGCGGAATCTGGCAAGCGCCTATCAGGCGACCGGCGATGAACGCTGGGCGTCTGCGTGGGTGCGCCAGTTCCGATCCTGGGTCGCGCAGAACCCGCCCCCGGAGCGTGTCAGCAATGGTGTGGGCTCGACCTGGCGCACCATCGAGTCCGGTATCCGCATGAGCGGAAACTGGCCGGAGATGTACCACATATTCCTGCTGTCGCCCTCAGTCACCGATGACGACCTGATCGCCTACGTGAAAACGGCGGTGACGCACGCGCGGTATCTGGCGGCGAATCCGAGCACCGGCAACTGGCTGACGATGGAGATGAACGGTCTCTATGGTGTCGGGGCGCTGTTCCCCGAGTTCACGGAGTCGAAGTCCTGGCGCAAACAGGCCGGGGAGGCACTGTATAAAGAGGCCAGCACGCAGTTCCTGCCGGATGGCGCTCAGATCGAGCTGACACCTGGCTACCATAACGTCGCGCTGAGTAATGTGCTCGGTCTGTATCAGCGGGCAAAGATGGTGGGCAGAACCGCAGAGCTTCCCACGGATTACACGGCTCGGCTGGAACGCGCCTTCGATTTCAACCTTTACCTGATGACGCCGGATCGGGATCTGCCCCGCTTCAACGACTCCTGGCCCGTCGGGGTCCGCAAGCTGATGACGGAGGCCGCCGCGCTCTTTCCGGAGCGGAAGGATTTTCAGTGGGTGGCGACCGACGGCAAGAGCGGGACGCCCCCGGCGAAGACGTCGTATGATTTTCGCTACGCGGGTTACCGGGTTATGCGGTCCGACTGGGAGCCCGATGCGAACTACGCGGTCCTGGACAGCGGGCCGCTCGGTTACGGTCATGTGCATCAGGACAAGCTGAACCTGGTGATCTGGGCCTACGGACGCGAGATTCTCTTCGACGGCGGTGGCGGCAGCTACGAGGCCAGCCCCTACCGCTCGTTTGCGACCGACACCTTCGGGCACAACACGGTTCTAGTGGACGGCAAGCCGCAGCGACGCGACACAAAAGACCGGGCCGCGAATGTCGCCAAAGCGCCGATATCCGGAAACTGGGTGACAACAGCCGCATCCGATCAGGTTTCCGGCACCTATGACGAGGGTTACGGCGCGGTCGGCGATCGGATCGCGACCCACAAACGGACCGTGACGTTCACCAAAGGCGCGAATCCCTCGTACACGGTAATCGACACGCTGACGCCAAACGACGACAAAGAGCATACGTATCAGGTACGGTGGCACCTGCTCACGACAGCCACCGAAACCAACCCCACGACGCAGGCGACGGTCACGAACGACGCGGGGAAGCCGAACCTTCTGGTCCTGCCGCTCGGCGAGGCGGGGCTGGAGGTTCGCAGCGCCTCCGCGCAAACCTCGCCCGAGCTTCTGGGATGGAACGTCCGGAAAGACCTGGACCCACAGTACGTTCCGGCGACGACGGTGCTTCACACCCGCCGTGGCAAAGGCGTTCAATCCTTCGTGACGGTTCTCGTGCCTATCAAGGCCGGAGAGCAGAAACGTGTAAAATCCGTCGAACGCGCGGCGGCCGCCGTTCAGGTCCGATTCACGGACGGTAAGGGTGACCTCTCTATCCCTCAACGGTAGCTTCTTTGTTTACCCCTCCCCCCGCCGCTGAGGCGCGAAACCAAAAACATCAGCGGGAGGCAGGACGCCGCTCCTCGGCTGTATAATCTAACCAGGGCCTGCACTGACGACGGTGCTGTAGTGCGATTAAGAACTGGTTCGCCGGGCCCAACACCCCTATGAAAAAGTGGACCCGATCCTTCCTCCTGTTTCTGGCGACCGCCTGTGCGTTTGTCGCCGTATTATTTTTGTGCGGTGCGCTGGCGAGCCCCCGAGTACGGACGACGCCGGAAGACTATCCAGCAAAAGAGGTTGCCGCGATTACGGAATCGCGCAAGGCCTCCTTTGACCCGAAGGACCTTCCGACCGTACAGCGGGATGTTGATTACGCTGCCGGTCCGTCCGGAGCCTGGTACCCGAAAGCGGAGTCTCCTATTCTCGCCGAACTGGTGAAGGAGAAGAAGCTTCCCCCGGTCGCGGAGCGCACCGGCTCCGAACCGGTCGTACTTACCGGCGCGGACGGCATCGGGAAGTATGGCGGAACGTGGCTGCGCCTGGCGAACGCCCCCGGTGATGTCGGCATCGTCACCTGGCGGCTTTCCGGTTCGACGCTGGTTCGCTGGTCGCCGCTCGGCTACCCGATTCGTCCGCATCTCGCGAAGGGCTGGAAGGTCAGCCCGGACAAGAAAGAGTGGACCTTTTACCTTCGCAAAGGGGCGAAGTGGTCGGATGGTCACCCGTTTACCGCCGATGACATCGTGTACTGGTGGAAGGACGAGCAGCTGAAGATCGCCAGCTCTCCTGTGCCGTGGATGGTTGTCGGGGGCAAGCAGGGCGATGTCGTCAAGGTGGATGACCTGACGGTGAAGTTTGTCTTTCCCAACTCGAACGCCGTTCTGCTGGAAAATCTGTCGAAGGCCCCGGTCGGCTCGCCGCGCCACTACCTGCGTCAGTATCACCCCGACCTCGGCGACAAAAAACTGATCGAGGCGACGATGGCGGCGCGAAGCCTGACGACGGCCCGCGCGCTCTACACCGCCCTGACCGACTTTCGCAATCCCGAGCACCCCCGGATGTGGCCCTGGATCTACCGGACGTATAAATCCAGCCCTCCGGAAAGCTTTGTGCGCAACCCGTACTTCTGGGGAGTCGATGCCCAGGGCAATCAGCTTCCCTATGTAGACCGTATCCTGTTCGAGGTGAAAAGCCCGACGCTTATCCCACTCACCGCCGCGAGCGGCGACGCGACGATGCAGGACCGCCATATAACCTACGACCAGTACACACTGCTTGCCGAGAGCCAGCAGCGCAACGACTACAAGCTCCTGCACTGGTTCCCCGCGTCCCGGTCGGCATATACCCTGTGGCCGAACAACAACCGGCGCGTCCAGCCCGGCGATTCGATCAGTGCCCAGAAGGCCGCGCTGCTGAGCGATAAGCGCTTCCGCCAGGCGCTGTCTGTCGCCATTAACCGCGAAAAGATCATCAAGGCGCTGTACGCGGGATACGGCGAACCCGCCCAGATTGATCCGGGCCGCGAATCCGAGTTCCATTCCGAAAAGCTGATGAAGAGCTACACGGCGTTCGAGCCGAAGCGGGCGAATCAGCTCCTGGACAGCCTCGGATTGGACAAGCGCGACAGCGAGGGGATGCGGATGTTCCCCGACGGTAAGCGCATGACCTGGTACATCGACCTTACCGACTTCACGGGGGAAGGACCCGT
>JAZKEA010000165.1:0-5502 GCA_040387315.1 Armatimonadota bacterium | reverse complement strand
GCGCTGATGCACGATTTCACGGTCTGGACCGGCGAGAGCGAGTTTAACCCCCTGGTCGAGGCGCGTTCGTTCGTGCCGACGTATATCGAATCGTTCTGGGCTCCCGCCTACGGTATCTGGTACCAGAAGGGCGGTTTGTACGGCGACCCGCGCGCCCTCCAGGGAGGGCAGGAACCGGCCCGGAACAGCGATATTCGGCGTGGCATGGAGCTGCTGACGCAAATGGTCCAGGAGCCAGACCGCAAAAAGCAGATCGCCATTTTTAACAAGATCGCCGATCTGGCCGCCGATAACGTCTGGTCGATCTCCCTCGCGACCCCGCCACCGCAGCTTGCGGTCGTCAAGAACGGCTTTAAGAACGTGCCGTCGAATGTCATGTACGGCGCGGCCTATAACACCCCGGCGAATGCCGGGATCGAGACGTTCTTCTTTGAGAAGCCCAAAGACTCGCCTGGCGCGATCGCGCAGATCAAGCAGGAAATGACGACGGTTACCGCCGCGCCGGATGCCGTCAATGTCAAGACGCTGAAGGTCGAGAAGAAGGGCGGGATCGGCAGCTTTGTCGCGACCCTGATCTACGGCATTCTCATCCTCGGAATCGTGCTCGCCGCGATCAAGCATCCCTATATTGGACGTCGGCTGGTCATTATGGTGCCGACGATGCTGCTGATCTCGGTCGTGACATTCGCGATCATTCAGCTTCCCCCCGGCGACTTCATCGAGACCCGTATTACCGAGCTCCGGGCGACCGGGGACGAGGCCGCGGTCGAGGAGGTCAAGCGTCTTTCCGAGGCGTTCCACCTGGACGAGCCGGTTATCAAGCAGTACCTCCGCTGGATGGGCTTTACCTACTTCACAACCTTCCAGGAGGCCGACAAGGGACTGCTCCAGGGGCAGATGGGCCGTTCCATGGAGACGCAAAAGTCCGTCAACGATATTGTCGGCGACCGGATCTTGCTGACGGTTCTCGTGTCGCTTGGCACCATCCTGTTTACGTGGGCAGTCGCCATGCCGATCGGGATCTACTCGGCGGTTCGGCAGTACTCGTGGGGAGACTATGTGCTGACCTTTGTCGGGTTTATCGGCATGTGCGTTCCCAACTTCCTGCTGGCGATCCTGCTGATGTACTGGAGCGGGAAATATCTGGGCGTCAATGTCACCGGACTGTTCTCGCCCGAGTTCGCCGCCGCGCCGGAGTGGACCAGCGGCAAGATCATCGACCTGCTGAAGCATATCTGGGTACCGGTCATTGTTATCGCGACGGCGGGAACCGCGGGCATGATCCGTGTCATGAGAGGCAACCTGCTCGACGAGCTTCGCAAGCCGTACGTGACCACGGCGATGGCGAAAGGCGTCCGTCCCTTCCGGCTGCTGATGAAGTATCCGGTCCGCCTGGCCCTGAACCCGTTTATCTCGGGGATCGGCGGTATCTTCCCGCAGCTGATTTCCGGTGGCGCGATTGTCGCCATCGTTCTCAGCCTGCCGATGGTCGGACCGCTGATGCTGCAGGGGCTCATGACCCAGGACATCTATCTGGCAGGGTCGATGCTGATGGTCCTGAGTCTGCTGGGTATCTTCGGAACCCTTGTCAGTGACCTCCTCCTGCTCTGGCTTGATCCGCGCATCCGCATGGAAGGGGGCTCCAAATGACAACGCCTGGAAATCTCCCGGACGATAAATCGCTCACGGGGCCCGAAGAGAACAAGGCCCAGTTCGACGCTGACCATGTTCGGATTCCCGACGACCTGATGCCTGCGCCCGGTGTGCTTCCGCACGTCGCCTCGTCCACTCCTGAGATGGAGGAAGAGGGCTTTGAGACCGAACCGGAAAAAGGCGCGGCGGCGACTCTGTCGCAGTGGCAGCTGATCTCGCTGCGCTTCTCGAAGCATCACCTCGCGGTCGGATCGCTCCTTCTGCTGATGGTGCTGTACTCGGTCGCCCTGTTCGCGGAGTTCTGCGCGCCGTACTCCAGCGGGTGGAGCAATGTCAACATGATCTACGCCCCGCCCCAGCTTCCCAAATACTCCGCGTCGGCGGGTCTGCATGTGGATCGCATGGAACGCCGCATCAATCCGCTGACCCTGAAAAACTACTATCTGCGGACCCAGGACACGGTTCCCGTCGGCTTCTTTGTGAAGGGCGAGCCGTATAAACTCTGGGGCCTGATCCCGTCCGACCGGCACCTCTTCGGGGTCCGGGATTTCGCCGCCGCGAATACGCTCGATAAGCCCGGCACCTTCTTCTTTCTAGGGGCGGACAAATACGGTCGCGATGTCTGCAGCCGCCTCGTGTACGGTGCGCGGATCAGTCTCTCCATCGGAATCGTCTCGATCATCGCGACGTTTTTCCTGGGGGCGGTGATCGGCGGCATCTCCGGCTATGTCGGCGGGGGTGTTGACACGTTTATTCAGCGTGTCATCGAGGTTATCAACTCGTTCCCGCATCTTCCGCTCTGGCTGGCCTTCGCCGCGGTTCTGCCGTCCGACTGGTCCCCGCTCCAGACCTACTTCGCTATCACGATGGTGCTCAGTCTGCTCAGCTGGACCGGACTTGCTCGAGTCGTCCGGGGCAAGATTCTCTCCCTGCGCGAGGAAGATTACGCGGTCGCGGCGCGCCTGCTCGGGGCAAGCCACAGCCGTATCATCTTCCGCCACTTGCTGCCTGGATTCACGAGCCACATCATCGTCAGCCTGTCGCTGAGCGTCCCCGGCATGATTTTGGGCGAGACCGCGCTGTCATTTCTCGGTCTTGGCCTGCGCCCTCCCGTCGTGAGTTGGGGCGTCATGCTACAGGACTGTCTGAACATCGATGTCGTCGCGAACTACCCCTGGCTCCTGATGCCCGTCGTGATGATCGTTCTGACCGTTCTCGCCTTCAACTTCTTCGGCGATGGCATGCGTGATGCCGCCGACCCTTATTCATCCCGATGATTTAAGCGATTTGTCTAATTCGCGCAAGCACAATACCGAGACGGTTTCTGGCGTCGTAGGGTAGGTGCCCCTCGACCGCTTCTCTAAAACCGGGATCACGGAGGAGGTCTTGGAAGAAATGGGCAATGAACTCCCGAACATCTTCGGGAGCTTCGTGTCGGATTTCGTCCAGCAGCTCCGGGCGGCCATCGATAAGTGTAATGATGTCCTCTATATCGTGGCTTGCGTACAGATCGCCTTCGCCTCGATGGAAGTATGCTTCCAGCTTGGTAGCGAGGAAATACGATGGCGTCACCAGTCGAATCGTTGTGCCATCATCGCCGGAAAGAGAATAGTCCTGTGCGGTCCGAAGTGCGGGTTTGTACCAGCGGTTTGAGAACCCCAGGATCTTTTCGTCCGTTGGCATAACATCGACAATCGTTTCGTCAACGACCCAGCGGCAGATGGGAGCGCCGGGAGACATGTCCTCCTGAAAATTCCGTCGTCTTAGCTCCTCAGCAAGGCTCGCATACTCGCCGTATGTCATGACTTCTATAATGACATCCACATCCCGTGTTGAGCGAACGTCCTGGACTGCGGGATCGGTAAGCAGAAGCGGCAGTGACGCGCCTCCAAGAAACGCGATTAGTCGAACCATCTCGGGGCCAAGGCTCTGTGCGACATGCCGAATCATTGTGATACTCTGTGCAGCATTCCGGCGGGAGTCGTCAGGCGAGGCACTATCAGTCATGCAGGTCTCTCTCCTCGTTTGAATGGATGTAGGCGCGGAGAAGGGCAGCTGCCTCGGCACGCTCACGGGCGCGACTGTCCCCGCGCAACGCGTCGGTAAGCGCAAGCAGTTCGTAATAGATAGGGTCTAGCAAGGCAGCGTCCGGTGCGGCTGCATATAGAGGAGACGAGGCTATTCCGCGCACCGTGCCCTGAATATGTGGCCAGACCAAGGATTCCTGACCGGACGACAGGAATTTATTTTTTAGCATCGGAGCGGAAAAGGCGGTGGGAATGCCCCGTGCAATAGCTCCCCGCGCGGCGGGAAAGACGTACTGTACGCCATGAAGGAGAAATTCTTCCAGGGCATGGGGCCTCAGTCTACCGTCCTCAGAATCCAGGAACCGCACTGCCCGCAGGCGACGTAAAGAGTTATGGATCTCGCCAATGCTGAGGCAAGTCTCTTCGGCAAGCTGAGACAATGTCCAGTTGCGTCTGGAGAGGGATTGGTCCTCATCTCGTCGGCCCCTCTCCCTGATGCTTTGAGTCTGGTTGATTTTCTTTGCCAGAATTTTCAGTACTAGAGCGACGTCCTGCGGCTTTAGTATCACGGGATGTAAATCATTGGCACTGCCGTTTTGCAAACGTTTCATCCCTTATTCTAGCAGGTTTTTCACATTTCATGAAATGTGAAAAACTGGATCAACACGATAGTTTCAGAAGGTTTTTGAGTAGTCGAAGGCGAAAAGAAATGGCAGATGACCACAGCCACTGTACCAACAAATACTGATACCGTTCTTCAAATCGAAGATCTTAAAACGTCGTTCTTTACCGAGGAAGGCGAGATTCGTGTCGTTAATGGTGTTACCGTCTCCCTTAAGCGCGGCAAGGTGCTTGCCCTGGTCGGCGAGAGCGGCTGCGGGAAGAGCGTTACGTCGTATTCCATCCTGCGCCTGATCCGCCCACCGGGAAAGATCGTCGGCGGCAGAATCCTGCTGACCCCGAAGAGCGGCGAGACTATCGATATCGCCCAGCTCGATGAGCAATCAGACCTGCTCTATAAAGTCCGTGGCGGCCTGATCAGCATGATCTTTCAGGAGCCGATGACCGCGCTGAGTCCGGTCCACACGGTGAATAACCAGATCAGTGAAGCGATCCTGCTGCATCAGAATGTCTCTCCGAAGGAGGCACGGGCCCGCGCCATTGAGATGCTGCGTCAAGTTGGGATTCCCGGCGCGGAGCGGCGAATCGACCAGTTTCCCTATGAGATGAGCGGCGGTATGCGGCAGCGCATCGTGATCGCGATGGCGCTGGTGTGCAACCCGGAAGTCCTGATCGCCGACGAGCCGACGACCGCGCTCGACGTCATGATCCAGGCGCAGATTCTCAAACTGATCAAAGACCTGCAGACCGAGCGAGGGACATCGGTAGTCTTCATTACGCATGACCTCGGCGTAGTCGCACAGGTCGCCGACGATGTCGCCGTGATGTACCTGGGGCGTGTGGTGGAGAACGCCACAGTCCGCGAGGTGCTGAAAGACCCGCTACATCCCTACACGATGAGCCTTCTGCAGTCTCTGCCGGGCCTCAAACACCGGGGCGAGCGCCTTCCGGCGATTCGAGGGAACGTGCCGTCACTGAACCGAATCCCGCCCGGCTGTCCGTTTCACCCACGCTGCCCGCATGCCGTTCGGGGCCGCTGCGATGTCGGCGCACCGCCCGCCCTGCGAACCTTTACCGGAAACCGCTTCGCCGCCTGCCTGCGGGTTGAGGAGCTGCATCCCGGCGTCCGGGAGGTTTTGCCGGTCGTGGCGTAGATCACCCCTCCCCCCGCCACCGCTGAGGCGTCGGCTTCCCCCTCCCC
>JAZKEA010000164.1:0-6884 GCA_040387315.1 Armatimonadota bacterium | reverse complement strand
AGCCGACAGCGGCACCGCCGCTTTGACCCTGCGGTAGTTCAGCGGTCACTGCCCAGTGTTCTGCTTCTGGCTTGGGGCGAATCACACCTTTTGGACTGCTCCTACATTCCCTTCAACCGGCTTGCGATTCTTGTGTGGCTTGTGTACGTAGCTGTCGGACTGTTCTTTGGCGCGGTTCGAGCCAATCATCGAAGCCGCCTTCTGCGAGATATAAAGCGGACCGCCCAGGACACGGAGTCGCGGCACATCACAGCCCAGACTACTGCCGACGACCGCCAGAGCGCACCACTCTCCTCCTACCCGGTATCACTGTCTCGCTCTCCTTCTGTCGCTGAGCCGGAGGCGGTTATCGCGGGCCGTTCCTGAATTTGAAAACACCGCCCCCCTTCGTTCCTCGACCAAAACGCCGTCCGCTTGCGGAACCCTCGCTGGACTGGCGAATGCGGGCCGCGGTCGCTCTTTTTGGCGCGGGGCGTCTAATGAAGTCTGCCGCCGTCCGAAAGCGGCTGGAACTGACGGGCCTATCCTGGGAGGAGATCGCGCCCGTACTTTCCCGCATCCGCACAATCGATGGATGGACGCGGGAGTTCGACCGCACCGCGGATGCAGCGGAACACCGCGAGCAGTATTTCAAGGCGGCGGCTTTTGCGTTCCTCGGGCAGCTGGTACTGTCGCCGTTTCACCCAGGCAAAGCGCAAATCACGGCACGTATGCGGCGATGCCATATCCGGGACCGATCCGCACGAGACGAGTTCCACTTCGAACGCATCGTACTGCTGCAGGGGAAACTCGTCTGCTACCGGGAGACGCCGCGAGATGCAGACAAGCCGCCCGTGCTTCTGATGCCGCCCCTGGCGTCGGTCAAAGAGGAGCTGACGGTTCTTGCGGACCCACTGCTCGACGCTGGGCATCCGGTGATTCGTCTGGACCTTCCCGGTCAGGGGGAGTCGCCGCCGCCGCTGCTTATCGAGACGGAGCGGCTCCTGATGCAGGCATTAGATGAACTCGGGGTAACACCGGAGCAGGGCATCTTCACTGGCGGCATCAGTTTGGGTTCTTACTTTGCGCTCCGTCTCGCCGGGGCGGATCGGACACGTGTCCGGGGTGTCTTCGGCATCTCGCCACCTGCGATTATCACTCCAGAGCAGTGGTCCAAGCAGCCGGAGATCATCTGGCAGTATCTGGATCTTTACTTTGCCACGGAGACCCGTGAGGAGAGCCTGGACCTTGGTCTATCGATGAAGCTCGACGATGTGGTTTCCCACATCACCTGCCCCGTTCTGCTGTATCACGCCGCAAACGACGCCATTTCGCTGCCGGACCGAGCCGAGCGTTACAGAGCGGCACTATCCCATGCTCCGCTCACCGATCATATTTTGGCGGACACGCACGGTTGCACACTCCACCTGCGCGACCCGATAGCTCCGCAGGTAGTCGCGTGGACAGACAGCGCCTCGTGATACTTCTGGTCTGGCTGATTCTTGTTTTCACGATAGCCCTTTTATATGCACGGTACATCGAGCCGAAGTGGATCTTCGTTAGAAAAATCAAGATAGACACGCACAGAAACATTAATGGCGGTCGGGGCTTACGAATAGCATTACTTTCCGATTTCCACTATCCACGTGCTGCGTCCTATGAGTTGGTTCGGAAAGCCATCACAAAATCGAGCGAATTTGACCCCGACATTGTGCTCATTCTCGGCGATTTTTTTGCTCGATCCCGCTTTGACCCTGTTTCGCTGCCTCATAATGTACAGGAAGTTTTTGGCAATATTCGCAGTCGCCTGGGTGTATTTGGGGTTCTTGGAAACCATGACCATTCTTTCAGCGCGAATGCGATCCAAGATAGAATCGCATCCGACACGCAAATACGTTTGATAGATAATCGGGCGGTTCCACTGGAAATCGAGGGGTCTACTATCTACCTAGTTGGTGTCGGCGATCTATGGTCACGCAACGCCAATTATGAGCAAGCGGTGAAAGAAGTACCGCAGGAATCCGCGATTGTACTGCTGTCTCATAATCCGGATGTCATCGAGGATATTTCAGATTCCCGAATCCTGGCACAATTCTCCGGACACACCCATGGCGGGCAGATTCGGCTTCCCTTTTTCGGTGCCTTGAGAGTGCCTAGCAAGTTCGGCAACAAATATAGCAAAGGGTTAATCAAGACCGGGACCCATCCCCTCTATGTAAATAGTGGGATATGCAGTGTGAAAAATATTCGGTTCTTATGTCCACCCGAAGTGACTTGGGTAGAGCTGTTTTAGAGTAAGAGACTTGTGGCGCGTGCTAGCGCCACAAGTTACACCTAGCTAGCGGCCTTTGAGCCGCTCCAGAAGCGCCTGGCGGTAGTGCTCATCGGGGCGGGTGCGGATGCGGTCGGCCTGCGCGGGCGTCAGGAAAGTCGGACCGCCCATCGCATACGTTCCAAGCAATGCCCGCGCCACTTTGACGGCCATCATGGTGACACGTTCCACTTCGTCGGCGTTTTTCCCCAGAGCGAATAGACCGTGGTTCCGGAGCAGAACGACTTTCGGCGTTTCTCCCCAGGTCTTGATGTATTCGCGGATCGCTTCCCGGGCGGCGCGGGCGAGCGGTGGGCCGGGATCGACATACGGTACATAGCAGGGGGCGATCCCGCAGACCACGATCTCATCCGGGAACATACGGCCCGCCAGAGCCTCTTCGGCCTTCTCCGAGCAGAGGAGCGACAGGAATGGCGTGGGATGCGTGTGTCCCACGGCCCCGGCTCCGCCCTCGGCAAGACAGACCGCGTGGAGGGCCGCTTCGGTGGATGGGAGATGCGGCGATTTCTGGTCGACACGCGCCCCGTACAGCATCTCCTTGATCTGCTGATCCGTCAGCGACTCGTGATCCAGAATGGCAAGGCTGCGCTGGGTGTCCATCAGGACGAACTGGTCTTTATCCATCGTGCCCAGGCTGCAGCCGCTGGCTTTTAGCCAGAACGTTTCGGCTTTGTCGCCCACTGCCTGGGAAACATTCCCTTCGGCAAGTATCGCGAGGTCACGGCCCGGGTCTCCCAGCCAGTGCGCTAGTTTATGCAGCCGGTCCAGTGCGGCAGTCGTCTCAGGATCTTCGTATTTCATTGATATTGTTTCCTTACGCGCCGAGACCGCCGCCGCCTGCGCGAGCGGGTGTGGACTGGCGCAGACTGCGCCGCTCTTTGACAATCGCATCGTCGCGCAGAGCGGCAAGCGGATCGGCGGGGCGATTGATCTCCTCGCGGGCCTGGGCGAGAATCGGTCGCACATCGGTCTCATAGGCGTCGCGAAGCACGGCGTTTGCCCCTAAAACATCGGCGGCCTGCTGCCGATCAGCGAGCGCGGCACGGTCCACCAGAAGGGCTTTTGCATAGGCGGTCTGCACATTCAGGACGGACAGCACCATCGCCTCGATCTTCGGCTCGATCACATGCGCCTGGTCGAGCATGTAGGCGACAGGCGCCGCCGTCTTGCCGTCGTTTCCATTGATCAGTTCATGGAAGATCAGGAACAACTGATAGGGATTCGCGCTGCCGACGATCAGGTCATCGTCTGCGTACCGGCGGTCGTTGAAGTGAAACCCGCCCAGGCGGTTCTCGTCGAGCAGGGCGGAGACGATAAACTCGATGTTCGTTCCCTGAGCATGGTGACCGGTATCCACGAGAACCTTTGCCCGCTCTCCGATTTTCTGGCAGACTAGAAGCGACGTTCCCCAGTCGGCGAGGTCCGTGGTGTAAAAGCCGGGCTCAAACATCTTGTACTCGATCAGGTACTCTACGTCACTCGGGAGTGCGGCGTAGCCCTCCGCCAGCCCCTCTACCAGACGATGCCGTCGGGCGCGCATATCATCCTGACCGGGATAGTTGGTGCCATCCGCCAGCCAGACGGATACCTGCTTCGAGCCGACGATTCCCGCGATCTCCGCACACTCCTTGAGGTGCGCGACCGCCTGTCGCCGAATGCTCGGGTCCCCGTTGGTCACCGACCCGAACTTATATTCCTGCTCCTGGAAAAGATTCGGGTTGATCGCGCCGATGGAGACACCCTCGTTTTTCGCGAAGGCGGCTATCTCGCTCCAGTCGGTCCCCGCGGGCGGCAGGTCCCACGGGATATGGAGTGCGACGCTCGGTGTCGCCCCGGTCAGGCGATGAACCGTGGCGGCATCCTCGATCTTCTCGTAGATGTCGCGGGCCACGCCCGGCTCGGGAAACACGCCAAAGCGGGTCCCGGCATTTCCAAAGCCCCAGGAGGGCAGTTCGATAGGCAGATCGCGAATCGCGGCGCGCACGGCTTCGCTCGGTGTCAACGTCATGGGTAAAAGTCTCTCTGAAAAGTGTCTTGGTTTTGCAGAAGTGGATGGGTCCGGCAGGAGGTCCCTACGCGATTCCCATCTTTTTCAAGTTATTGAAGGAAATACGAACGGACTCCAGGGGCGGATGGTTAAAGGTCTTATCCTGCTCCACCACATAGTATTCCGTGCCTGCGCCCTCAGCGGCTTCAAATATCGGGGCGAAGTCGATAACGCCCTCTCCCACTTCGGCGAATGTGGATTCGGGCGGTGCGGTCATGTCCTTGACATGGATCAGCGGAACGCGGTTCTTATATTTTCGCAGATAGGCAACCGGGTCCTCGCCTGCCTTCGCCACCCAGAAGGCATCCATCTCCACTTTGACCAGATTCGGGTCGGTTTCGTCGAAGAGGACATCGTAGGCATAGACATCTCCGCCGAACTTCTCGAACTCGAAGGCATGGTTGTGGTAGCAGAGTGTCAGCTGGTTGGCCTTCAGACGGTCTCCAAGTATATTGAGCTGATTGGCGAGACGTCGGTAGTCATCCATGCTCTGCCGCCGGTTCTCCGCCAGAAACGGAACGATCACATATTCGAGGCCGAGTGTGATGGAGTCCGAGACTACCTGATCATAGCTGTTTTCCAGCAGTTCCAGTCCCGCATGCATCCCGGCAACGAGCAGGTTGTTATCGTCGAGAAGTCGCTTTACCTCCTCGACAGCGAGGCCGTTGTACCCGGCGAGTTCGACCCCGGCGTAACCAATCTCGGCCACGGTCTTGAGCGTTCCTGCAAAATCCCGCGCCGCATCGTCGCGCAGGGTGTACATCTGAAGAGTGACAGGCAGTTTTGCTGGCATAATCCGTTATCCTTAACACAGTCGGTGGCTGCGGGCGTACCACAGTGCGCGGGCAGTCATTCTCAGTTTTCTCGGTGAAACCACCTTTCTCCTTCCAAAATCCGCTTAAATCTGACGTACAATGAGCGGTGACCACGCCACCGAACCCTTCTTCGTCCGCTCCCCATTTTTCCGTTGTCCCTGCTCAAGACTCTCGAACGGAGAGAGTCATCCGCTCCAAACAATCGACGGGAACGTGGCTTGTCTTCCTTTTTTTCGGACTTGTGGTAGCGCTTCTGCCTCTGCTTTTTTATACCTACTGGGTGGTGCTGGAGGCTGCGGTACGCGCCTGGAATCTGCCGCATACTCGCGGGATTCTGACCGGCGTGTTCCGGCGCAGCCTTATCAGCCCCGGCGGCTGGCCCTTCGATGTCGCCTTCGTGATAGCGACCCTGAACGCCTGGGGTCTGCTCTATCTCGGTTACGATCACCTGTCCCTCTTTGGGAACCGGGCGATGAAGGACGCGCTCCTCCAAAAAGCGAAAAGCATTTACCCCTATACTCTGGACCAGAGCCCCCACTATTTTGTGGAAATTCGCCCCCCGGACGATGTCAAACGAGTACGTCGTGACCAGCTGATGCCCGACATCGGATGGCTGTTTCTGACACCGGACGCCCTCGTCTTTGCCGGCAATGACCAGGTCGCGACGATTTCACGCGAACAAATCCGTGAGGCAAATCGTTCTATCCACGCGGATATTGCGCGGTTTGGTCTCTCGGCATCGTGGGTTAGGCTGCCTTATGGTTCGCGTCGGTCCGAAGTTATCCAGCTAATGGCACGGGATGACGCCACACGTCATTCTGAGACCGCTCCCGGGGCGTGGCGTTTGGAAAAGGCGCTCAATGAGTGGCTGAGCAGAACCTGAGTCGGCAGGCGGTTTCCTGCTTGCAACCCTTCTTTGTGTCGCGGTGTCTTATTCTTAGCTCGAATCTTCGGCGGGAGGTAACGCTCAAACAATGACGATTGGCGATGTTCTGGCAACGGTAGCAGGGATTTTAACCGCCTGCGCAAGTCTCTGGGCGGCTATTGTGGTGACACTTCTCGTTTTCTCCACGCGAACCATAGCTGTGGCCGACCGCATCCAGTCCCAGCCCTGGCGCTGCGCCGGTGTCGGCACACTGGTACTGCTGTCCGCAGGCCTAGTGACCGTGATTCTGGTGAACCAGCCGAACGGTCTGTTCAAGTTGTTGGGCTGGCTCTCTCTGGCTTTCCTGCTGGCTCTAGCGACATTCGGATCAGCGGGTCTCTCGCGGGTCGTCGCGCAGCGAATTGTCTCCACGGATTCTGCCGTGCCACCGTTTCGTGCCGCCGGGTATGGTGCCGGACTTCTCGTCGCCACGGGCCTGCTCCCCGTATTAGGCTGGCTGATTCTTGCGGTGTCACTGCTGACCAGCCTCGGCGCAGGGACACTGACCCTAAAACGAAAAAAGAAACAGCAGGCAGAAGCGCCGAATCCGATTGCCGCCGTCGCGCCACTCGCTGCTGAGTACGCCCGTGAATAGTCCCGAACCCGATCCTGCCCTGGACGAACCAGAACCACAGCCCCGTCGAGAGTACCTAAAGGCTCTGGGGGCTGCAGTCGGTATTGCCACTCTCGGAGGGGCGGGGTGTACGCGGGTCGCCAGCAGATACCTGCCCACTCGCCCACCGCAGGAGCCGCTCGTGCCTGAGGCCGCCCAGTTTGTTCTGTCGC
>JAZKEA010000163.1:0-2083 GCA_040387315.1 Armatimonadota bacterium | reverse complement strand
GATTCTCGCCATCGGGATGGGTATCACGCTTTATCTCGCGGTGCAGCAGGCGGGGCGGGGTGCGCTGACCGTGGGCGACCTTGTTCTCCTCAGCGCGTATATCGTGCGCCTGACCGCCCCGATCACCACGCTCGGCTTTATCTACCGGAGCCTGAAGGATAACTTCACCGACCTACAGGGGATTTCGAAGATCCTGCAGGAGGAGGTGACCATCAAGGAGCCGACCGCGCCCGAAGTCATTCCCGTCGTGAAGGGAGATGTGCTCTTCGACCATGTCCACTTCTCGTATGAAAGCGAGCGGCCTATCCTGAATGATATCTACCTGGATATCAAGCCCGGAATGCGTGTCGCCTTTGTCGGTCCGTCCGGCGCGGGAAAATCGACCATCGTGAAGCTGCTCTTCCGGTTCTTCGAGCCGACCGGGGGCCGAATCCTCATCGATGGCGTCCCGCTGAACTCGCTCAGCAAAGAGGCGCGCCACGACATTTTCGCCATCGTGCCGCAGGAGCCGTCGCTCTTCAATGACACTATCGCCGCCAATATTCGCTTTGGTAAGCCGGACGCCACCCAGCGGGAGATCGAGGAAGCCTCCCGCCTCGCGAATATCCATGACTTTATCAGCGGACTTCCCGCGAAGTACGACACAGTCGTCGGAGAGCGCGGTGTGAAGCTGTCGGGCGGCGAAAAGCAGCGCGTGGCAATCGCCCGGGCGATCCTCCGCGACCCGAAGGTGCTGGTCTTTGACGAGGCGACATCGAGCCTGGATTCGACCAACGAGAGGGAAATCCAGGAGGCGCTCGATAAGATCGCGCGGGGCCGCACGACCATCGCGGTCGCGCACCGCCTTTCGACCATCGCGGCCTCCGACACTATCTACGTCCTGGGCAACGGCGGTATCGCCGAGCAGGGCACCCATAACGAGCTCCTGCAAAAGGACGGCGCGTACGCGCGGCTCTGGCGGACCCAGATCTCGCACAACGGGGATCAGGGAGCCGCGATCACGCTGCCCGGTCTGCCAGGGATGCCGGATATGTCAGGAATACCGGAGACACCTGAGCTTACGGGCAGTTCGGAGGCGCGGTAAGAGCGAGGCGGAATTAGAACAAAAAAGACACCGCTGGTTTCCACCAGCGGTGTCTTTTCTGTTTAGCCCGACGTCGGCTTAGAAGTTCTGATTAGGCGGCGGGGGTGCGCCCTGTCCCCCAGGACCACCGGGACCACCAGGGCCACCGGGGCCGCCAGGGCCACCCTGTCCGCCGCGACCGCCGAATCCGCCAGGTCCGCCCTGTCCGGGAGGCGGCATTCGGTACGATTCCAGAATGGTCATCTGGTCCGGGGTAAGAATGCTCTCCAGCGCCCCACCCCGCCCGACACGGGTCAGCTGCTCGTCGGTCAGTTTCAGCGGACCGGCGGCCTCGGGACGGACCCCGGCAGCCTGCAGCGACTCCATAGCCTTGATCAGAACGGCGAGCTTGGTCGCCTGCTCAGGCGTCAGGACCGCCTTGATCTCCGCGGTCGCTTTCCGTTCCGCGGACTGCCGCTTCGTCTGCATCTCAGCCATCATGTTCTGCATGGCCTGCATATCCGGGGGACCCCCGGCATTGCCGCCCGCCCCAGGGCGCGGCATGACCATGCGGGATGCCTCCTGCATATCGTCGCGGGCCATCGCGATCTTGCCGATCTGGGAGTCGTTCAGGTTAAGATAGGTCGCCATGAGCCGCAGGGAAATGGTCGTGCTGGTCGGCATTCGGTTTCCCATCATGCCGCCACCCATCATGCCCCCCGGTCCGCCGAACCCGCCACGACCGCCGCCGGGCCCGCCGAATCCACCCGGTCCGCCGCCCTGACCAGGCTGGCCTCCCTGACCACCGAAACCGCCACGGCCACCGCGACCGCCTTGTCCTTGTCCCTGCCCTTGCGGAAACCCGCCGCTCTGGAACTGCGGTTCCTGTTCCTGCTGCCCCTGCTGTCCTGCCGCAGTCGCGGCGGTTGAGATACCGCTGAGCAGCAGTGCGGCGGTACTGAGAGCGAAAACAGATTTGATTACGATTCGGTTCATGTTTTTTTGCCTCCCGGCAATTGT
>JAZKEA010000162.1:2210-6758 GCA_040387315.1 Armatimonadota bacterium | reverse complement strand
GCCCGCGCCCACGGAGACAGCGGCGATCAAATTAGAATTCGACTTCATCAGGACGGCGACGGTGCCCATCGTCACAACCACAATATCGAAGAAGATGGAAAAGCCCGCAGCAGCCAAAAGCGTATTGGGGTGCTTGATAACACGTCCCACCCCCGCGCCGACCAGAGCCGCGGCAAGCGGCAGGAACAGATTGTTGGCTGTCAGGAACAGCCACGGCGGCGGGAATATCTTCATATTCTGCAGAAGGAGCGTGACTCCCACCGGAGCGGCCAGCAGAACGCCCGCTACCAGCAGAAACGGCGCGCTGAAAGGGAGCCGCGCCGCAGCCCGTCCCATCTTCAGTAGGGTCAGCAGCAAAAGAAGAAGATAAGGAACTGCTAAAAAATGCCCTGCCAGAGAACCAAATAAAGGAATGGGAACGAAATGTCCCGCAAACCGGTTTATTAGTGTTAGAAGACATGCCGCCGCTGCCCACAGAAGAAGGGCGAGAACCGGGTCAGGCGACCAGGAGGAGCGGGCGGACACATCAGGCTCAGCCTGCATCACTGCAGGAATTTCGGAGATTGGTTGCGGTTGCTGCATACGGTTTCAGGCCAGTGGGACATGCCTGCCGGATTGACAACCTGTCCCAGAGTAGTATACAATGCGCCATCGAGGGATGTCTACGGACGTCCTGGCGATCTGTTCTGGCAGCCCTATAGAGAACAAAAAATCGAGGGCTGGCTGAAGTGCGAAAAGCATCGAACAGCACTCCCATTAATAGCAACAAAAATCAGATTTAATTGTGTGGAAATGTTTTCCTCGTGCCGAAAGTCTGTAATGAGTCGCTTTATGACTGTCGCCATCGCTTGAACGCGCTGTGCCCGGCAGGAGTAAAAACTGCATTTCGGATCGGGCGGATGTCCGAACAACGGCAGCGAGTGTAAAACTCAAGGAGCTAGAATAATAGTGGAACCTTTGCGGATAGTGATCGCGGATGATGAGCCGATTATTCGGCTGGACCTGCGACGCACCCTGGAAAATATGGGGCATATCGTTATCGGTGAGGCCGGGGACGGCGCTCAGGCGGTCGAGATAACCCGTGAACTGAAGCCCGATGTCGCGATCCTCGATATCAAGATGCCCAACATGGACGGAATCGACGCCGCCAAGGTCATCTCGACGGAGGCGATTGCCCCGGTGCTTCTGCTCACCGCGTACTCACAAAAGGACCTGGTAGAGCGTGCTCGAGATGCCGGAGTCTTCGCCTACCTGGTCAAGCCCTTCAAAGAAGCGGATCTGATGCCCGCCATCGAGATCGCCATCGCCCGCTATGAAGAGTTCCTGGAGATGGAGAAAGAGGTCACCGACCTCGAGAACAAGCTGGAAACCCGAAAAGCCGTTGACCGCGCCAAGGGTATCCTGATGGACCAGTACGGTCTCAAGGAGCAGGACGCTTTCCGGCGTATTCAGGTGCAGAGCATGAACACGCGCAAATCCATGCGCGAGATTGCGGAAGCGATTATTATCGCAAACTCCGTGTGATCTTTTTCATCTACAATGACAGAGGGCGCGGTCCGAATGGACTGCGCCCTTTTTTGTTTATGGTTTCATGATGCGGAAAGCTGTGTCAGCAGGCAATTCTTGCCTACCAATTTAGCGGCGTATCATTATCGGTTATAGCATCGAAGATCTTTATAAGTATTTACGCTTGTTTTTAGATCAATCTGGATATACTGTCTAGGGCATCAGGGAGAACCTTCTTCAGGAACTTCCGGTCCCTTTTATAGTTGACCTGATCCTGCTCAGGCGAGCATTAGCTGTGCAATAGCGCAGCACTACGGAGGTTTCGATGTTTTCACACTCTTCCTTGCGGATACGCCGCAGTACCCGCTTTAATAGCCTGTTCCTTACCCTTGCCGTCTCAGCAGTCAGCTTAGGCGCAGTGCACTCTGCCGAAGCAGCCCCCGTTAAAGATTCCTGCCAGGTTAAAAAGAACAGTTCGGGCACTATTCAGCAGGCCATCGATAGCGGCTGTACTGCCATTCGCGTCTTCCCCGGGACCTACACGGAAAATTTGATTATTCCCTCCGGGAATGTTTCTATCACTGCCGTTTCCAACGGGAAAAATACCGTAATCGATGGCGGGGCAAATGGGAGTGTAGTCCGGGTCGGAAGCGCGGCGCAGGTAACACTCACAGGTCTGACCATACAAAATGGCAATATGCCGATCGGGGGTGGAATTTATAACCTGGGCAGTGTCAGCTTGATCAACACGACAGTCGAAAACAACTTCTCCAGCTACGGAGGAGCCGGTATCTTCAATCAATTCGGAACAGTCACACTCTCCAATAGCCTGATCACCAACAACACGGCTGTCAGCGTTGGCGGTGGCATCTTCAACAACGAAGGCACGGTTACAATCGACAACAGCTCTGTAACCAACAACGAGGCTGGATTTCAGGGAGGCGGCATCTTTAATAACAAAGGTTTCTTGTCCCTCATCGACAGCGCCGTTACCGGGAATGTTGCGGGATTAAACGGCGGTGGTATTTCGAACCTTCAAGGAGAATACGAGCTACTGGGCAGCACAGTTGTCGCTGATAACAGTCCTGATGACATTGCTGGTGATTAATTATTAGCAGGACATGAATCCACTATAATCAGCCTTGGTCCAGACGGACCAGGGCTGATGTTTTTGCTAACCCCCCGGCACTGCAGTTCCAGCCCGGATAATTACCGCGTGAGAAATCAATCCGCCGGTATAATGAAACATGCGATTGCCACACTTGCTTAAAGGCGAAGGAAACGCCGCCGAACTCGTCCGGATGGTAGAGAAAAAGGAAGCGGAGCTTGAAGATGCCCGCTTGCGGATCCGCCAGCTTGAAGATGCTCTCGATGCCCGCTCTGCCGAGACCGCGGCGATGCGGCGTATTGGTGAGGCGACAGGACACGTCGTCAACACGGATGATATCCTGCCGCTGATCGCAGAGATCGCCATTGAAGTGACCGGCACGGAGTCTGCCCAGGTTTATCTGTTCAACGAGGCCCGGGACACGCTGATCCTTCGAGCAACCACCGACGAAAATGCGGAGAACCTGATCGGCAAGGTCAAAATCAAGATCGGTGAGGGTATCACCGGGTGGGCCGCCCGCGAGAAAGAGCATGTCTCCATCTCCGCGGAGGCGTGGAATGACGAAAGGTTCAAGTTCATTCCCGAACTGCAGGAAGAGCGGTATCAGAGCATTTTGTGCGTTCCGTTGATCTGGAGCGCCGAGGTGATCGGCGTGGTCAATGTCCGGACGCAGGCGCCCCATGACTACACACGCACCCAGGTTCAGCTCTTGTCTTCCATAGCCTCTCAGGTCTCGGGCGCGATACAGGCGTCACGGCGCTACCGTTCGGTGGAGAAGCGTGCCGCCCATCTTTCGACAGTGGCGGAAGTCTCGAAGACGATCACTTCCAATCTTTTCCTCGACGAGATCCTACAGCTTGCAGTCGCGGCGACAGCGCAGACGATGAACTTCCGTATCGTTGCGCTGATGCTTGTCGATGAGGATAAACAGGAGCTTGTTCTGAAAGCGGTTCAGGCGACATCACGCGATTATGCAAAGAAGCCAAACCTGCCGCTTGGCGAGGGTATCGCAGGTAAGGCGATGGACACCGGCCGTGTCGTCACGGTTCTGGATGTCAAAAAATCACCGGAGTACAAGTTGGTTGATGTCGCACGGCGCGAGGGTCTGACAAGCCTTGCCTGTGTCCCGCTTAAAGTGCGCGGGCGCATCATTGGCGTGCTGAACTGCTACACCGAGCGGCAGCATGAGTTCAGTGAGGACGAAGTCGCCGTCCTGACGACTCTGGGCAACCAGGTCGCGGTTGCTATCGAAAATGCAAAGCTGATGGTCAAAGGGGCGCTCCTCCAGGAGATGCACCATCGCGTCAAGAACAACCTGCAGACAATCGCCAGCCTTCTCCGTCTCCAGGCACACTACGCCGGGAACCAGTCGCCGGTCGAGGTCCTCAACGAGTCGATCAGCAGGGTTCTTGCGGTCGCCGCGGTTCACGACCTGCTCTCGCGCGAGGACCTGGATACCATTTCTGTCCGCAAGATCGCCAACTCCATTCTTACAGCGACGATGCAGAGCCTGACGCTGCCCGGTAAGCGTATCGATATGCGGGCGGAGGGACCGGACCTTCTTCTGTCCTCTCACCAGGCGAACTCCGTGGCTCTCGTGCTGAACGAGATGGTACAGAACGCGGTCGAGCATGGGTTTAAGATAGCCAACGAAGGAAGCATCCTCGTACTGCTGACCGAGCTTCCCGAGGCCTGGCGTCTGGAGGTACGTAACGATGGGGATGCGCTTCCACCGGACTTTGATCCTCAGCGGGACCGGGACCTCGGTCTTCAGATCATCGAAAGCCTGACAAGAGGCGACCTGAACGGCGAGTTCACCCTGAAATCAGATGGCACGCAGACCATTGCGACCATTGAGTTTCCCAAAAAGTAATCGAGAGCAGCGGAGCAATGTTGCTTCGCTGGCTACGAGTAAATTACCTTCCGAACGCTGT
>JAZKEA010000162.1:1740-2200 GCA_040387315.1 Armatimonadota bacterium | reverse complement strand
GCCCCTCCCTCTCACGGACCAGCCCAAGCAGCAGGTCTGCCGCTCGAAGCGAACTATCTCCCGCCTCAGCGCGGGCCAGTCTGCGTGCGGTCTCCGCCGGTTCCGTGAGTGTCCGCCACAGATGACTTCCGTACTCCGGTAAACGCTCCATCCGCGAACGAATCGCCTCCGCGAGCTTTTCGGGCGGCACCTTCAGGCCCTCCTGCAGAATCCGGCTTACTTCCTCATCCCGCAGCAATCCCAGCAGAAGATGTTCCGTTCCGATCTTCTCCTGCCCTGCGCGTCGCGCCTCATCATCCGCGAAGAGGATAACCGCATTCGCGTTTTGTCTCATCCCACTGCCCCCGGACCACTGAAACAGATGATCCAGTGATTCTGGCGCATCACGGGAGGCCAATCCCGCCACGCCCAGCGTGTGGAATGCCAGTGCGCTCAGCGGATCCCAGGGGGAAATGGATTT
>JAZKEA010000162.1:0-1730 GCA_040387315.1 Armatimonadota bacterium | reverse complement strand
AATCGGTATGTCTGCCGTCTCCCAGGAGGCCCGCAGAAGCAGTATGTACTCGAAGATCGACCGTTCCCCAAAAGGATCGACCAGGACAATGGCATTATAGCTTTTGAGCACATCCCACGGTCCCGGTTCCGTGCTTCCTACCTCCCCGATATCCGAGGGTTTGAGAAATTGGGTAGAGTATCCTGCTTTGCGTAACGCGGTTTTGATTCGCTGCCGCAGCGGCGGTTCCAGATTATTCTGCAGCACCGCCGCAGATAAGATAGGCGCTGATTCCGATTTGGTGTTCGACATAGGTTCATATCCTTTCATCTCGGCCCGCAGGCGATGTCGCCCGCGGTAAAGCCACATCTTGACGGTTCCCTCCGACACGCCCATCTCCCCGGAGATCGCCTGCACCGGCACGTCGAAAAAATAGAAGCGGCGCAGCGCCTCCGCCTGACGCAGTGGCATCTCCTGCAGGGCCCGCTCTATATCAAGACGCAGCAATGAAAACTCGTTGATTTCGATAGGTGCATCGAGATCCGTCAGCGATAGAGCCTGGTTCGAAGCACTATCCCGACGAAGCCGATGCGCTTCATTGCGGACAATGGTCTGCATCCAGGGGACAACACGCTCCGGCTCACGAAGGCTGCCAATGCATCGGCAAATCTGAAGCAGACCCGCGGCGAGGGCATCGTTCGCATCCTCATAATGTCGCAGTTCGGCATAGGCCAGTGCGAACAGACGCGCCCGCGTTCTCGTTACCAGTTCGCTGACGGCATCACGGTCGCCCTCGCGTGCCCGCAGTGCGAGATTGTATTCGCTTGGTAGAGACATATTTCTGATTTCTATAATGCCGGATGCGCTGCGAAATAGAAAAGTAACGAAAATTCAGCCAGTTTTTCATTTAATGCAACCCTGACAGCCCGGCTGTGTCAGAAGCGTGTACTCGCCTGCTATCCGATAAATCGTAAAGGGTAAATCAATATGGTTCTCCGTCGTCCTTTAGCCAGTTCCCTCGCCATGTTTGGCATCGCTGCTTTCTGTTCCTCGCCGGTCTTTGCCGCTATACAGACTCCGTCCCCCAGCACACCCAGCACAACACCCGTCACTAAATCGGTGCTTCCGGACGCTGAAAAGGAGCAGGATATCCGGCAGCTGATTACACTGACCGGCGGTGACAAAATGGGCCAGCAGATGATGGACCAGATGATTCCTGAGATGCAAAAGATACTTCCGCAGATTCCCGCCGACTTCTGGGTCGCATTCCGCAAAAAAACGAAGATGAGTGAGCTGACCGAGCGCCTCCTGCCGGTCTACGACAAATATTACTCAAAAGAAGATGTCAAAGGGCTGATCCAGTTTTACCGAACGCCGCTCGGACAGAAGGTAATCTCCACCACACCGGGAATAAGCCGCGACAGCCAGGCAATCGGTTCCGCCTGGGGGCAGGAGATCGCTCAGGACATCATTCGAGAACTGAAGGAGAAAGAGGCGGCAAAGCCTTCGGGCGCCAAGGCAAAACCTACCAAAGCCCCGGCGAACAACAAGCCACGCAAAACAGTTTCTCGCTAATATCAGAGCGCAAATACAACAGCTGCGCCCCGGTGAAAAAGTTTGTGAAAATATCCGCGAATCTCTTGACAGCGGTAGAACGCACATGTTAACCTTCAAGTGCGACCTGTGAGGTCGCCGATACGCTGTATCGGCGACCGGCAGAACATCGCTCCATTTTACAGACGCGGATTAAA
>JAZKEA010000161.1:1713-4615 GCA_040387315.1 Armatimonadota bacterium | reverse complement strand
CGGCATCTGCAATGCACAAGGGCTTGTTTGGCACGGGGGCTGGGGCGAAGCCGCAGACGCTGTGCCCTCAGACTCCCCTCGCCCATACTTGGGAGAGGGGCAGGGGGTGAGGGCACGAGGGGTAAGTCTTCAAGGTAAAGGGTGAGCTTTTTTACGGGGAATCGCTGTTCTGTCCCAGCCAGCGCAGCGCGGTTAAGCTGGGCAGAAAGCAATACGCGCTGCCACGGGTCGTCACGAAGCGGGAAAAGCCGCTGATGACCCGGTTCCCGTCCTCTGTCGGAATGACGAATCGGCTCTCTGCGGGGTCATTGTCGCCCGCCAGCGGATCTCGGGAACTTCCCAGGCCCGGTGCGAATGCCCCGTCGTTGACCCACTCCCGCATCAGGAACTCGAACTGATCCTTCAGGCTGACACCGATAAAGACGCCCAGCAAGCCTCGCTCGATTCCGTCGTGCGGGTTCTGGGGATCGTACGGCGGCCCATAGGGCATTCCCCGTCGCACAACACGATGGATATGCCCGCCGCTGCCCCGAATCCGGCTGCTTCGCGGATTGGCCCGGCGCAGGTGTGACCCGATGGGGCAGCGAAGCCCGCGCCGGTCATCGAACGCATCCGGAGACGATTCCGTCGGCACGTAATCGAAATAATTCAGCTTCTCGAACGGAATAGGCGGTTCGGGTTTGTCGGTTTCGGGTGAAAGGGCAAGAGGCACCCCGTTGCGCCAGCGTCCGCAGATCTTCGCCGCCAGCAGTTCGACACTCATCTCAATCTTTGGGGCGGTCTCATGCAGAAACGTCTCAAAGCCGTGAACGTCCTGCTCCAGTATCCGAAAAGCGGCGAAGCTTCCATTGAACCCGAGTGCATCAGGTGTCGGGACCGCATAGGAGAAATCGCGGAGCTGGCTCGGATAGCCTAGAAGGAACGACCCCGCAGGCGCGCGGGGAAGGGGATCATCGAGGCCTGCCCACGGTCCCCCTACTATATTCGGCTGCGAGATACTGTCCCGATAGCCGAAGTGGACCAGGCCCTGCGGAAGCGCCTCGGAGTCGTGGCAGGACAACTCTCTCACGCTGCCGTCGGCGGCAAATCGTGAACGGAGCCACGCACTGCGCTCCTCCAGAGCCTCGCGGGTCTGGGCGAACAGCCACAGGACCAGGTGGGTATCGGTTGTGGCGTATGGGTCCGTCCAGTTCTCGGGAGCGTTCGCGCCGGTATCGCCGATATGGGCCGCCCGGCCCAGAGCGCCGTCCCGGAACTCCTCCGGGAACGATTGCAGTGAGTCCTCCGAAAGACCGAGCGCCCGGAGACCATCAAAGGTGATGCCGAGATTCAGGCAGGACGCGGGCTTGATCGACCACGGAGCCGCCGTCATGACTTCGGGCCTTACCGTGTTCAGGAACGCCCGCGCCCCCTTTGGCTCCTCCACGCGCAGGACGAGGCAGCGCAGAAACGGCATCGTGTACCCGCGCAGAATAAAGCCCTGAATATCCGCGAGATCGAGTTCGCTCATCCCCGCGCTTCCTAAGATTCGCTGAGCGCCTGGATGTCGAGCACCGTCAGGCGGGGATACGCGCTGTAGAATGGCTGGATGCAAGGGACATCGTTCTTCTTGATATACTCCCCGAACTCCTTACGGTACGTCTGGACCGGGAGCGGCGGGGCGTCCTCCATGTGGGTAAACAGGGCATTGAAGACATCCGCTATCTGCTCGATAAAATCGTTGATATAGGTATCGAAGTCGCCGTCGTAGGTAGTGATGATCGCGAGCTTGGTGTTGTTTTCGAGAAACACGAACCGGGCAAAGTGGACGGTGGCAACCCGGTTCAGCGCGACGCGCACCGGGTTCTCGGTATCCGGCAGGCTGTGAAAGTGTTCCAGCATCTGCCGAAGCTGCAGATAGTCCTGCTCGGATTTGATCGTCATGATCAGTGTCAGCGGCGTCTGGACCGGCAGTACCCTGCCGGGTGTCTCGGTTTCATTCATCCTGCGTCTCCATCAGCGGAGTTAAGAATCATTAAAGCAGTCTCCGCCTTCTGGATACAATTCAACGGCCCGGCGCTTTTTCCTCTTGTGGCTCTTTCGTCCGCTCGAAGCGAACGTCGCCGGTTTCCCGACCATCTCGCACGGCAGTAAAGCCGAGCTTCTCCAGAAGCCGCCTTGAGGCGAGGTTTGCCTCTCCGGTTTCCGCGGCGAGTCGCTGAACATCCGGTTGGGAAAGCGCCCAATCCGTGAGTCCGCCCACCATCTCGGTGCCATAACCCTGCCCCTGATACTGGGGAAGAACGGAATAACCGACCTCTGCGACACCGTTCTCCGGTGTGCCCAGGAATCCGCCGCTGCCCACGAGCAGAGGAATTTCGCCAGAGCGATGACAAAGAGCATACCACCCGAGCCACCCCAGCATGCCGGTTTTCGTAGTTAGCTGTTCCGCGAACCAGGGAAGCGCATCGCGGAGCATTTCCGGCGGCCAGTTTACTGGGACTTCAGCACCGAGAAGCGCTGCAAACTGGGTCCGGTCCTGCATTTCAAGAGCGACAATTTCCGCCGTCATCGGGAGGAGGGAAAGGCGAGCGGTTCGTATTAGAAGAGTCATCTTCGCTGTATCGTCTGGAGGGTATCGTTCATTAAAAAGACCGTTCCCGCAAATCTCCCTGCCGCTCTCAGTACCTGTCAATGACACGATTCTTAAACAACTCGGGTACAGTGCAGGCACATGATTATCGACAGCCACTGCCATGCCTGGGACCGCTGGCCCTACAAGCCGCCGGTTCCCGATGACCGATCTCGCGGGAAAGCGGAGCAGCTTTTGAATGAGATGGACCTGAACGGTGTTGATCAGGCCGTGGTTATCTGTGCCCAGATCGAGCGCAACGCGAAAAACAACGAGTATGTCGCGGCTCAG
>JAZKEA010000161.1:1056-1703 GCA_040387315.1 Armatimonadota bacterium | reverse complement strand
TGCTCCTGGTCACCTACCTACCATCAGCCCGGAGCCGCCGACAGGCTCAGCCGAATCGCGGATCGCTGGCCCACGATGAAGGGCTTTACCCACTATCTGAAGCCCGACGACGACGGCGAATGGCTTCACTCCCCAGAGGGATTGGCTTTCTTTCGCGTCGCGGCGGAGAAGAAGCTGATCGCAAGTATCGCCCTGCGCCCGGAACAGCACACCGCTCTGCGACGGCTGGCCCAACAGGTGCCGACACTTCCGATTCTCTGCCATCACCTCGCGGGGCTTCGCGCTGGGGACAGCGGCAGTCCGGCCCTGCGGGAGGTACTCGCCTCCGCGAAACTCCCGAACATCTATTTGAAGTTTTCCGGGTTCGCCTACTGCTCCCGCGTCAACTGGGACTTTCCATATGTGGACACCCACGAGATTATCCGGACGCTCTACGAAACCTACGGGGCGGATCGCATGTGCTGGGGGTCCGATTATCCGGTCGTCCGCTTCTTCATGACGTACAAGCAGTCCCTGGAGGCGTTTCGGACGCACTGCCGCTTTGTCTCCGAGCCGGACAAAAAGAAGATTCTGGGCGAGACGCTCGCGAACCTTCTTCGAACCGGTACAAGCTGACCGTTTCCACCGTGCCCGCCGCGGAGGTGACT
>JAZKEA010000161.1:0-1046 GCA_040387315.1 Armatimonadota bacterium | reverse complement strand
CGCGGCCATCGGCGAGGGTGATCCGGCTGGCGATTCGTCCGGCGCGAACGCACGACGTAAAGTCGTCGATCTCGTTCTGGTACGCGGAACTGCTTTCGAGCTCAATAACCTTGGGCTCATTGCCCGCCGTATAGATTCGCAGCTTGGCGTCCTTGGAGGAGGAATCGAAGGCGATTGTTCCCGTTTCCATCGCGACCGAGAAGGCGTAGCGGAAGGGGGTCTCGTTCTCGTCCCAGGCATTGTGCAGATAGACGCGAAGTCCGTCCGGATAAGACCAGACCGCATCGACCGCGGTCGGCAGGTCGTTGGCGAATATCCCGTTCGCCTCGATACTTTCGGGCTTTCCGAAGTACCAGAGGGCGGCATCCACATCGTGGACATGCATATCCAGCAGCGATCCGCCGCTTTCGCTCGCGGTTCGCAGCCAGTCTTGATAGCTCCATTTCGGGGTTCCACTGGCGCGATGGAAGCGGGCGTACAGGGGCTTTCCGTACTCGCCGCTGGCGATCACCTTCTGCGTCTCGACATAATGAGGCCAGTAGCGCAGGCAGTGGGCGATCATCAGCTGTTTGCCCGACTCAGCGGACGCCTCCTCCATTTCGCGGCACTGTCCCGAGGTTCGCGCCATCGGCTTCTCGCAGAGCACATGCTTACCCGCCTTGAGCGCCCCGATGACGACTTCGGAGTGAATCGAGATAGGCAGGCAGACATCGATGACATCGATGTTCGGGTCCGCGACAATCTCTTTCCAGTCGCTATACGTGCGGTAGGCGGAAAGGTCCTCCCGCTTGGCATCCTGTGCGCCCAGGTTGAATCCCTGTCGGCTCCAGTCGCCCTCCAACTTGCGCGGGTCCACGTCGCACAGGGCGACCAGCTCCGCATCCGGCGTATTCTTGTAGCAGCCGAAATGCGTCCGTCCGATTGCGCCGATTCCTATAAGTCCAACTCGTACTTTTGGGTTATCCATTTGTTAGGTTCTTTCTTTTACGGTTTTTCACCCCTCCCCCCCGCCGCTGAGGCGGCTTAGCCCCCTCCCCTCGGAAGGA
>JAZKEA010000160.1:627-4873 GCA_040387315.1 Armatimonadota bacterium | reverse complement strand
GGAGGTTTTGCCCTCACCCCCGGCCCCTCTCCCAAGTATGGGCGAGGGGAGTCTGAACAAGTGAGCGGCTGCGGCTTTGCTCCGAGCTTGGTGCTGGTGGCACCCGCTCTGCAGAGCGGGGAGGAAATGCTTTTTTCAAGTACAGATATTTCCCCTCTTTTGAGGGGGAGACCAGACGATAGAGAGAATAATGAACGGAAGAAAGGGAGACCCATGGAAGAGAAAGCAATAATCGATCTTGAACGGCTACTCAAAGCATACGACAAAGCGGGATGGAAGCACGCCTTCCGCTTGAAAGAGGGTGATGTGTATCAGGGGTACATCGACCGTATCGAAGACGGTGTGTTGAGGATGTGGGATTCGGGGCCATTAGCTTCGGAAGAGATACTACAAGTGCCCATTCAGGAAATTGACCTTACAACGCTGGCGTATTTGGCTGACGGTCAGGAAGGCTGGATTGATTTTGAAGCCGCGTAAGCTGAACGAGCGCCACAAATGGGCGCGGAAGACAGAGGTCACGAACGTGGAACCGCAACGGGAAGACGCGAAGGAGATCCTGGAGCAGTTCATCAAGGCGGGCGAAGGTCACTACTTCCGTTTGAAAAATGGGGAGCATTACCAGGGATACATTGAAACGGAACGAGAAGAGGTGATCACGGATGATGCCTTCCTGTTCTGGTCGTCTGGTCCCATGGCACCAGATTTCCCGGTGCCGGTGCGAATCGCCGACATCGATTTGACAACTCTGCGGTTCCACAATGACGAGGATCCGGACTGGACGCCCTTTGAGGTAAAGGCAGAGGTCAAAGCACAAGCCGATATCGTTCCTCAACCGTAAAGTTCATGACATTACTGCGGCATCAGCGAGCAGCAACGGAGAGTTTCAAGAGAAGCTCTTGAGTTACACCGATACGTGTAAAGGCATCTACTATGGCAAACGACACCCCCATCTCGATTACTCTTTACGAACTCTTTGCTCGAAAGAAGGAGTTTGTCGGAAAAAAGGTGCGAATCAAAGCTTTTTTCGTCGTCTCCAAATATGTCGATGAGATTAGTGCGATTTATCCCACGCATATCGATTATAAATATGATCTTAATAATATGGTTAACTTCATGCTAGACCGTTCTCTGAAATTAGACGATAAATTCGTTCGTGAGAAGAACAAAAAATATTGTACTATCGAAGGCATTGTTTCCCTGTATAAGGCCGATTGGGGACTCTTCGATTTCACCCTTGATAAAGTAACCCGTGTGGACGTGAATTCTTCGTTGCGTCGTGAGGATAGATTTTAAGATCGAACCCGACTATGGACGTTTTGGCAATGTAATCCAGCGCACTCTCACGCCTGACCTTTACTTGCCCCGCCGCGCCGAAACCGCTATACTGCACGCACTATGACCAATCCTCCGACAAAGATGACACGAATGCCCCGCCTGCTGCTTCCCGCTTTTCTGATACTCGCCTCCGCGGCCTTTGCGCCCGCCCAGACCCCTCCGCCGCCTGCCGCCACCGTGCCCGCCGACCCCATAGCCAAAAAGAAAGAGCTGCTGTTCGCTGACGATTTCCAGGGACCGGAGGCAGCGCGGGACAAACGCTGGCACCGGGTCGTGGACACGTTCGCGTTCGAGAACGGCGCACTGAAGGGGACACAGACCCGCGAGAAAGATATGCCGTCCGCGGATGGCAAATCCGTGATCAAGGCCCATGCCGCGGTCTACGGGCTGGAGGTGCCCACCCGAGACAGTGTCATCGAGTGCAAAATCCGCTTCGAGGGCGCGAGCATGATCGATGTGGAGTTTGACGACCGCAAGTACGCAGGCTCCCACTACGGGCACCTGTCCCGCGCCCAGATCCGCCCCGACCGCGTTACCCTGCTCGATGAGCGCGAGGGGAGCCAGAACCTGGCGGTCCGGGAGCTTCGGCTGAACCCGGAGACGAACAAGGCTGAGATCAGCCGACGCCTCGCCGGGCGCAGCGCCAATTTTCCCGCGAAGTTCGAGACCGGGCGCTGGTATGTGCTTGTGGTGGAAACGGTCGGCGACGAGATGCGGGTGACGATGGACGGCAAGCCCGTCGGCTACCTGAAATCCCCCGGTATCGGGCATGCCACCAAGTCCAAGATCGAGCTCGGCGTCGGCGGAAGAGATGGTTGGTTTGACGATATCAAGGTCTGGAACGCCGAACCGGCCCGCTGATCCGAGGGCGTGCGCAGGGCAAAAACAAGTCCGGCGGCCTCTGGTATTCCTTGAATATCGGACGCCGCCGGACAATGTGTGTGTTTTCTGTCCTGTGGTTATTTTGTTTCGTGCCACAGGATCATGTGATCTCTTTTTTGATCTCCACCGGTTAGTTATTCCCCTGGACGAATCGCTTCATCGCCGGGATTTTCCGTAATTTTCGACCCGGTTTTTCCGGCTCTGCGTAAACGGCGTCATCGTTCCTACTCGGGCGAAATCTGCAGTCCGGTGATCTTTCCGTCCTTGTCGATGGTGCAGACCGTCAGTGCCTTGTTGTTCTTGTAGACCAGCCGATACCGGTAGATCTGATTGCCGTTCGCCTCCCGGCGCTCCAGCAGGACGACCGACTCCAGCGCCCCCCAGCTCTGCAGGGTCTCCTGGAACCCGGCTTTGAGCTGGGTGGAGATGGCCCCCGCCAGTGGCGCGGTAAAACGGGCCGCGTCTATCTCGCCTCGTGCGGCCTGCTCGTAGACGCTTTTCACCAGCGCCGTAACCTTCGGCTCCCTGTCCTCGATAGCGGCAGAGGCGACCGGGGCGAGCGTGGGGACAGTGCGCTCGGTGATACCCCGTACGATGGACGAAGCCTTCGCGCCCTCTCCCTGGTTTGTGAGCACGACAACCGTCCAGCCGTCGTCGGGAAACCGCGAGATATACGAGGTGAAACCAGGGATACCGCCGCCGTGGCTGACATTGCGATGACCCCGAACGCTGCCCACGTCCCAGCCGAATCCGTAGCCCGCCTTCGTTCCGTCGGTCAGGGTCACCGGGGTCCACATCGCTTCGCGGCGCGATCTTCGCAGGAGGCGATCCGTGTACAGCGCGGCATCCCAGCGGGCTATGTCGTTCACCGTGGAGACAATCGCGCCCGCGGAAAAGGGCCAGGTCATGCTGATAACCTCAGCTCCGGTGTTCGCATTTTTGTTCCACTGGTAGCCTTTGGAAAGACCCGTAAAGGCGGCTTTATCCTCAAGCACCGCGGTGGATGTCATTCCGAGCGGCGTAAAGATCCGTTCCTTGAGAAACGCGGCATACGATTTTTCCGCCGCCTTTTCAATCACCAGACCGAGCAGAAAGTAGCCCGTATTGCTGTAGTCCCACTTCGCCCCCGGAGCGAACTCCAGCGGAAGCGCCGCCATTCTCGACACCAGCCCCTCGCGCGTGGTCGGCGCGACCATCAGGGTGTCGAAGTTCGGCAAGTCGGTGTAGTTTTTGATTCCGGATGTGTGCGTCAGGAGGTGGCGAAGGGTGATGTCCTTCCAGGCGGCGGGCGTTCCGGCAACATATTTGCTGACCCGGTGATCCAGTCCCACCTTCCTTTCCGCCTCCAGCATCAGGATCGCCACCGCGGTGAACTGCTTGGTGAGAGACCCGATCTCGTACACCGTGTCCGGCGTGGCGGGCAGTTTCTTCTCCACATCCGCGACTCCGTAGCCCGCCACTCGAACCACTTTCCCGTTCTTCACGACTGCGAGCGATAGACCGGGGATATGCTGCTTTTCCATCTCGGCCCGAACATAGTCGTCGATAGCATCGGCGAACGCGCCGCGCGGCACGGTCCCGGCGAGAAGCACGAGAAGGGTGGCGGCGAAACGGCGGCGGGCAGGAGAAAGGGGAGCGTTCATCGTTTTTCCTCGCGAGGGTCGGGCAGCTGCGGAATCACGCCATCATCGGCGGACGCATTACTGGTTGCACGCTGACCGACGATTTTCCTGCCCAGGCATTGATGCGTTGATGCGGGCGCGAAACCGCGTCCCAAAAAAATAAGCGCCGCCTGCCTTTGGAAAGGCAGGCGGCGCTTGTTACTCACACCACGAACGGCAGGCGGTTATTTGGGACCGACGAAGCCGGAGTAGGTCTGTCCCCAACGGGTGAAGATCGGCTGGAACGCCCCCCAGTTGGTCGCGCTGTCCCCGACATTCGTGCTCCAGGCGAGGCCACCGGCATACCCCCGGTTGTAGATCGAGTCGAGATACCACTGTGCGCTGAAGACATTGGTGTCACCCCAGTT
>JAZKEA010000160.1:0-617 GCA_040387315.1 Armatimonadota bacterium | reverse complement strand
TATATGTGCTTCCCGACGTGGGATACTCGCCGACAATACACGGCTTGTCCAGGTTCAGGGAGGCGTAGCTGACAAGGCCGCTTCCCGCCGCCTGTCCGGGTACCCATGTATCCATCCACGGGTAGTAGTGGACCTGATAGAAGTCCAGACCCAGGTTTTTCCACGTTCCGACATAGTTCGGCATCGCGGAACCGACGGTGGCGTAGGCTCCCGCCCCGTACTGATGGATGTACTCGGTGCAGCGGCGGACAAATGTCTGAACGGACGCCGGGTTCAGGTTTACCCCGCCCCAGTAGCCCGACATCTGCGCTTCCGGCTCGTTGACGATGTCATAGCCGAGAACGCGGCTGCGGTACGGACTGGCGGCGACATGCTGCAGCAAGGGCTTCAGCGCGCGGTCCAGGAAGGTCTGCTGCGCGTTGGCGTCCGTGATCATCGCGGACCGCCCACCCATCTGAACCGATCCGCTCCAGGAGGCATTTCCCCAGGCAGAGCCATCAAGAACGGTGAGAAGCAGATACGTATTGCTGGCTGCCGCGGCCTGCAGCGCCCGGTCCACATCGGCGAGCACGGACGCATCCAGACCGGAGACGGTGCCGTCGGAATTAAAATCCGGG
>JAZKEA010000159.1:0-4012 GCA_040387315.1 Armatimonadota bacterium | reverse complement strand
GGCGTTCTGTCTGCGAAGAAGATGCCGCAGTTACCATTCGCCGCATACGCCGCCGACGATCTGCGGAAGTTGTCCCAGTGAGGTTGTAGGACGAGGTGTTTTTCCTGACGAGGCTCTGCGCTTTACGGCGCTTCCTCAGTGATTCAAGGAAAAGCACAAAAAATGGCTTGGCCATTCTAGCCCCTTAAAGAGGAAGGGAAGGACAAATTGTGACGGGGTGTCAAGTGGTACATTTGCGGTGAAGTTAACCGCTTGCTTTTGTTGTCTGCCAACAAGGGCAAGCGGCCACAAACGAATGCGTTGAAGACGCTAGTCCACCTGAGCTTGCTTGATCTTGCGCTTACGAGCCGCCTCTGCTTTACGCTTTCGGTCGCTCGGCTTTTCGTAGTACTCATGCGCGCGCGCAATTTTGAGAGTTCCATCCTGCTGGAGCTGCTTCTTAAACCGCTTCAATGCCGCGTCCAGGGGTTCGCCCTGCTTTACGATGACCTGTGCCATATTCTTTTCATCCCTCCTCGCTGTTTTAGTCTCGCCGTCGATCTTTCAAGACCTTACGGCGGAAATGAAATTCCCTGCAGACAGACCGTGCGGGACGAGTCTTCGCCGCAGGAGCTGGAGGAACATGTCTTCAAGACGACGTATTATACCCATCCCTGAAAACAGTGTCAAGGACGACGGGCGCTGCCGTCGCCAGAGCCTGCCCAGTTAAAACCAACAGCCTCCAGAAGGGCGCGAGCCAACACCATGTGCCCGATATGATTTGGGTGAACACGGTCCCAGGCGATTGCCGACGAATGGAACTGATCCAAAACGCCGGAAAAAGCTGCCTGAGTATCGACGAAGAGCGCGTCGTACTCTGAGGCCAGGCGGCGCACCACTTCGCCGTAAGCGTCCATCCGCGCCCGCATTGCGTCCGACTCACTGGGCTCTATATAAAAGGGAGTCATCAGGATCAACCCCTTTAGTCGCGGACGAACATCACCGACTATCTCCCGCAGGGTCGCTTCGTAAGCGTCCAGGTCAACGCCGGCTTCCGGCTTTCGCGGCATATCGAACTGTCGCCACACGTCGTTGATGCCGATCATAACGGAGAGCCAATCCGGCCGTAGATCCAGGACATCACGCTGCCAGCGCCCCTTGAGGTCGCGTACCGTGTTTCCACTGGTACCCACATTCACGATGCGGATCTTATGCTCTGGATATGCCGCCACGAGAAGCGCATCCACTAAGCTGACGTAACCTCTGCCCAGCGCATCGCCGAGCCCCTCGCCAATGGGCTGCGTTCTGCCGCAATCCGTCACGGAATCGCCGATAAAGACCAGTTTGCTGCCGGGTTCGATGATCATGCCGGAATTATGGCGGAACGCTACGCAGCCTGTCAAGTTCTGACAGGTATGCTGGCGACGGCTCCAGAATCAAGCGTTTGTTTTATCGGGAAAGGTATCGAGATCCCATTCGTCATGCCATCGGATTTCAAATCCACCGGCTGTGAACGTGATGGGCAGCCAGACATAGCGACCATCGATAGGATTCGCCGGGGTCCAGCGATCCGCCAGAAAAATAAAGGCATCGCTGCGACCCGCAATCGGCAGGACATAGGTGCTCTGCGCGCCGAAGGTCAGCTCGGAATCGGGTCCGACACACGGGTTCTGCAGTTCCTGCCACGGACCCCAGATTGAATCGGCGACGGCGGACCGGGCGGCATTCGGGGCCCATCCGGTACATCCCGATCCGACAAAATAGTAGCGCCCATTGTGCCGGAAGACCGCAGGCGCTTCCATATAACGATCTGCGAATATCTGAGTATGCTGTCCGGAGGTCTGGAGGTAGTCGTCTCGGAGCCGCGAGACGTGCATGGTCCGATTATCATCGGAGGCGGCGAAGAGATACGCGGTTTCGTCTTGGTCCACAAAAAGCGTCAGGTCGCGAGCCATCGCACCATCAGGCCGAAAGCTTTCCTGGAAAATAAAAGGCCCCGTCACTGAGTCACTGATTGCCACACCGACGCGCGCGGAGTTATATCCCTCGCCGAGCAGTTCCAAATGAAACCACATAACGAACTTGCCGGTTTTTTTGTTGTAGATAACCTTGGGGCGCTCCAGAATACAGCCACGAGCGATGTCATGGTTCGGCTCTTCGCTTACGGGGAGAACGATGCCTTCGTACTTCCAGGTGTACAGGTCCGAGGACGAGTAGCAGGAGACTCCGACCTGCGCCTTGTTGCCCTCTTTGCCCGCTATCTTGAACTCACCGTACCAGTAGTAGAGGCCACCATAAGACAGCAGCCCGCCGCCATGGGCATTGATGGGCTGACCGTTGGTGTCGTTCCAAACCTGCCCCGGTTTAAAATGAGGCTCGGCTGAGGCAGCGGCTGGATTTTGAATCTGAAGAATATAGTTCATCATAACGTTAACGTTCGCGGATCAACACGAGAAGCAGATTTCATGAAACCGGTTTCACATTCGTTGGGTAATGTACCCTTTTCGCCAAACAATGTCAAGCAGAATTACCGGGATATTCTCAGAAGCGCGACGACTCGCGAGTGTCGAGAACCGCGGGGAAGACCGCCTGCTGCGGCGGGGCATCCGGTTCGGCGAGGCGGCGCTTAAGGAACTGACAGGCGGTCTCACAAACGGCAGCATAGGGCTGCACAATAGTCGTGATGGGTACGGGCAGATACTCCGTGTCGGGGATACCGTCGCATCCGACCAGAGCACAGTCACCGGGCACCGTAAGACCCAGATCAAGCAGAGCACGATACGTGGCGATTGCCGTATCGTCATTGTGGCAGAAGATCGCTCCGGGGCATCCATTCTTTCGGACATACTCACGTATAAAGGCACGGATGACCGCACGGTCCTGGCCCGGCAGGTCAATCAGTTCCGGCAGAAGACCGTTGTCCTCAAGGACAGAATGGTAGGCTATGTAACGCTTATCTTCCGTTCGCGTTCGCATATCATCCGACGCATAAGCGATTCGCTTTCGACCCGATAGGGCCAGGTGTCGTACTGCATCTGTCGCCGCGCCCACAAGATCCACCTGGACATGATCACGGGTTTCCTTAGGGGCGAAAATACCGGTCGTGACGACCGGAATCTGTTGGGTGGCGTCGCGAAAGAGCAACGGCCAAATATCGCCATACATCTCGTGGGCGATCATTCCGTCCACTCCTGCGGGGATGCCGGCATAGCCTTCACGGTTCCGGTCAAATCTCCCAAAAGGCGTGACCGCGATCTGGTACCCCTGCTGCTCCAGCGCCTCCTCCATCGCATGTGCTACCTGAGCATGGTACGAGGTGACCAGGGTCTGCACCCAAAGGGCGACAAAGCCGCTTTTACCGGTTGCGAGCGCCCGCGCCAGGGGGTTGGGAGAGTAGCCGATCTCATGAGCCACCGCGAAGACACGGCTGCGCGTCTCTTCGGAAAACGCGGCTCCCTTTTCATTCAAAATCCGGGAAACGGTTCCCTTAGAAAGAGACAAACGCTCCGCCAGGTCGGAGATCGTGGGCTTCGAGGCAGTAAGCCTTTTCTTTTGTCGGGCGGAATTGTTCATGAAACCGGTTTAATTTTACGGCACCGGGACTGCGCTGTCAAAAATCGCGTGGGTTCTCAAAGTGCGTCGAGGAGCGTGGTCTTACTGTCGGGTTCCAGACCGCGGAGCACGTCAAGGAACCGGGAAAGGCCACCGGAGATGATTCGCCCTTTGCGCAGCAGAATACCGGTATCCCGTGTCAAAGACTCTCCCGCGATCGGTCGCGCGAGCAGTGTCCCATCTCGAACCTCGCGACTGACGGTCGGTTCCGGCACGATGGCAACCCCCAGCCCGATTTCCACGACGCGCTTGATCGTCTCGATATTATCAAACGCATGAACTACGCAGACTGCCGTGCCATGTGCCCGGAGGACGTCATCGATAAGGTGGCGTGTGGGGATATCCGCGTCAAAGGCGACGAACGGCAGACCGTTCAGGTCCTCGACAGCGACAGAATCCTGCGCTGCCAGAGGGTGACCGG
>JAZKEA010000158.1:26360-27260 GCA_040387315.1 Armatimonadota bacterium | reverse complement strand
ACATCTGCTCGCTTCCGAACTCGCGCAGCGTTTCCAGCATCCGGAACCGACCGGACGCGGCATCCTGCACCATCACCAGCGAATAGGCCCGCAGTTGCTCCAGATAGTCGCGTGCGAGCCCAGACACGGCTCCGCCGTCGTCGCGTTCCTCGCAGACCGAAGCCGCCGCTTCCACTCTCCAGCCGCCCCGAAAGACCGACAATCGGCAGAAGAACCGGCGCACCTCCGGCGACAGAAGCTGGTAGCTCCAGTCCATCGACCCCCAGAGCGTTCGCTGCCGCTCGCCCAGACCACGTTTGCGACTGGCAAGGAAGTCGAAGCGGTGCGAGAGCTGCGACAGCATCTGCGACGGCGTCAGCGTCTGTGCCCGTGCGGCAGCGAGTTCGATCGCGAGCGGTATCCCTTCCAGTCCCTGTACCAGAGCGGCCACCGCAGCCACGGTCGCATTGCCGACCTGGAAATCGGGCTTGACCTGCTGGGCACGGTCAATGAAAAGCTGCACGCTTCTCAAGGCAGAAAGTTGCTCGGCGGTCTCCGTGCCTCGGGGAACCGGCAAAGGCGAAAGAACAAACTCCCGCTCGGCAGCCAGACCCAGTAGCTTTCGTGACGTGACCAGCAGCGTCAGTGAGGTCACTTCCGACAGTAGCGTCTCTACGATGGCCACTCCTCCCTCGGCGAGGTGCTCAAAGTTGTCCAGCACCAGGAGGGTCGGATGACGGCTCAGGGCATCCACCGCCTGGAGGAGTGGCTCCTGGACGGGAGAGCGCGTCACGCGAAGACTGTCCAGAATCGCTCCCGGCAGAAGATTTGGGTCCGAAAGGTCCGCCAGCGGCACAAAGTAAATGGCTCCGGCGAAGGATGCCGCCGCCCTCTCGGCGGTTTCCACGGCCAGGCGTGTCT
>JAZKEA010000158.1:7425-26350 GCA_040387315.1 Armatimonadota bacterium | reverse complement strand
TTGCCGGTGCCGCCCGGCCCGGTCAGGGTAACCAGACGCTCCCCCGAAGCGGTGACCAGGCCCGTGAGTGCCGCTATCTCCACTTCCTGCCCGAAGAAGCGCGTAAGGCGGAGCGGCAGGTTACCCTGGTACCCCGCCTCGGCGGTGAGTGGCCCAAAGTCATCCTGCACCATGCCCGACCATTTGGCCTGGAAAATACGCTTTGCCTCGGGGACATCGCGCAGGCGGTGGAAAGCGACTCCGAGGTCCGACAGATGAACGCTTTGCGCGCCGAGGGTCTCGGCAGACAGCAGCCCGGCGGTCGCTTCGGAAACCAGGACCTGTCCTCCCTGCGCCGCCGTGAGCATCCGGCTGACGTAGTGCAGCACCGGCCCCTCATAATATTTCGCCTCGCTGCGAATGACGTCGCCCGTGTGCAGGGCCATCCGCACGCTCGTCACATGTGCAGGTTTCCCTTCCGCTGGGGCGGCCGTCCACGCCTTCTGCGCGGCCACCGCACCGGCGATCCCCCCTCCGGCGGTGGGGAAGGCAAACAGAAAACTATCACCCTCACCGGTCGCCAGGATTGCCCGTCCACCATGCTGCGTGAACTCCTTTTTCAAGAGGACGTTCTGACGGTCCCGCGTCCGCGAGTACGCCTCCGGAGTCTCCTGAGATAGCCGCACGCTGTCCGCCAGATCACTTATCAGGAACGTCAGGGTAGCCGGGCCAGCCGAGACGCCGGCCTGCGGCTCGGAAACGGGGGCCAGTGTTCGCGGAACAGAACGAGCGGGAGCCGCTAGTACCACATCACGTCCCAAACCCTTCTCGATTTGCTGAAACAGCGCTTTCAAAGCAGGCGATGGCTCGTCATCCTCGTCCTGGAGTAGAAGCTGTTCGTAGTCGCGGTACTGTCGCAGGGCCGGGCCGGGTTGTCCATCGGCATCGAGCAGGCGTATCAGGAGGTGCTGGGCATCCTCGCGATGAGGATCGGCGGCGACCGCTTGCCGGGCATAGGAGAGGGCGGCCTGAATGTCCCCTACCGACTCTCGTCGGCGGATGAGAATCCCCACGGCCTCGAAGAACCGGCCCGACAGACGTTCCTGCTCGGCAGCGATCCACCCGTCGTAGAGCCCCGGCAGGAGCGGCCCCCGGTAGAGATTGACGGCCTCCCGAAACCGCTGCTCCTGCCCGGTCCGACTCCCCTCGGCAGCGGCGGCATTGAGCGCCTCCTCGAAGAGCCCGACATCCGTCACGATACTGGCCGGGTTGAGTCCCACGGTGAATCGGTCCGCGCAAAGGACCGTTCCCTGCGGCACGCCAGGAGGTTCGAACTGATTGCGCAGCGATGAGAGGGCAACGCTCAGGCTGTTGCGCAGCGTCGGCGTGTCGCTTTCGGGCCAGAGCATCTCGATTAGAAACTCCCGCGAGTGGGTTTGGTGCAGGTGGTAAGCGAGATATGCGAAGAGCGCGGCAACTTTCTGGGTTTTGAATCGGGTGATGGCTTGCTCGTCCTGCTGAGCGCACAGGCCACCAAAGAGGGTCACTTTCCAAGGGCCGTTCATCATTGAGCCTCATGTACACTTTCGTTGTACCTGACCGCACTGTCCGACAGACGGCAATCCGGGGTACAGGGCCGCGCCGGTTGGGCCAGCTGCCTGACTGCTGTCCCTCTATTTTAACAAAGGAAAGCATAATACTTTTATCAGAATCTCTCGCTTTTCCATTTATTTCCGGGTGCGGCTAGAATTGGTATTATAGAGCCATGATCTCCGTCAGTATCTCAGTGATCCCTGTGCTGGCTGCAGGAATGCTCCTGACCGGACAGGAGCCTGCGCAAAAATCGCCTTATCCCGTCAAGCCCAGCGTGACGGAGGCGGCAATCACCGCGTTCAACGACCCCCACCTCGTCTACTTTAATCGCAGCGTTAAACCGCGCAGCGAACTGCTGTTTTTTTTGCCGGGCACAAATGGCAAGCCGGGGGGAACAAACCTATTTTGCCAAACTGCCGCCGATCTTGGTTATCACACCCTGGCACTGTCCTATCCAACAGATACGCCTGCCACTGCGGTAAGAAACAGCAGCGACCCGCAGGCCTTCGAAAAATTTCGGCTGGAGATTATTGAAGGGAAAGACCTGTCGCCCCAGGTATCTGTCAGCCGCGCCAACTCAATCGAAAATCGTCTGATCAAGCTGCTTCAATATCTTGATAAATCCGATCCCAAGGGGGGCTGGGGTCAATACCTGACAGCATCGGGTGCGTTGAATTGGCCCAGGATCGCGGTGTCCGGCCACTCCCAGGGAGGGGGCCACGCGGCAGTGATCGCGACCAAGCACCGGGTTGCTCGGGCCATCATGACGGGTGCGCCCAAAGACTTCGATCGTGTGCGGAACAAACCGGCAGCCTGGTATGGTCATCCTGCGACACCGGTTTCGGGGTTATTTACGTTTAACCACGAACTTGATCGACAGGGGTGCGACTTTGCACAACAGCTTCTTATCTGTAAGGCAATGGGACTGGATAAGTTCGGCAGTTCGGTTCGTGTCGACGAGGTCCCCTCCCCTTTTCGCGGTTCTCGCATCTTGACGACGAATTTCAAGGGCTCGCCTACGGATTCGGTTCGGGCGCACTCCAGCGTGATCAGCGACCGAGGCTGTCCCAAGGGCCAGGACGGCAAGCCGATCTTCCGACCGGTTTGGGAGTGGATGATGACGGCTCCGGTTAGTCCTTTGTAGGACGGTGGATCGTAGGATTTTGCTTCCGCCACCGCGAAAAGGGGTGTATGAGACTGATCTTGCTCCTTCCTTATCATGTTCTGCTCGTCAGCACCCTGAGCGCTGTACTCTATTCAGGGCTGGGCAGCTTTCCTGCTTGTGCCGCGGAGATCTTAGTCAGAACCACCAATGAGACGACGAGCGCCCTGAACGCGGCCCGACCGGGCGACACCATCACGCTGGAGAACGGTGACTATGATCTGGGACGGGTCACGATCACACGGGGAGGAACGGCAGCCGCACCCGTGACTATCCGGCCCCGGCAGGGGCAGGAAGGGAAGGTGCGTCTCGTTGGGAAAACAGGCTTCGTGTTCCGGCGGACCGGTCATGTGACCCTGCGTGGCTTCGATTTCGCCACGGAGGAGGTGCCTCCCGTCGAGATTACCGGCAGCCACCATGTCCGAATCACCGAAAACCGGTTCCGCATCAAGGAGCCGGAGGGAAAGGGCACGTTCCGCTGGGTCCGGCTTAACAGCACGCGGGCTGAGGAGGGTCAGCCTGCCATCAACAGTCATCACAATCGAATAGATCACTGCCTGTTCGAGGAAAAACACACGATTGGCAACTTTATTTCGGTCGATGGGAACAGCCTGCCCTACCCGAAGGCGCAGATATCCCAGTACGACCGTATCGACCACAACCACTTTCGGAACATCGGCCCCCGGGTACCGAACGGGATGGAGGCCATTCGTGTTGGACTTGCCGGGCTGTCCCTGTCCAGCGGCTTCACGGTAATCGAGGATAACCTGTTCGAGAACTGCGACGGCGACCCGGAAGTGATCTCCATCAAGACGTCCGATGCCACGATCCGCAACAATACTTTTCGCGCCTGTGAGGGTGGACTGTGCCTGCGCCACGGAAACCGCAACCGAGCATCCGGGAACCGATTCTTCGGGGAGGGCAAAAAAGGCAGTAACGGCATCCGGATGTACGGCGACGACCACCGAATCGAGGATAACTACTTCACCGGGCTGACGTCGTTCGCGCTCGCGGTCACCAACGGTTCCGCGGACTACGGGGCAGACTATACGAAGGGGGAGAAGCTGCCGGTCGGCGAACCGGATCAGCTGCTGCGCCTCCACCTTCGACCGCGCCGCATCACTCTGCGGAAAAATACCATTGTGGACTGTGCGGAAGCCATTCTCCTGGGCGCACCCTACGGCCTTCCGCTGCCGCAAAAGCCCCCGCAGGACCTCCTGTTCGAGAAGAATACCATTTTTGCCGGAAAGAAGACCGAAGCGGGCAAAGATGCTAAACTTGTCGAGATACGGACGCCCCCAGAGCGGATTACGTGGCGGGGCAACACCGTGTTTGCGGGCGAGTTTGCGGATATTGGTCTGCCCGGCGGAGTGACGGAGGCGCAGGTGCGCGTGGTGCGCGGCACGGGTACTGCACCCGCTGCTCCCCGGCCTTCCTCCGACGTCGGACCCGGCTGGCTTCGCGCCCGCCTGACACAGTCCACATCGTAGACGGTGGGCCGCCGCAGCGGCCCACCATTTTACCTTATTTGAGGAAACTGGCGGAGCCGTTAAAGTTCTTGGCTTTGCGCTCGCAGCAGATGACCGATCGCCCTGCGACGGGTGCTAGTTTCCTTTCTTCAGCTCCGTCTTTGCCGAATAGGGCAGGTCCTCCGCCGTCATCTTTCGCACGGCGGGTCGGTCAGTCATCTCGCTGACGATCTTAGCCCCCATCAACTCCGCATGCGAGATCCAGGTCTTCGTCCACGCCTTTCCGTTCACTGTGCGGGACCTCACATAGACGTTCTTCTCCGAGTTGTTCTTCGCCTCGATCTTCAGCGTCTTCCCGCAGGGCAGCGCAATCGTCACCGCGTCAAACTCCGGGCTTGTCAGCACATAGCTCGGGTGCCCCGGCGTCAGCGGATAAATGCCCATTGCGCTTAGCAGGTACCACGACGAGTTCGATCCATTGTCATCATCGCCTGAAAAACCGTCAGGACCGGCGCTGAAAAGCTCTCGGCAGGCCCGCCGGGTCCAGTACTCCGTCTTCCACGGCTGACCGATAGCCGCATAGAGGTAAGGAAGGTGGAAGCTCGGCTGGTTGCACCCCGCGTACTGGCCCATGCCACACGCCACGAACTCGAGCATCTCATGGATTACCCCGCCATACGCCCCCGTCTTGAAGATCGGGGAATGGGTGAACAGGTCATCCAGTTTTCTGCCAAACGCCTCCGGCCCTCCCGCAAGGTCGGCGAGGCCGAGCGCATCGTGCTGAACCGCCCAGCTGCCCTGCCACGGTCCACACTCGGTATAAGGGCCACCCCAGGCGTACTCATCGAAATTTCGCTCTGACCACGCGCCGTTCGTGTCCTTACTCCGCATGAACCCCGTCGACGGGTCCCACAGGTTCCGGTAGTTCTGCGACCGCTTCATCAACGCGCGAAAGTCCTCGGCCCGTCCGACCGATTTTGCCGCCTGCGCGACACACCAGTCGTTGTACGCATAGTCCAGCGTCATCGAAACCCAGTACTCGGTTTTGCGGTCGGGCACGTATCCCAGGCGCAGGTAGTCCTCCATACCCGCCTTCCCTCCGACCGGCTGACCGGGCCGACCTACAGGAATCTCGAAAGCGTCCTTACGCAGAGCGGCGTATGCTGTTTGAGACTCGAAGCCTTTTATCCCCTTCACCATGGCGTCGGCGATCATGGCATCGGCATGGTTGCCGGGCATCCCTCGGAAGCCGCCCGGATTGGGCCAATGAGGAAGCCAGCCCCCCTCCCGGTACGCATTAAGCCACCCCGCCACGATATCGCCGTAGATCTCCGGATAGACAATCGAGAAGAGCGGGAACTGCGTCCGGAACGTGTCCCAGAGCCCGGTATCCGTGTAGGCAGGACCCTTCTCGGTCTTCCCGCTCCACGGGCTGTAATGGATCGCCTCACCCGCTCGGTCAATCTCGTAGATCTTTCGCGGGTACTTCAGTGCGCGGTACAGGCAGGAGTAGAACGTTTCTTTTCGCTCCTGGCTGCCGTCGACGGCGATGCGGTCCATCAAGGTTTCCCAGGCGACGGCGGTGCTTTTGCGCACTCCCTCGAAACCCTGGACTGTCTCTCGCTGGAGATTGAGCTGTGCCTGCTCGGGGCTGATGAAGCTGGTAGAAATCCGCATCTCCAGCGGCTTGCCATTGCCGGTGTCGGTCGCGAACTCGACATATCCGGCTCCCTTGCCCGGCATGGTTTCCGTGCCGACGATCTGTCCACCCGTAATCGGACGGTCGAGCACCGCGACGAAATAACAGTGGAAGTCCCCGGCGGCAGGGCCGCCGTGGTACCTGGAATACCCCCAGAGGCGGTCGTCTTTCCACTGCAGCTGCGCATCACCCGCCAGGTCGAAGACAAGCCGCCCAGTATGGTTGACCGGGTCGAAGTGGACCCGCCACACGGCTGCCCGCTCCGAGGCCGTCAGTTCGGCGGTGAGCTTGTATTTCTCCAGACGGATACGAAGGTAGTCCGGCCTCATGACAGTCGCTGCCGGGGCGTAATCACAGGCACGCTCGGCTGTCTCCGTGGCGACCGGACCGGTCTGCGGGGTAATTGAGAAGTGACCGTAATCGCCCGCCCACGGCGACGGCTGGTGCGTGGCGCGGATGCCATGGAAGGTGTTTCGGCGCGACTGGAAGAAAAAACGCTCGTTTATGCCGCCATAGTTCTGGACCGACCAGTCGGTCATTCCAAAGGGGGCACTGACCAGAGGCAGCACATTGCCGTGGCTGAACTCGCGGACGGAGTTGGTCCCCTGGAGTACGTTGACCATCGCCAGCCGCTTGCCCACCGAGGGGACCGGCCCGAGCAGTACGCTGTTCGGCGCCTGCGCCCCTGCCATTCTGCCCGTTGCCGCTGCGCTTACCATCACCGCTGTCACCATTGCCGCCGTCAGGATTTCGCGGTATCTCTTCCCGGCGTCATTTTGCTTTATGGTCATGGGTTACCTGACGGTCGCAAGACCCATGTCGATGTACTGACCACCCTCGGTCTGGTGAACATGAACGGCGAACACGTTTCTACCTGGTTTGAGCGCCGCGAGGGCCGCTTTGGTAATCGGGAACGCCTCGTAGGAACCGGTGTAACCTGCCACGTTTGCCGCTGCCACACCGTTGATGAATACCTCGGCATTTTCATCGTGATACAGCATCAGCTGTAACTGATCGCGATTAGCGAGCTGCGCCTCCGTCAGTGTGAACTCGCGTCGTGCCCAGATATCGGAGGTATCCCAAACGGTGCCGATGACGGCGTTTGGTGTGCCTTTCGTACCCAGACCTCCCGCTCCCGTCTTCCAGTCCGTGGCGGTGTAATTTGGCGCCGTCCATTCGCCTGTCGGTCGCACGGTCGTGTAGGTCCACGTCACGGCACCCTTCGCCGAGGTCGGCACCACTTCCGTGACCTGCCGCGGCGGCGGCAGTGGCGCCCAGTTAAGACTGACTTTTTTGACAGCAAGATCGCGTCCGGCCCACTTGCTCCAGATCTGCCGATTGTTTAAAACCGGAATAAAAACGCCGCCAACCACCGAGCGCGCCTTGAATCCAACCTGTGTGCCCGTCGTCGTGCGGTACCAGTCGGACATCGGCACGCGCGACGATGTCTCGTTAAGGTAGTCGTAGATCGGGTCCGCGAGGGTCATCAGATCGGTTTTGCTGCCCGTCATAGCTCCGCTCCAGATGATCCAGTCGAGCTTGGTATAGTTTTCACGCGAGTCGAGTGGCAGACCGTACCGGTTACCCTTCGTCTTGTAGTAAGCCATCTCCGCCGCGGCGACGCTGTCGGGAAACAGGTTGAGGTCCAGAATGTTATCCCAGACGAGATTGTATTTCTGGCTCCAGGTGCCTGGTTTGTCGAAGGCCAGCTTGTAGTGATCGCCATCCCTGGCAGCGTCCATCCACTGCTTTGCCATACCTTCCGCGACACCGCGCACGCGCTTTGCCTCCGCGCTATCGCCACGCATCTCGCACATCATGGCATAAGCGCCCAGCGCCTCAATCGATTTGCCGGACAGGTTGACATTATGTGCCAGATGTCCGGAAAAGTCGTCGGTCGAAAGCTGATTGTCGAGGTCGTACCCTTTGCTGATCAGGTAGTTCGCCCACTTGGTGATAGTGGGCCAGTAGCGGTCGGCATATTTCGTGTTGTTCTCGATCTTCGCCAGTGCGCCCAGCAGGATCAGCATATTGCCGGACTCCTCCACGGGCATCTTGCTGCTCACATCGCCGTTCGCGGGAATGTTCTCGCCTCCGCCGTACAGCATCCCGGTTGCCTGCGGATAAACACCGACATCGTGGGGAGCGAAGGGGAACGGCCAGCGCGGCCCGGAGGAATACGCTAAGATCGGTTCCATCGTTGCTTTAAGCAGCGTCGGTGAAAGAAGCATCATCTGGGGCGAGGCGGGATAAAACACATCGACCGTCCCAATGGAACCGTTAGAATTGTTCTCCTTGGAGAAGGACAGCGGCGCACCGTTAGCATCGGCGACAATCTTCTGTGCCGCCAGTGCCTGACGATGCGCCAGCGCGGTCAAACGCGCGTACTTCTCGCCACCCACGAGGCGCAGGTCAGCCATCAGTTCGTCGTCAAAGGCGATGGAGCGCTTGTTGAGCTGCTCGTACTCCCTTGCCGCGACGCCAAGTAACCCCATGGCATCCATGCCGTCACGCCGCCAGTACGGGCGCAGTCGGCGGCCCATCCAGTTGATCGAATACTCGTCATCGTAGGCGAGCAGGATCGTGCGCGATATCGGCTGCGAACCGACAGCGCCTACGTTGAACGCCAGAGCGGCGACCGGCGCTCGGTCGGCGGTCAGACCGGGGTTTTCGGGGGCATCTGATTTCGGAAGTTCGCCGGTCCTCCCCCAGGTTTCCTGGGCGTTGATGCGCGGCGCAAGAACGCTTTGCATACCCTTGACATTGGACGCGGCAAGATACAGATAGCCCCAGTCGATGCGCAGGTCGTCGCCACGCTTTGCCAGAACCGGTTGATCGACGGATCCCATGCGGAGCGCCGACAGATTGCCCGACGTGGCACGGGTCCAGGTCACCGGCTGCGCGGCGGCGTTATTGACCGTGATGTCGGCGCCGGCGTCTGCGTAGAGCTGAACATCGTGCGTTTTGCCGTCGAGCGATTTGACCGTATACGTCACGTACGTCACGGGCCGCGACAGCACGTCTATATCGCTGGGAATCGCAGGCGTCAGGAAAACCATCTGCACCTGCACCTTCTGATTGGCAAAGGTATAAATGGTGCGTGTCGGCAGCACTACGACGTCGACCTGGGGAAGCGACGCCGACTCCTCGGGTTCTGCTCCCATCAAGCGGAACGTCTGACCATCGACGCGCACCATCGCGCTGAGGCGGTGCTCGCGGCCCGTCCAGTGGCGTGTCTCGCTGGTATACAGCTTATTGGAGTTAGACCAGATCGAGAAATAGGGGTCGTGCGTAACCAGTGGTACGGAAGGCGGTCGAAGGGGCTGCAAAACCCCTCCTGCTGTCGGGATGTTCTGTGCATGGGAAGGCAGGGATGCCACGATCGGCACCAGGACACTGCCAAGCGCCAGAAAATGCAGCGTCGCTGCTTGACGTCGATTCATAAAAATTAGATTACCTTTGCTTCAGATTCTCGCAATTCACGGACCACAAGCTGTACCGGCACCTCAACATGCTCGTACTCCGCCGTATTTGGGGGGCGAGCGGAGGAGACGTTCGAGAGGAGTATCCTGCCGACCGCCTTCCCCGCTTCCTCGAAGGGCTGTAAAACCGTGGTAAGACGCATCGCCTCCATGGACGTCGGCAGAAGATTACCGAACCCCGTTACCGCAACATCTTCCGGCACGCGATAGCCCTCACGCCGCAGGAAGTGGATGAAATCCAGCGCCACCGTATCGTTCGAGCAGACTACCGCCGTGAGAGGCTGACCCGCGCCTTCGAGCAGCAGGCGCATCTGGGCGGAATAAGGTGGGTTCCACATGCCCTGGAACAGACCGTAACAGGTCGGTTCGGCGGCGATTCCCGCATTCTCCAGCGCCTGAACATAGCCACGCCAGCGCTGCTGGACCGTTTGCGCGAAAACCTCATCCGTAAGAAAGCCGATCCGACGGTGCCCAAGAGCAATCAGGTGTTCCGTAATGGCACGTCCTCCCGCGAAATCGTCGAAGACGACACTGTGGGTCTCGAATCCGGGAACCTGTCGGTCTACCAGAACAAGCGGCGCAAGCTGCCGCAAATGATGGAGAGCCTGCAGATCCGCGGGACTTTCCGGCCAGAGAACGACGCCCTTGACATGGTTCGCATGGAGATACTCAGCCGTGGGAAGCTCACTTCTCGATTTCCCCTGCCTGGGCCGGGAATCAAAAAAGAGCAGAGAGAGCTCTGTGTCCGCCAGGGACTCTCTCAGACCACGGAGCAGGCTCTCCAGCGCCGTCGAGACCTCGTTCCACTGCGTGACGACCAGGACCGTGCCTACGGCGGTCCTTACTTCCGAAAGCGGCGAGGAACTGATGGGCAGGGGATTAATGAAAGAGCCACGCTTGCTTGCGCTCGTGATCCGGCCCTCTGCCACAAGAATCGAGAGCGCACGGCGCACGGTACTGCGCTGAACGCCGTACCGCGTCATCAAGGTACGCTCGGACGGCAGCTTCTGCAGCTGGTTTTCGCCGTGCCCGATCTGCTCGCGCAAATCATCGGCGATTTCTTTGTAAAGGAATGTTCGCTGCACTTCAGCCTCTTTATCTGGTCTTAACAGTGTACCAGAAAACGGAAATTAACGCGGCATTATGATTCGAATAATTAGTTTTTAGTCTGTAACTGGTATCATTGCGCACGCTTTTCAGGCCAGCTTTGTCTGCTGAGCGCAACATCTGGTATAATTTCAAACCAGTAGGCAGCGATGCTGATACTCAGGGAGAAAGATATGACATCTTTGAATCTTCGCGCGTCAAGGCCGCTCGCTCGCTATGGCTTCACCCCAAGTAAATGCTCTGCATTTACGCTCATAGAACTTCTCGTGGTGATTGCAATAATCGCCATCCTGGCAGCTATACTGTTTCCTGTTTTTGCGCAAGCGCGCGAAAAGGCGCGCCAGTCCGCCTGTATGTCGAACGAGAAGCAGACCACGCTCGGCATTTTGCAGTATATTCAGGATTATGACGAGTGTTTCCCAATATCCGTCGTGACGGTACCGAATCCCCCTCCCGCGGGTTCGCTCGTTGGCTGGGCGGATGCCATCCAGCCTTATGTTAAGAGCTTAGCCATCTTTCAGTGTCCGAGTGAGCCTGCGGAACCGGTCACCGACCCGACAAAGGCAGGCTACACAGATTACTATATTAACAAGAACGCGGGTGACGGCTTTCAGGTACTGCCGGAGTCCAAGAACCCTGCCCAGTCCATTCTCATCGGCGAGGGCGGGGTGACGAGCGGAAGCGCTCCGCTCGGGAACGCCACTGCCCGTTTTCGCAGCAACGGCTGCAACGGTGCAGGCGATCCAGTACTCGACGGAACCAATAACGACCGCCAGCAGCCCGTATGCGGTACGGCGGGACTTGCGACTAATCTTGGCGGGGGCGGCATCCGGCATGCCGGCGGCGCGAACTTCACATTTCTGGATGGGCATGCGAAGTGGTACAAGAACCTGACGAACCAGACAACAAACGTCATTTATAACGGTTCCGCAACCTTCGATGTCTCCGGGAGCAACCCCACCTTTCGAGTACGCGACTTCCCCTAGAATTCATCGCAGAGAACCGATATCACAGAATGATACCGACAGAATAGCACGAAGATTTATGAGTTATGTCCCAATGATGCGTCACCTCGTCAAGCAGTTCACTGGCTGTGCGGCAGCCCTGGTCCTGTGCATCACGACTGTGGGCTGCGCACAGGCAATTGCGCCGCTTCAGTCAGCACAAGCTAGTCAGAAGCAAAGCTCGCCGCGCCCGAACGTCCTGATTATTCTCGCGGACGATCTGGGCTGGTCCGATCTAGGGTGCTATGGCAGCGAGATAAAGACCCCTAATCTCGATGCCATAGCTCGCGGCGGACTGCGCTTCACCCAGTTTTACAACTCGGCACGCTGCAGTCCCTCGCGAGCCTCGCTTCTGACGGGCCTGCATCCGCACCAGGTGGGCGTGCCGGTTCTCGATTCGCCCCTCAACGACAAGTGCGTTACGCTTCCGGAAGTGCTTGGCCCGGTAGGCTACCGCACTTACATGGTCGGAAAATGGCACCTGACCGACCGAAGTACACCCGTGATGCGCGGCTTTGACGAGTTTTACGGGATGCTGGGCGGCTTCAACACCTACTGGGAAGAGTCCCCTTACAACACGCGATTACCTGCCGGACACCCGGCGCGCTCGTATAAGCCGGGCTCCTACTACTCCACCAATGCCTACGGCGATTATGCCCTGGACTTTATGAAGGACGGCAAGACCTCCGGTAAGCCCTGGTTTATGTACCTTGCCTTCAACGCTCCGCACTTCCCGCTTCATGCTCCCGAAGAGGCAATCCGGAAGTACGAAACCCTCTACCGCACCAAGGGATGGGACACCATCCGGGCGGACAGACTTGCTCGCCAGAAGAAGCTTGGACTGGTCTCGGACGGAATCACCCTGCCCCCGCGCGACATCGTTCCCGCGAACTTTATCAACCGTAAAACCGGCTGGGCGGATAAGCAAATCCCCTCTTGGAACTCCCTGCCCATGGATAGACGAGCGGATCTTGCGCGGCGCATGGCAGTTTATGCCGCTTCTGTCGACATCATGGACCAGAATATCGGACGAATCACCGATCATCTCAAGAAAACGGGCGAGTGGAACAATACCCTTATTTTCTTTCTCAGCGACAATGGGGGCTGCGCCGAATGGGATCCCTACGGATTCGATGCGCTCGATTCTCCCAACAACATTCTCCACAAAGGCGAGAACCTGAAGAAAGTCGGCGGACCGGACAGCTATATCAGCTACGGCAGCGGTTGGGCCAACGTCAGCAACACCCCATTGCGGCTCTTCAAGCATTATGCCGAGGAGGGTGGAATCCGCACCCCGATGATCGCCCACTGGCCGGAGGGTCTGAAGACAAAAGGCGGTGCGTTCTCGGCCCAGCTGGGCTACGTCACGGACTTTATGCCGACGCTCGTAGAGCTTTGTGGCGCTTCCTATCCCGCTGAGCGAAACGGACGTTCGATCCAGCCGGTTGAGGGCACGAGCCTTGCGTCGTCCTTTCGCGGCGACAAAGTGAAACCTCGCACTCTCTTTATCGAGCATGAGGGGAACCGCATGATGCGGGAAGGCGACTGGAAACTGGTAGCGCGGAGCGGCAGTCCCTGGGAGCTGTACGATCTGTCCAAAGACCCGACTGAAATGGTGAATCTCGCCGCAAACAGGCCGGAACTTAAGAAGAAGATGAGAACGGCCTGGAGCGACTGGGCTCAGCGCACCAGCGTCATCGCCCAAACTCGGTCCTCTCCACAGATAGCGAACCGCCCGTTAACTATCCGCTGCGATGTCGTACCGGAGGCCGACGGGAGCACTGGTGTGATTGTGGCGCAGGGAGGAAACCAGGCGGGGTATGCGCTTCATCTCAAAGACGGCAAACCGATCTTCAGTGTGCGACGGGCCGGGCAGCTTTATTCCGTGGCGGCATCCAAGCAGGTTATGGGGCGGTTTTCTCTGGAAGCGCGGCTCGCGAAGAACGGAGCGTTGACTCTCCTGGTCAATGGGACCGTCGCTGCACAGGGTACCGCGGGCGGGCTGATTCCCGTTCAGCCAAAAGACGAGCAGAGCATCGGGGAGGACACCCTGAGCGCCGTGGGAGACTACTCTTCCCCCCACCCCTTCCGTGGTAAGGTAGAAAACGTTCGCGTGGAGACGGATACCACAGAAATCTCTGCGAACCACTGACAGCAGGCAATTCGTACTCAGGGAATCTCGTGGTTTGGTTCCGGCAAAAGAAGGCATGCGCAAAGCTCTTGCCCAATAAGTAAGTTGAGGACAGGTTACGTCCATTCCTGAATAAAGTCGAAACGGTATCGCCACTACGCAATCATGAGACTCCTAAGCTTACTCGGTCTGCTCAGTCTGTTCAGTCTGGGAACGATAGAAGCGAATCGCGCCGTCGTGTATGCCCCGGCACCGGCACCGCGTCAGAATGCGGCTCCCAGGCCGAACATCGTTTTCTTTATCGCTGACGATCATAGTCTGCGCGATTCGAGCGTGTATGGCGCCACCGACGTGCGTACGCCGAATATGCAGCGGCTGAGCAAGGCGGGCATGACCTTTAACCGGGCTTTTGTCGCTTCGCCTTCCTGCGCGCCGAGTCGGGCCGCCCTCCTCAGCGGGTTGATGCCCGCCCGCAACGGCGCGGAGCCAAACCAGGTCAAACCGCGTCCTGAGATCAAGCTGCTGCCTACCTATCTCCACGAGCAGGGGTATGAGGTCGTTGCTTTCGGCAAGGTCGGGCACTACGATCACACCAAAGATTACGGCTTCGATCTGGTTCGCCACACCGGGTACCACGATGATGCAGCTATTCCCGCCGCCCTCGACTATCTGAAGAAGCGAAAGAGCAAAAAGCCGCTCGCCTTTATCGTTGGCACCAACTGGCCGCACGTCCCCTGGCCAAAAACCGGCGAGGGTTATGACCCCGCGAAGGCCAAACTGCCGCCGATGCATATAGATACGCCACGAACGCGCCAGTGGCGGACGCGGTACTATGCCGCTGTCACGCGCTTCGATACGGAGCTGGGACAAGTGTATGATGCCACCCGCGCGAAGCTTGGCCCAAACACCGTATTCATCCATTCCAGCGACCATGGTGCGCAATGGCCGTTCGGCAAGTGGAACCTTTATGATGAGGGCATTCATGTGCCGCTTATCGTGTCGTGGCCGGGGGTAGTGAAGGCCGGGTCCCGGACGGATGCTATGGCGAGCTGGGTGGACATTCTGCCGACGATGATCGAGGCCGCGGGGGGCAGGCCACCCTCGGGGCTCGATGGACGCTCTCTTATGCCCGTTCTTCGCGGCAAAACGCAGCAGGGACGCAGTTCCATCTTCACCACCCACAGCGGCGACGGCAACATAAATGTTTATCCGATGCGCAGCGTGCGCACGGCTCGATGGAAATACATCCTCAACCTGCACCCGGAGTTTGCCTATACCACGCACATAGATCGGAATGCGGACGGGAATCCGAATTCCTATTGGCCGACCTGGAAAACCGCTGCCACCACCGCTGCCACCACCGCCACCCACGACGCTGCCATCCTGCGTCGCTACCGCGAGCGGCCCGCCGAGGAGCTTTATGATCTCGCGGCCGATCCCGATGAGCAGAACAACCTCGCGGCGAAGCCCGAACAAGCGGAAATCAGGCGGCGTCTGCGAAGCGAGCTGGAGGCGTGGATGAGTGCGCAGGGTGACCGGCGCAAAGTTTTCGGAACGCCACAACTGCTCGCCGATCCAGATCCGGCGCCAGCGCTTCAGACCTACCCAACGCCTCAGATCGCGGGCAAAGCGCTGGTGATCACCTGCACCGTGACAACAAATTCGCGCGACGGGGTGATTCTTGCACAGGGTGGAGATCGGCACGGATACGCATTGCACCTGAGGGACGGCAAACTGATCTTCAGCGTGCGGCGGAACAAAGAACTGTCTGTCGCTACTGCGCAGAGCGTGCAGGAAGGCAGATTCTCCCTGGAAGCGCGTCTGGAAAAAGACGGTGCCCTGACACTCTCGATCAACGGCAAAATTGTGGCACGGGGTCAGGCAACGGGACCTATCGAGGTACAGCCAGCAGAGGAACTGAGTATCGGCAGGGACACGCGCGTTGCCGTTGGGGATTACGCCGCGCCGCACCCGCTGCAAGGCACCGTCGAGAATATAAAAATCACCACGAAGTAGGGCGGATGCGAACAAGGCTAGATGGGGGTGTGACAGACGCGACAACGCCTAAACCGGGTAAGGGCTTTTTATCACCATCTGCTTAGTTCAGGGAGAAGGTAAGAATGCAACTTTTTCCGTCAAGCGGCGTCATTAACAGCGTAAATCACGTATAAAGTAATACCAAGAGATAATCTCCAAGGAGCGGACAGATAATGGCAACGTCCCCAGCCGACTATGAAGCACTTTTAGCGGAACTCAAAGGGAAGGCATCGAACAGGAGCGGTGGAAACGGACGACAGTCTCAGAGCTCCACATCGCAGCAAACGACCGTCCGAAACCTGCTGCTGGCGGGCGTCCTGACCATCGCCCTTTATTTCATCCCTTATGCAGGATTTATCACCTACCCTATCCGCCTCCTGGTAACCTTTATCCATGAAGGCAGCCACGCCCTCGCCGCATTCCTGACAGGTGGGGTTCCGCACATGATGGCGATACAGCCGGACGGTTCTGGAGTCACGCTGTCCTCCGGCGGATGGAGCACCATTATTTCGTCGGCGGGCTATCTGGGCGCGACGCTTTATGGGGCAGTATTAATCGCGGCCCTGCGGCGCGGCGTCCCGGGACGGACACTGCTTCTGGTGACCGGCGGGATCGTGGGCGTGATGACGGTGCTTCTCACACGCAACCTGTTCGGCTTTTTCTGGGGTGGCCTGCTCTGCGCCGGGTTGATTCTCGGCGGGCGAAAACTGTCGGCAGAAGCGGCAGGCTGGGGTGCGGGCTTTATCGGGGTCCAGTGCGTTCTGAACGCGCTGTTCGATCTGCGCACGCTATTTAATCTGACGGTCCAGGGAAGCGGACAGAATGATGCCGCGAACATGGCGCGGATGACGCTAATCCCAGCCCCCTTCTGGGCGGGACTATGGATCGTTACCGCTTTTGTAATGCTCGCTTTTGTGCTCGGCCCCGCGTTTGGCGCGAAGCTGAACCTGGCACGACTCCGGCGGTAATGCGGGCTTAGAAACCGAATCCTGCATTTATTTCGGCGCGGTCACCACTGGTGACCGCGCCGTTTTGCTGTCGCGAGTGTTCGAATCGCGCTCCGACAAACGCATTCCGGCGCACCGCATACGAGGCGTAAAGTCCCAGGCGGTCAGACTTCGGTGCGGGGCTACCCGTGTCTTTCCGTCGCCGGATCGTACCCTCGATTGCCAGTTTTAGCTTCGGTGACGCTGCCACATCGAAACGGCCAAAGTATACCTGCGCATTGGGGCCGGCGGGGTGTCCTATTGAGACTCCATTTTCGTTGTAGGCGACGGGCGGCGAGGCGTTCGCGTAGGTGCCGACATCGATTGTTGTAAACTCCAGACGCAGGCCATACTTACCGCCAAGGGAACCCAGATCCGGCGCGTAAACGCCGAGCTGCGCACCCAGTTTTTGCGGCGGGGCCGGACCTTCGAGGCCAAAGCCTTCGGGCGCCTTCACATCGTCCAGAAGGAGATCGCCATAGACCACCATGCCACGCTGATCCGCGCGATACGTGAGGTTGATATCTCCCAGGTAGTTCAGCCAGCCGGTATCGGGAAGCGCCCCGGAGACCAGCCCACCGAGGAAGCGACGGCGGCTCGTCTTCGTCCACTCTGCCTGATAGACATAGAACGGAAGAATATTGGCAAGAATTGGGCTGGGGAGTCGCGTGGACTTAAAAGCCTCCCCCAGGCTCAGCGAAAATCGCCCGTCCCCTGCTGTCTCGATTCGCCTGCCCAAAAGGTATCGCCGCGTGCCGCGTGCGTAATCCGGCGCACCGGAAACATCATCCTCGAAAAATTGGGCATTGAACTGCTCAAAGCGTAACAGGCCCGCGCGGCGCCCGAGATTTCCCGGCAGGCGAAATGCTTTTTCGACACGAATCTGGTTAAGCGAAACGGCATCGTCCGACAGCAGCATGCCACCGACATATCCCGGTCCCCACCGAAGCGGCATACGGCCTACGATGACATCGAGCGCACGACCATTGGACCGGATATAGGCCGTTTCAATCGGTGGATAGCCGCCTTTGCGAGGGGCGCTTTTGTCGTACCACTCATCCCGAAAATTGCCTACCATGAGCGCCGCGTAGCTATCGCGCCCGATGGGCGCTACCGCCGAAACTCGCGCGATTCCACTGGCAGCTGCAGGATCTGTTAGACCACGCGCCTTGACGGCTCCCGTCAGCCGAATTTGCACCGGATCGGACCCCCTCGTTAAAGCGGACCCGCCAAGCTCCACGGAGAACTCATTCTCCAGTACTTTCAGGGCGATACGATCCTGGGGAGAAATATTGGGACGCGAAGATTCCTCCGTCAGCCCGCGCCGCAGCTGCCGCACAAAATCGGCGAACTCCGCGCGCGTATAGAGCCGGTCTCCTCGGAAAAAATCACGCAGTGTCAGTCCGGAGAGCGCTCCCTGAGCGGCAAGGCTTCCCAGAAGATCATACGCGATACTTCCCCGAGGCACTATATCAGAGGGTCCGGCAAAGGCGATGCACGGCAAAAGCGAGAGAAGCGTCAGTGACGCAAAAGGAACAAGAAAGGTTTTCTTCAAGGTGCGGGTACGCCTCGTACAGCAGGTTCATTCACCGATCCACCGGAACTTCCCCCGCTAACCGCGGTCGGAGGGTAGGCGGAAGCCCCGTTCTTCGACCGTCCCATCACGGTAGAGGGCATCATCGCCGTGAACCCATTGTGGGCCAGGCGCAGGATTTCCGCGCGGAGCGTTTCCGGAGCGCAGTTTCCATCACGCGCAAGCCGGGCCAGATGCTCCACTCCGGGGGGCACAAGATCCGGGTCGATGCCGTTCTGGGTTGAGACGAAGATCTTTTCGTGCGTCGTATGCTGTGAGTTTTCCTCATCGTACAGCAGTTCCTCGAAGATCTTCTCTCCCGGCCGAGCCCCGGTAATTTTGATCGGAATATCCAGGTCCGGCCGATACCCCGATAATCGTATGAGGTCCCGCGCCAGATCGAGAATCCGGATAGGTTCACCCATGTTAAGAAGGAATATCTCGCCACGACCACCGATCAGGCCCGCCTGCAGGATGAGCTGGACAGCTTCCGGGATGGTCATAAAATAGCGTGTCATTTGCGGATCGGTGACGGTGACCGGCCCACCCCGCGCGATCTGTCGGCGCATCGTCGGAATAACGGACCCCCGTGATCCGAGAACGTTTCCGAACCGGACGGCGGCGAACTCCGTTTCTGTCGTCTTTGCCAGGCTCTGGATAATCATCTCGCCGATTCGCTTCGTCGCGCCCATAACGGACGTCG
>JAZKEA010000158.1:0-7415 GCA_040387315.1 Armatimonadota bacterium | reverse complement strand
AATGAACTTGCGGACACCATACTCCGCGGCAAGCTCGGCAACGTTCCGTGTACCAAGCACATTGTTCTTTACGGCTTCCTGGGGATTCGCTTCCATCAGCGGCACATGCTTATGGGCGGCGGCATGGAAAACGACCGTGGGCCGCTCCCGGCGAAACACCTCATCAAGGCGTGCCCTATCCTTGATATCGGCGATAATTGCTGTCGGAGCGAAGTCACACTCCCGGATCATCTCCTGCTCGATCTCGAAAATGCTGTTTTCGCCCTGACCCACCAGAATCAACCGGGCGGGGTTCAGTGCAGAAATCTGACGGCAGAGCTCGGAGCCGATGGACCCGCCCGCGCCCGTAATGAGCACTCTCTGTCCGCTCAGGTATCGCGCTATACCGTCCATATCCGCCGACACCGGATCACGGCGCAGCAAGTCCTCGATACGGATGTCGCGCATACCCGAATGGAGGCCAAGGGGGCCTTCCAGCATCTCGCCGACCGACGGAATGATGCAAAGCCGCGCCTGTGTCTGCTCACAGCGGACCAGAATGTCACGCACAGCGCTGCCCGGCGCATTCTGCATCGCGATCAGAATAATCCCGACTGACTCACGCTCGACGATATCGGCAATATCGGACGTCGTTCCGAGCACGGGCAGTCCATGAATCCGGAGACTCTTTTTATGCGGATCATCATCCACGAACCCGACCGGCAGCACCCCTTTTGGTGAGCGCCGGAGAAGATCCCTGGCTACCGCCTCTCCTGAATCTCCCGCGCCGACAATGATCGCCCGCTGCAGAGATCGATTGGTATGGTTATTCTCAGCATTCTCGCTGGTGGATGTCGGCGTCTCTCCGTTTTTCCGTCCTGCCATTACGACACGGGAGCCGCGCCGATACATCTCCTCGAAAAACTGTCCGTCGCCGGACCCCGGCAGCGAACGCAGCAGGCTCTGTTCCGAAATATGGCGGTACCCGATACGAACCCCCGCGAGAAGGAAAATGTTAATGCCCCAGTCCAGGACCTGCATCCCCCACGAGTACTGTCCGCGCCCCCCATTACCGCTAAACAGAAGGCAGCCGAAAAAGGCGAGGGAGGAAACCGTCGTCGCGCTGAAAATGACCCCGAAATCGCGAATGGAGACATACCGCCACTGTATGCGGTAGAGCCGAAAGACCGCAAGCGAAACAAGACGAAGGACGACCAGAAGCGGGAGGAGCAGCGTCGCTGTTTCCAGGTGTCCGGGATCGGTTCTGCCGCTTGGATCGTACTTCAGGGCGAATGCGGCTGCATTTGCCGCCATGATCAGGAGTGCGTCTACCACAACCTGCCCAACGATCCGTCGACTGATTCTGCTAACGATGAACCTTCGCACTGATGCGCCCGAAAGCGTGTCCTTTCCTCTCACCGTGTACCCCGGCCTGAAAAGACGGCAGCCACGGTTCTGGTAACGATCATTATATCCAGTCCCAGCGATTGATTCGCGCGGTAATAGGCGTCGTGCTTGACCTTCTCCGCATCGGTAAGATCATCCCGACCGCAAACCTGTGCCCACCCCGTTATTCCCGGCAGAAGCGCCTCGACGCTGCTTTCCCGTCGACTCGCGTTGACAAAGTCTTGAGAAGGCAATGCGGGACGCGGCCCGACCAAGCTCATCTCCCCTTTGACCACATTGATCAGCTGCGGCAGTTCGTCAAGACTCGTGCGACGAAGGATTTTGCCCGAGGATGTGATGGGGCTTATCGCCTGTTTTACCATCTGGTCCGTCGGCATGTCGCGGGTTCCCCAGCGCATCGTCCTAAACTTGAGCAGTCGAAACGTCCTGCCTTCCCGCCCCACCCGCACCTGCTGAAATAATGCCGGTCCCGGAGAGTCCAGGCGCACGATGATGGCGATTACGAGCATCAGCGGGCAGAGAACGAGCAATCCTGCCACGGCGACCAGCAGATCTATCAATCGTTTGACCTTTTGGTACCAGGGATCGAGTTCACCTGCGGACTCGCTTGGTCCACTTGTCGCGTTCATAGCTGTTACGTTAGTTGTACCACGCCCCATCATTTCCCTGCCGCTGCCGGGTCCTGTCTGCGCTACTTACGTGAAGGCAGATTCAATATTCCCTCTGACTGCAGCAGAGCGACTTCCTGGGCAAGCCCCTCCGCAAGGCTTCGGGGGGCGAAACCAAAATCATGCGCGGCGAGGGTATGGGGGTATGCTTTATCCTCCTGAAGGCGGCGCACCTGTTCCACACTCACACCCAGTCCCCCTGGTCTCAGCCGCTCGCCGAGACCCGCCGCGACAAGAGCGGCAGGAAGCGGAATCGGTACAAGAAGGGGCTTTCGGTCCAGCAGATCCCCGATGATTTTCACAATCTCTTTGTAAGTCGCGACCGTCGCCCCGGAGATATCATACGCACGCCACCGGCAGACAGGCGTATCGAGTGCCGTAATCGCGGCATCCGCCACATCTTCCACGTGAACCGGCTGGAACGTCGCACTTCCATTGCCGAATAGCGGAAACACGGGTGTCCGGGACAGGGTCAGGATCAGCTTATGAAGGTTGTGATCACGGGCGTTTCCGTAAATCATTGTGGGACGCAGGATAGTCCAGCATGGCCCCTCGTCCACCCGTGCCGTCACTGCATCGTCTATTTCTCGATACCGAGCGCCGTATTCACGGTATTTTGAGTACATTCCGGTCGTGTGGATCAAAAGAACGCGCGGCACGCCATAACGCTCTGCAAGCCGCAGGACCTGCGGGGTGAAGTGCACATGCGCGACATGGAGAATCAGATCAAACCCCGCCCGCTCCCTTCCGGCAAACGCCGCCTGCTCCAGAGCGGCCTCGTCCTCCAGCGGGGCGACGGCAGTCTGAAAACGGTGGGACAATTCCGGCGGGGGAAGCGTCTCTCTCTGCCGGGTAATCCCGACAAATGTCGCCTCCGGCCAGCGCCGCGCCGCCTTCTGCAAGATCAGGCTGCCGGTGTTACCGGTCCAGCCGGAGATCAGAATCCATTTCACGATGCCGCTGCCTCACTTCGGCACATTCCCGGCGGAAATGGTATCCCGTTTTGTGCCATCAGCCCGGCATAGATATCCATCCACTCACGGACACAAGCCCCGCGCTCGAATTTTGCTGCCATCTTCGCACGACCCGCCTTTCCCATTTCACGACGCGCCTCCGGAGGAAGGGCCAGCAGTTGCAGACACGCATCGGCAAGTGCGTTTGTGTCGCCAAAAGGAACGAGAACCCCGCAGTCAGCGCCTACCAGATCGCGATTTCCACGAACATCGGTTGCCACAGTCGGAACCTCCATCGCCAGCGCTTCCTGAATCGCACACGGAAGCCCTTCCTGCGAGGAGGGAAAGACAAACAGATCCGTGCCCGCAAGAACGGTGGGAATGTCCCGGCGGTACCCCAGAAAGCGGCAGTTATCCATGACCCCGAGATCCAGGGCGAATCGCTGCACGCGGTCCATGAGAACCCCGTCCCCCGCCAGTACCAGCAGCGCGTCCGGGCGAGCCCCAAGTATTCTGGCAAAGGCAGTCAGAAGATCTGAATGCCTTTTGCGTGGAATCATTTCGCCGACAAACGTCAGCACAGGCACACTGTCACTCTCGGCTCCGATCTCGCGACGAAACGCGGCCCGGTCCTCTTCCGTGTATCGGGATGGGGTAAATTTGTCAGTCGAGATACCCACGCCACCGGTGAGGAAAAGTTTCTCCGGAGTGGTGACCATCTTGTGCTCCAGCGCGGCATCATAGTCTTCGCTGTTAATCACCAGAACTGCATCGCTGAAACGCCGACCCGCGACCGTTTCAATCGTCCGGTAGAGCGCATTTCCGAGAGCGCTTCCATGACGATGAAAGTGAAACCCGTGGGCCGTGTACATACGGATCGGGGCATTACCCAGTGTCGCCGCGATCCTCCCGGCAACACCGCCGACCGGTGTGTGCGCGTGGACAATCGTGTAGCGGCGCTCGCGGATCAATCGTGTAAGCCGGGAGGTGGCTCGGAGGTTATCGGGGTGGACGGGAGAGCGCTGAAAAGGCAGATTGTGCACGACATCGGCGTGTGCGGTCATCTCCTCGCCGTGCCGCGTCAGGCGGCAGGCGATCTCAACCGTGAAACCGGCGGCACGAAGCGCATCCAGCTGCGGAAGCATCAGGCGGAGCATGATATCGACCGTCGCGACATAGAGAATGCGCGGCTTAACGTCAGGTTCGGTGCTCTTCGCCACTTGGGAGACTCTCCTCATATTTGACAAACTAACTCCTCTACGGCCGACGATGGGCCACCAGGGCACGGCCTCGTTCCACAGCGCTTTTCAAGGCGTAACGCACGGAGAACGGCCAGTTGACCGTGGGTCCGGAGGTCGTGCGTTCGGCACCTCGAAGGGTTGCCAGAGCGGTGAATAGAGCGGTGACCCCTGCCATGTTTGCCGGGGTTCCATGAGAAGCGGCATACTCGAGCGCACGGAGACCATGCTGCCTGCGCTCCCTCTCCTGTTGTATCAGAAAGTTAAGTGATTGCTCCCAATCCGCGGCGATTGATGCGAAGAAGCAGCCGTTTTCCCCTACTGTAGTGGAGATTGCCTCCTGAAATCCTTGCGCCGCCGAGGCCACTGTCGGTATCGCGAGAGCAGCCGCCTCAAGATACTTGACTTCGCTCTTTGCATGGCAGAAGCGACGCGCCAGATCGAGAGGTGCAAGGTTGATGCGGATGCCTTGTTCAGCGACCAGCGCAGGCAGTGTTCTCCATCCGACGGGGGCGAGACGCCGAACACGCCCCACCGTCTCGAATTCCAGAAGTATCGGCGGCAGTCGCAGCGGACCCACGATACAAAGCTCCGCCTCCGTATTTGCGGCTAAAATACGACGGAGCGGTTCCGCTATAACACCAAAGTCCTCGTCGTGCGTCGGGCTTCCGGAAAGGTAGCCGAGTGTTACGGCAGAACTTGCCGACGCACGAGCGGCAGATTGCCGTGCCGCTGCCGAAAGCGTCATCAGCTCGCTGCCAAGAAAATTACGCACGGTATAAACGGGCGTTTCGGGCGCGACCTTCCTCATACAATCAGCGAGATAATCCGTGGAGGCAAGAGCGGCATCCGCTTCCGCCAGCATCTCCCGGTGTAATGGCGCGAGTGCCCGGAAGCGCTTTCCCATCTGCGGAGGCGCTTCGTCTGCATCGAAAACAATATCATCCGTGCTGTAAACAAGGCTTGCCCCAGAGGCGCGAGCCGCTCTGGCAAAACGACGTCCCTCGGCGGTGGCGCAAACACGATACAGCACGACCACATCGTGGTCAACACGGACGCGAGGCTGCCCGATGTAAACGACCTCCGCAGACGCACCGCATTCCCCTAGCGCTTCGGCAAGATGCTCGCAGCGATAGCGGCAGGTCGCTGTCCCCAGCGGCGTTCCCGAGACAAAAAGGACGCGAAGCGGGATCGCCGTATCAACGTTCACGGCGCGATTTGCGGACGGTCCAAACGCTGCCGCTCCGCCAGGCTAACAAAACAACCGAACAGAAGCCAGAACAGCGCGGGCACATAGTAATAATCATAGGTGTTCGCCCCAATTGATTGGACGCAGAACCCGATGTGAAAAGCAAAGAGGGTCATTCCAAGCATTCGGACAGAGCCTACCGATCCTCGCGTACGTTTTGCCAGAACGATCCCGACCCCAGCCAGTGACGACACGAAAAGCAGAGTTCCAGGGACCCCGGTTTCGGCGAGGACACGGAAGTAGATGCCATCGGCAACGGAATTCGAGCCGCCCTTACTCAGGAACGCGGCAAATCCCACTGTCCCCAGTCCCTTACCCGAAGGGTAGAGTTCGAAAATTTCCCAGCCTTGTTTCCACTGAAAAGCGCGGTCATCAACAGCGCTGCCATTCTTAAGATTTGACGAACTGATCGTGTTGGAGCGGTAGAGCAGATACGCCATACGTCTATCATTGGCATTGCTCACAATGACGATGCCAGCGATAGTCAGGGCTGCCGTAACTGCTGCCAGGAGCCTTAGCCGATGCCTTCCTCGTATCATGAGGAGAACAGCTATACTGACCACAAAAGCGATCAACGCCCCGCGGGACATAGTAAGCACAAGATTTATCATCGCCAGCAGAAAGAGCAGCCACCACCCTCGCGATGCGCGCCTGGGACGGTCGATCATCCGGGTGGCTAGACAATAAAGGGCAACAAACGTGGAAAGCGTTCCCCAGACATTCTCATCAAACAGCAGTGACTGCAGGCGCGGATAGACCCGCCACGCGGACTCCATGCCTGAAAGGCCACCGAGCAGGACAGGACGTGTCACCATTGCCAGTTTTGACATAAATGGCAGGCGTACGAAGTACTCGAACAAAGAAAAGACAGCACCAATGGCATAGGTCACTATGAAGACCCGCAGAAGATTTTGCACCTGCGCCTTGTCGGGGCGGATCCAGCGAATGGCTACATAAAACAGCGCCCCCGTCAGAGAAACCAGCCAGCCAAAAAAGGGAACGACCGGGGATAGATAGGTAAGGTCGACGACGGTACCATAGACTCCGCTGAGAAAGAATAAATAGACCGGCAAATCGTCCCACTTGAAGGCGAAGCGGAGATGACGGCTGGAAATTCCCCCCAGCACGAGTCCGGCGAAGACAAGTAATAATATGCCCTCACACCAGGGACGCGTTCCGGGAACTGCGATAGGTATTCCGTAGGCGACATTAGCGGCTCGCAGCAGTGGATAAATAGGAAATATCCAGAGTGCGCAATAAATTCCGGTCAGCGGGCGCTGCAGGATTCGACGCAGGAGAAAGTAGGCGGAAACAAGCACAACTAAAGCGGCCCCGATTTTTGGCAGCACGATGCAGACCGCCAGGCAGGCGGCAGCGAGGGCAGCCACAAGCCAGGGAACAATTCCCTTTACGAATGCTTGAAATGGAGCAGGATGCTCCTTACCCTGCTGCGGAGGGTACAGTGAGTTTTCGGACCGGGATGATGTCTGCGGGGCAGTCGTCATAGAAGATTTGTTTTTGGAACGAGCGGCTACGAGCGGTTTGTATACGTCACGAGAGCGTACACATTGAGTAGGATCAGCAGGCCGACCAGAATGATGGTAGCCGAATCCCGCAGAGGACGCAAGCGGGAGTTCCCGCATAAAACGGCGCGAAGCCCTGCGGATGTCCCCAAGCCGAACGGCAGCAGCAGCACAAAGAAATAACGACCCTGGGGTGTGAAGTGCCTCCAGTTATACTGAAAAAACACGAGGCAGACAAACACTGTGAAGGTAAGAAGAAGGCCGCAAACACGGGCACGGTAGGGTGGCCTGGCCCATCCTCGGAAAAACAGGAAAATCAGTCCCATGGCGGAGAGAAGCTGGACCGACGCGATCACCACATACACCCCTATCGGCATCCAGCGGCTCAGACCGTCAAA
>JAZKEA010000157.1:39731-42568 GCA_040387315.1 Armatimonadota bacterium | reverse complement strand
AATCATTCCGGCAGGGTAAAATACCCCAGACTTTCTGCTGTACTGTAGAGGCAATCTTGATCACGTCCACAAACGCCGCTTCCAAACCGCTGGTCATCACCCTCTTCGGGCCTCTTGTCGTACAGGTCAAAGGCCATCCACTCCCCCGCCTGCGATCCCGCAAATCCCTCTGGCTGCTCGCTCTGCTCGCCCTGCGCGGAGGTCGCCCCGTAGATCGTGATTGGCTGGGCGGAACGCTCTGGCCGGATGCCGTGGATGCCGCCGCGCTTCTCCGCCCCGCACTGAGCGAATTACGCGGGGCTCTAGGGGAGTCGGGGACGGAAGAGGCGTGGCTGACATCGCCCAATCGGCGGACTCTCTGTCTGAGTAGGGATAATGCCGAGGTGGATGTGCGTGATTTCGACGATGCCATCGCGGACGGCACGCTCCCCGCGCTGGAGCGTGCCGCGGCGCTTTACAGCGGACCGCTTCTCGAAGGCTGCTCCGAGGAATGGGTGTTCGCGGAGCGTACGGCACGCGAGGTGTCCTGCCTCCGGGCTCTGGAAAAGCTGACCGACGCGGCGCTGACCGGGGGAAACTGGCAGGCGGCGGCGCATCACGCACAGCGTGCCCTCGCCCTCGATCCGTGGCGCGACCGGATGCGGCGGGCTCTTATGGAGGCATTATCGAAGGACGGCGATATCAATGCGGCGCTCCATGGGTACCGTCAGTTCGCCGCGATGCTGCGCGACGACCGCAGGGCCGCCCCGGACGAACAAACGACCGCACTTTATGAGCGATTACGGGCGGAGGCGCGGCGGCCCGCCCCTAAGCCCCTTCGCGCTGCACAGGCCGCCACGGAGACCGAGCCCGCCGTCCGCGGCTCTCTGCCTCGCCCCCTCACGGATCTGATCGGGCGGGAAGAGGAGCGTGAGGAGGTGGCCGCCCAGCTGCGGCGGTCTCGCCTGGTGACACTGACCGGACCGGGCGGGATCGGCAAGACCCGGCTGGCGCTGGCGGTCGCCGAGGAGATGACCGCAGAGTTCACGGACGGTGTCTGGATGGTACCGCTGGAAGCGGTGTCCGAGGGGGATCGGCTCCCCGAACAGATCGCGGCGAAGCTTGGACTGAAGGAAGCCTCCGGCCAGTCCCTTCAGGACGTCCTCCAGAATTACCTGCGTGAGCGACAGGCGCTTCTGCTGCTGGACAACTGCGAACATCTGCTCGAAGCGACGGTTCAGGTCGTCAGAAGCCTGCTGCGGGAGTGTGCGGGAATACGGATCCTCGCCACAAGCCGAGAGCTGCTGCGAATCACCGGAGAAACGGTCTGGTCGGTTCCGACTCTTTCGGTGCCGGACCCGGCCCACCTTCCCCCAGGCCGGGCTGCCCTGGTAAAGGTACTGGAGGGATTCGATGGCGTTCAGCTCTTTGTCGAGCGGGCGCGAACCGTTGAGAAGACGTTTACACTCAATCGGGAGAATGCGCGGACGGTAGCCGCCATCTGTGCGCGTCTGGAAGGGATGCCCCTGGCACTGGAGCTCGCCGCCGCGCGAATGCGGGTGATGACCGCGGCCCAGATGGCGGACCGACTGCGCGACCATCTTGGGATGCTCACGGCGGGAAGCCGCGCGGCCCTTCCGCGCCAGCAGACGATGCGGGCGACACTGGACTGGTCGTACGCACTCCTCAGTGTGCCGGAACAGCTTCTGCTGGCCCGTCTGTCGGTTTTTTCCGGGGGCTGGACACTGGAAGCGGCGGAAGCGGTCTGTGCGGGCGACGGCATCGCGGCATCTCAGATTCTGGAGCTTCTGATGGGGCTGGTGGATAAATCCCTGGCGGCGTTCTCCCCTCAGGACGCTCTCTCCCCTATCGAAAGCGGAGGCAGGTACCGTCTGCTGGAAGCCGTGCGCCAGTATGCCACCGAACGCCTCCCCAAGGCGGACGGTCTCCGTGCACGTCATCGGGATTGGTGTCTCGTCCTGGCAGAGCAGGCGGAACCGCATTTTCAGGGCGCCGCTCAGGCAGACTGGCTGAATCGCCTGGGGACAGAGCATGACAACCTGCGGGCAGCCCTGGACTGGGAGGGGATGGGAGAAGATCCGGCGAAGGATGCCGAAGCGAACCTGCGTCTCGCGGGTGCCTTATCCCTGTTCTGGTTCGTGCGTGCTCATCTGAGTGAGGGATATAAATATCTGAGTCAGGCACTGAATCAGGAGGCAATACCGAAAGGGGCGGCCCCGGCAGCACGGATAAAAGCGCTGACGGGGCTGGGCCGCATTGCCTACAGCCGAGGTGATTATGCGGAAGCGCGGGACCGCTTTGAGGAGAGTCTTACGCTGAGCAGACAGGGGGGAAATCGCCGTGAGACGGCGGCGGCTCTGAAGTACCTGGGCGATGTTGCAGAAATGTGGTGCGAATTTCCCAGGGCACGCGCACTGTATGAGGAGAGTCTGGGCCTTTTCCGGGAGATAGAGGATCGTCACGGAGCCGCTCAGGCCCTCTGTGGCCTGGCGCATGCCTACGAGAGTCAGGGTGATCCGGCGGCAGAGCCTCTCTTCAGGGACGGATTGCAGATCTTCGAGGCGCTCGGAGATACCCGCTATATCGCGTGGGTGCTCACCAGCCTCGGCTCCCTTTCGCGCCGGAGGGGTGACTACAGCCGGGCACGGGAGAATTTTGAGCGCAGCCTGCGTCTGTACCGGGAACTGGGAGATCGGCAGGGTGCCACGATCCAGCTGGGAAACCTGGGCAATGTCGCCTATGACGAGGGTGATTATGACACCGCCCAGATACGGTACGAGGAGTTAAACCGTTTTTTCCGGGAACTGGGCAGCCAGAAATTATTCGCGTGGTCGCTC
>JAZKEA010000157.1:30663-39721 GCA_040387315.1 Armatimonadota bacterium | reverse complement strand
GGCTGGGAAAGACCGCGTATGCGCGGGGAGACTACGATCAGGCGCAGGAGTTCTATTCGGAGAGCCTGGAGATTCAGCGGAAACTGGGAATCAAGGGGGATATAGCGCTCACACTCCACCTCATGGCGGGTGCCGCGAATTCGCAAAGGGACTTCGAGAAGGCGCTGTCGCTGTACGGGGAAAGTATTCGCCTCTGCCGTGAGATGGACGACAAAGAGGGAATGGCGGAAAACCTGTCGCGCTTACCTGCCATCCTGGTGGCGCTGTCGGAACCGCGAAAAGCGGCGCATCTGATGGGAGCGGCAGACGCCCTGCGCAACGCTATCGGCTTTGCGCCACCACCGCGTGACCGGGAGGCAATCGACCGCCTGGCAGCGACGCTTCGGGCTGCGCTGGGGACAGCGACCTTTAACCTCGCCTGGGAAGACGGGAACTCTCTGACCCGGGAGCAGGCCGCGGCCTGTGCGCTTGGGGAAGCGCTTCCAGATATACAAAGGGAGAATCGCCTTGACCATGACTGAACCTGTGTCTTCGAGCGGGAATGCCCCCGTCAACTTTGCCTATGTCGGCTGCGGGTTCGTTGCCCAGCGTATCCACATCCCGAACTTTGTGTCTCAGCCCAACTGCCGCTTCGTCGCTCTCGCCGAAGCGCGGCCCGACCTTGGACGAGAGGTCGCCGCGCGGTACGGGATACCAAAAGTGTATACCTCGCATGAGCAGATCGCCGCGGACCCGGAGATCGAGGCGGTCGGTGTCTCCGGCCCCTATGCGCTTCAGGGTAAGATCGCGGGCGAGCTTCTCCAGGCGGGCAAGCACGTTTTCATGGAGAAACCGATGGCGGTGTCTGTCTCGCGGGCGGAGTCCCTGGTCGAGATCGTCCGGAGCGGCACGGCACGCCTGATGGTCGGTTACATGAAGCGGTATGATCCCGGCAACCTTATGCTCAAACGCTATATCGACGAATGGCGCAGCACAGGCGAGATGGGGCGGCTTCTGCTGGCAAGAAACCATGGCTTCGGCGGCAACTGGACGTATGCGCAGGACCCCAACGTGCCGCAGTCTACCTCGGCAGAGACGCCGCCACCCGCGCCGGACGAGTGCCCGGAGTGGCTGCCGGATAAATGGAAGGGTTCTTATCTGGGTTATCTCCAGCAGTGGACCCACAATGTAAATTTACTCAGGTTCTTTCTGGAGGGCGCGGATAAAAATACCCGCGTGGTCACGGTCGATCTCGATGAGGACGGCATGACGGGTCTGCTGGTGCTGGATATCGAGGGATCGCGAGCGGTGGTAGAAAGTGCCTATACGAACTTCCATTCCTGGGAAGAGCATACGCAGATCTATTTCGAGAAAGCCTGGCTGAGAACGACGGCCCCGGCCCTAATGCAAAAAGAGACCTCCGCGACGCTGGAAATCTACCGCGCCGGTCAGGAAGGTCAGCCGGCCCGTTTGACCGAGGAGTTTCCTCCGCCCGCCTGGTCGTACCGGGAGGAGGCGAAAGCCTTTCTTCGCGGCATCCGTACAGGGGAGGAGTTTCCCTCGTCCGCGGCGGATACGCTGCACGATGTGCGCCTGTTTGAAGAGATTTACAAGCGCTGGCTCAGCGAAACCGGAAAACTATAGACGGTTTTCGTCGCAGGGGCGGCAACGGAGAAAAATATGTCAAAGAAGATAGCGATGATCGGTGCGGGGAGTGTCGTGTTCTGCAAGACACTTCTCAGCGACATTCTGGCGACACCGGCTCTTGCGGACAGCGAATTCGCCCTGATGAGTCCGACCGAGGAGAAGCTGCGGCGCATGGAGGCGTTCGCCAGCCGCATGATCGCCGACAACGATCTGCCCGCGACGGTTTGGGCGACAACCGACCGGCGTGAGGCGATCAAAGACGCGGATTTTGTGGTCGTTATGATCCAGGTCGGCGGTTTTCATGCCTATGGCGCGGACTACGAAATCCCGCTGAAGTATGGCGTCGATCAGTGCATCGGAGACACGCTCGGTCCCGGCGGCGTCTTCCGGGGCCAGAGGCATATCCCCGTACTCGTCGATATCGCGCGGGATATGGAGGCGGTCGCAAAGCCCGGCGCGATCATGCTGCAGTACGCGAACCCCATGGCAGCGAACTGTCTGGCGCTGGGCCGGGTCTCAAATGTCCCGTTCGTCGGACTCTGCCACGGCGTGCAGACGACCCTGGATCTGATCAGCGGCTACTGCGAGGTGCCCAAAAGCGAGATCCGTTATGTCTGTGGCGGTATCAATCACATGGACTGGTTCCTGACACTGGAGCATCAGGGACGCGATCTCTATCCCCAGCTTCGCGAGCTGTTTGAAAAGCCGGAATACTACAAGAACGAGAAAGTCAGGGGCGAGGTCTTCCGTCAGTTCGGCTACTTTATGACGGAATCGACCGGCCATCTGTCCGAGTATGTGCCGTGGTTCCGCAGCAGCGCCAAGGCCCTCGACCTGTACTGTGATGAGCCCGCGTTCGGCGGAGAATCCGGGGCGTACTACAAGTGGGGCAAAATAATGGCGGAAAAGTACGCCGCCATCGACCCGCTCCAGTTCGAAACCACAAGGATAGAAGGCCGCAGCGTCGAGTACTGCTCGTATATTCTCGAAGCGGTTGCCACGGGCCGACCGTTTCGGTTCATGGGCAATGTCCGCAACGACGGCTATATCACGAACCTGCCAAACGACTGCTGCGTGGAAGTGCCGACATTCGCGGATGATAACGGGCTGCATCCCACGGTTATCGGACAGCTGCCGCCCCAGTGCGCCGCGCTCTGTCAGACCAATATCACAGTTCAGCAGCTCTGCGCCGAAGCCGCGCTCTCGGGCGACCCGGAACACCTTGTCCATGCCCTCGCGCTGGACCCGCTGACGGCATCCGTGCTGACACTCAAAGACATTCGCGCCCTAACAGCCGAAATGCTCGAAGAGCTGCGGCCCTATCTCCCGCAGTTTGAGGGAAAATCCCTGCGACGCACCCCGACAATCCCGGTTACCCCTGACACTGTCGGGGTTGATGTGCCGCTCGATCCCGCTCTCGCTATCGGTAAGCGCTTCGGAACTCTTATCGAACAGAAAACGGACCGGTAACAACCCATGCCTGTTAAATGGACAAAGCGCCTGATCGCCGCCGAGGCGTTCGAATCTGCCGGGGTCTTCGATGTAAACGGAGACGGAATCCCGGATATCGTCTCCGGCGCGTTCTGGTATGAGGGACCGGACTTTAAAACGCGGCATGTGATCGGGAACGTCGCTCGGTTCGGCGACTACTACGATGACTTTTCGACTATTCCCCTGGATATCACCGGCAATGGCCGACCGGATTTTGTGACGGGCGGATGGTGGGGCGGCACGCTCCGCTGGCGGGAAAACACGGGCCTGAAGGGCGATTGGCCCACCCATATCATCGCGGAGACCGGCAGCATCGAGACGACGCGCGCGTGGGATGTGGACGGTGACGGCGTGCTGGAGATCGTTCCCAACACGCCCGGCGGCCCTCTTGTCGTCTACAAGCTGGAACGGAAAGCACAGAGCAGCGCCGACGGCCCAGCCTTCTCCCGTCACGTCATTCATCCCATGCCTCAGGGGCATGGCCTGGGGTTCGGCGACATAAACGGCGATGGCAGAGGCGATTTCGTGCTCAACAACGGCTGGCTGGAGGCACCGGCAAGCGCGGATCGTCTTGGCCGCGAATGGATATTCCATGGTGAGTTCGAGCTTGGGCGCGATGCCAGTGTTCCGATTCTTGTCGTGGATGTCAACGGTGACGGTCTCAATGACCTGATCGTGGGACGCTCGCACAGCTACGGGTTAGACTGGTGGGAACAGGGGCGTGACAGCAGCGGAAGTCGCACCTGGACGCGCCACCCCATCGATCCCTTCCACTCGGAGTACCATGACCTTCAGTGGTGCGATATCGATGGAGACGGCGAGAGTGAGCTGATCACCGGCACCCGCTACCAGGCTCACCCCAACAGTGAAGACCCCGGCGGTCACGACGATCTCGGAATTTATTACTTCAAGTGGACCGGTGAGGGGTTCTCCAAGCAGGTCATTACGTACGGGCCGCCGGGTGTCGGTGCGGGCTGCGGTATTCACTTCGCGGTCGCCGATCTGCGCGGCACGGGACGGCTGGATATCGTCGCGCCCGGCAAGGACGGCCTATACGTCTTTTATAACGAGGGCAATTAAGAGGCGGGAGAGCAAACGGGGAGGATCAGGCGGAGGGCGGGGTGACGAGCAGCTTATCGACTCGGTGACCGTCCATGTCCATCACCTCGAAGGCCAGCCCCTCCCACTCGAACTTCTCCCCCATCTTCGGGATATGTCCCAGACGCGCCATCACAAAACCGCCAAGGGTGTTGTACATTTGCGCGTCCTCGGGTTCCGCTTTGATGTCAAGCAGGTGGCGCATCTCATCGACCGCGAGCATGCCATCGAGCAGCCACGAGCCATCCCCCCGCTGCACCGCAGACAGATCCTGCCCCTGTACCTCCTCGGCGGTCGCCACCTCGCCGACGATTCCCTCCAGCACATCGTGGAGCGTCACCAGACCGACCACGCCGCCGTACTCATCCACGACAAAAGCCAGATGAGCCTCGTAGCGTCCGCCCTGCGCACTCTTGAAGGTCTGCAGCATGGCGAGAGCATGGGTCGTCTCCAGAACGAACATCGGCTGCTCGGCGACGGCTCGGAGGTCAATCGGCTGCCCGCTCGTCCCGGCATCCCAGATCCGCTTGAGAACGACGACACCGAGGATCGTGTCCATCCCGCCCTCACACACCGGAAAAGCGGAGTGCGCGGAGCCCGCGATCTTCCGCAGATTCTCCTCCCACGGCACCTCGACATCCAGAAAGGTGATCTCACGGCGTGGGGTCATCATCTGGCTCACCCGTCTGTCCGCCGTTCGGAAGACGCGCTCAACGATCTCCCGCTCCTCCTCCGCGAAGGCCCCGACCGTGACCCCCTGCCCAATCAGGATATTGATCTCATCCTCGGTGACCGGCTGCTCCCCTGCCTGCTTCACCCCGAACAGACGAAGAAGACCGTTGGTGGAGACCGTCAGCACCCAGACCAGCGGAGACGCGACACGCGACAGCAGATTCATCGGCTTCGCGACACGGCAGGCGATATTCTCCGCATTGTTGAGCGCGAGCGTCTTGGGCACGAGCTCGCCGATGACCAGTGAGAGATAGGTGATGCCGGTAACAACGACCACGAAAGCAAGCGTCTTCGCGGCGGAAGCGCTTATTCCCAGCCCGACGAACCAGGTGGCGAGGTCTTCGGACAGCCTCGCGCCGCCGAACGCGCCCGCGAGAATACCGATCAGCGTGATGCCTATCTGAACCGTGGAGAGAAATCGATCCGGCTGTCGCACAAGGTCAAGGGCCGCCTGCGCGGCATCATCTCCGGCTTCGGCGCGCTGCTGGAGCCTGGCCCGACGCACCGAGACAACCGCCGTCTCGGACATCGAGAAGACGCCATTGAGAACCGTCAGAAACAGAATCAGAATTATCTCGAACAGATTTCCCATAAAAGGTAACTAAAGAAGCACGCCGTGCATCGGCTCTATCGGGGCCGGGCACTCTTTTTCCCCGACCATCTGGCAAAGGTTGATCTCGATGGTCCGGCAGAGCGTGCTCATCGGGACATCGTGGATGCGATTCTCGAACGGGTCCTCGATGTTGCTCCCGATGGAGTCGATAGCGATAAACAAAAAGGTGATGATCGTGCAGATAAACGGCGTCCACCAGCCCAGACTGCTGACAAGACCCAGGGGAAGAAGCAGTGAGAACGCGTAGATTCCAAACTGCGGCACGGTGTCGTACTGCCGCGGCAGCGGGGTATTCTTGATCCGCTCACAGGCGCCGATGATATCGGTCAGATCCGAAAGCGTGTTGTCCATCGCGGAAAGCTGAATGGTATCCAGAAGCCCCTGCTGCTTCGCGCGGCGAAGCTCAATCCCCATTCGGCGCAAAAGCGCGGCAGGAACATTCTGGACGCCCGCGAGCAGATTCCGATCCTCAGCGGTGAGATATTTCGCGACCGCTTCCAGGGGGTCCTGCTGCCGGAGATGGGCACGGGTGGCATTGGCGAAGGCGATCTGCAGGTGCGCCATCTTATGGACAAAAGGAGAAAAAAGCAGATCGTCGTCCGTTCCCTGCATCGCGTCCGTCGGCTTGTCTACACCGGAGAATGTAATGGCCTGACGGACCAAGGTTCGGGACTGATTGACCAATCCTCCCCAGAGAGTGCGCGCCTCCCACCAGCGGTCATACGCCGTGTTGGTCCGAAAGGCGAGAAAAATCGTGAGCGCCGCGCCAAAGATGGTGAGGGGCGCCACGGCAAGAGACAGCTGGGTCATATTCAGCCGTCGGTAGAAGAGAGTGATTACCAGCGAGAGAGCGAAAAACACGAGGTTATCTCGCCGGATGTTCATGGTGACGCTGCGGAACGATAAATTGCGGTCAACGATCATGTGGGGTCAGCGGCTCATTTCTATGCGAAAGGTACAGTTGCGAAATGCCGGTTCGCCCCTTTGATCACCGGAAGGAAAGCAACCAGGGGTGTAGATACCCCTATTTGCGGAAAAGCTACCGTGCGGTCGATTCGGTAGACGCCACGACGGAGCCCGCCGATATCCTGCCCCTGGGCCGATCCGCCGCCGAACCGCGGTTCTGGCTCGCCTGCTGGCTCAGGAGGGTTCGGAGATACGCCTGCTGCTGTACCGCGACCTCCTGCGCCTGACGAGCCGATTCGTTCGCCCGCGCGTTTGCCTCGGCTTCCCGGAGGTCACGGGCCGCCTTCCGTTCCAGATCCCGGTCCTGAGGCCGTGCGTAATTCACCGCGAAAACGGGCGGCTGTTTTGCCGGACGAGTCTTCGACGGGGCAGATTCCTGCCGCTGCACCGCCCGAACGGGAACCGTCCCCTGCGCGGGGGCCACCGGGCCGCTCACGGACCCGACGACAGTCTGTGTCAGAGGAGCGGAATTTTCACTGTTTGTGTTGCTGTTGATCAGGGCGATACCCGCTGAAATCACCGCGACGCCCACCAGGATCATCGCCGCCGCGGGTGTTTTCAGGTAAGCGGGAAGTCCCCCTGACCGTTCCTCATAGGCGGGAGGATAGACCACGGGCGGCGCTTTTTCCTGCCCCGTGTCCGCGCCGATCCGGATTGGCGCGTAACAGCACTGACAGCCTTCGGGATTTGTACAGTAGGTGTGCGGAAGAAGCGGAACGGCATCGAGGGCGAATTCACGCCCGCTGTCCAGGTCGCAGGTCGGGCAGCAGTCCGAGATTATCTCGACCCCGCGAATCGCATGGCGATTTTGTCGATAGCCCGCCAGAGTGTCGGCAAGGACGGCGGTACGTTCCGTGTTCATCACAGCAAGCTCTCCCTGAAAAGATGGTACCCACGCCTGCAGACGGCGCGGGAATCACCTCTATAATATCAGAAAGGCGTCCCGCAGAACGCAGATCAATCGTACGAATAGCCACCGAAGAAAATCTCGTCGGGAAGGTCTTGTCGGTAAACAGCGAAGCAGATGCCGTGCCCGCGGTCTATACGTTCATAAAGCTCCTGGTTTTGCTCGACCATTATGCGGGTTGGTCGCTCCTTACCGAAAAGTTGGGCAATCTCCGGCGTCGGAAGTGCTCTTACAAGTCCCGGTGCTGTCTCATCCGAGATGCCCTGCATGTCCAGAACCGATTTGGTTCCCTCAGCGCTAAGGCAGCTAAGCGCCGCGAGTTCTTCCCGCGTCCCGACCCCAGGCGCAGCGGACAGATCGCCGAGCCATTTTCGGAGCCCTTGTGAGCCGAGCCTGGCAAGAGGCTCCCGCAGTGCGGAGAGCCCGTATTCCGACAGCATTTGCTCCCGCGCCCCATCCGTAGCCGCGAAAAAGTCCATCTCTTCCAGGAATTCGATCTCCGCGCAGGGATTGTGAAACTGCCCCCGCGCGAAGACTTCGGTTTGAAGGTCCTGCAGAGCTGCTCTGAAATCCGTTCGAAACGGGACGAAATGTTCCCACGATTCGGCCCCCATTCACGATTCCCCTGTGCGCTCCCGGCGAAGTGCCTGCAGAAACGCCTCAGTGCGACGGAAGGTGTCTTCGGGGTCGGTATCGTCAGGGCTGAGAACGATCTCATCTCCGGTGGCGAGGAGCCGTCGCAGAGCCGGGCGTGGCGAGTCGGCGGGCTTTGTGGGCGAGGCAGGCGCTGAAAATCCCGCCGCCGCAAGTGCGCCCGCAACATCATCGACCATCTCGCCGATCTGCTGCGCCATGTCGTAGGTCGGCGTTTTGGTGCCCGCCGAGAGGCGGGAGACAAACGTGTACTCCTGACCGATGTACTGCGCGATCTCCTGCAGCGATGTCCCCTTGCTCACCGCTGTGTCATCCATCCACTGACCGAAACGCGATAAACCATCACGCTTCGCCTTTGCTTTGTCTGAAAGTGCCACCTGATTTTCTCCTCCAAAGTCGTAGGGCGGGCTGCGCCACCCTGTTTCTGAGCGTACCACAGGCACCGTTCTCTTAATACTTCCACGTGTGAGTTCAAAATTAGGGCAACAGCTAACCATCCGATCAACAGGGGTTGAAAACCCCCGTCTGTGCGGCCCCTTTTCACGCAAGCGTGAAAGGCCATGCGCCCTCCGGGCGCGAGATAGAAAAAATCCATTCTGGTTCGGCCCGGACGGCCGATGGCGGCGAAGCTGTCGCACAGACGGGGGTTTTTAACCCCTGTCACTCTGTTGGCGGGGAACTCTGTTACCGAGGAGCGGAAAAATGCCCTAACTCTGAAACGTACCTCCTTCCACTGCCGCGCGGGACCGACTTTCGGAACTAGCACGGTCGAAAAGTTTTTCCGTAACCGATGGAGCCACTGAAGCGTCTACTGAAGCAGGAGTTCCAACAAATGAAACGAACCACACTGCTGCTGGCCCTCGGTATATCGATTTTTTGTGGACCGCTCGTGAGCGCTGTCGTCGGAGCGCAAACGGAACAGGGTTCCGGCGCGGGTCTGGAGCGGCTTCAAAAGCTCGAAAAAAGCGCAA
>JAZKEA010000157.1:27734-30653 GCA_040387315.1 Armatimonadota bacterium | reverse complement strand
GGCGCTGCGAGACGGTGACATCGCCGCAGCAAAGGCGTATTTGCTTGCCGCGGGGAAGACGCCGGGGTCGCCGCAGCTGAACTCCTTCGGGCCGGAGATGACCCTGGCGCAGGAGCTGATAAAAAAGAGTGAGAAAGAGACAGTTACTGAGTTTCTTGACCTCGTCCGAAAGTTCTGGGCGACCCCACCGGCAAAAACCGATGCCCCGTCTCTGAGTATGTATACCATGCACAACGAAATGCTGAACCGATGGCAGAAGGAGATTCGGGAGGGCAAGCAGCCGAGCCTGAACCGATTCGATTTTCCAGCCGGCGGGACCAGCGGTGACGGCGGTACAGTGACCGCGCGGGAAGAACCGGCACGACCCGCCCTGCTTGCCGCGGGTACGATCGCGCCGGACTTTCGCGCCCTGGACTCGAACGGCAAAGTGGTAAAGCTCTCCGATTACCGGGGCAAGGTCGTGGTTCTGGATTTCTGGGCAAGCTGGTGCCCGCCCTGTGTCGCCTCCATGCCACATAATCAGGCGGTCGCCACGAAGCTGCGGAACGACGGCGTTCCCACGGTGATTCTTGCCCTCGACAACTCCGAGGAACGTGAGCCGTTTCTGGCATGGGTGCGCAAAAATCCCGCCCTGGATGCCCTGGTCTTTGCCCACGCCTCTCCCAAAACGGCGCGGATCGTCGGCGACCTGTACCGGGTCTCCGGAATTCCGACCCAGTACATCATCGATAAGCAGGGCGTCATCCGAACCTCGCTTGTCGGTTTCGGCGGGCCGACCAAGGCGCTGGAGGAGGCTGTGCGAGCCGCGAACACGGCTGCCCCTATCGGCGCAAAACTATGAGAATCAAACGCCGCCTTCTGCTGACGGCTGTTCTGCTGGGGATGACAGGGACAGTCCTCAGCGCCGCGCCGACCCGTCCGCCTGCTCGGAGTGCTTCGTCTCCGCAGCAGCAGGTGCGGTCGTTCCTTACGTTTCATCTTGCTCACGAGGGCAGCCTGACAGCAAAGAACCTCGAAGCCCGCAAAGCCTGGCTCGCTCCCGCACTGTACAACGCGCTGAAGCGGGAGATTGCGCGGGGCAAGGCGTTTCAGGCCAAACATCCGGACGAGGTCCCGTTCATCGACGGCGATGTGTTTGTCAATTCGCAGGAGATTCCGACCGCTCACCGGATTCTGCCGGGGAAAGGCGCCGATGTTACGGTGGAGTTCCGGTCCGGCCCCGCGGCGCGTGTGGTTCGCTACCGAATGGCGCTCTCTGGCGCGAAGCCGACCGGACAGTGGCGCATCGAGGATGTCATCACCGACGGCGAAAGCCTGATGAAGGTGCTGCAGAGATCAGATTACAGAACGACGCCTAAGCCGAACGGCAAATCGTAAGAGAAGCGTTGCCGAAAAGCAGAGGTCAGACGTGAGGCACAGCAGCGTGCTAACTTGCAGGGACGTGTGTCAGCACAAGGGAAGCGGGCTCTCCGGGAGCCGTGGCGGGACGCCACAGACCTTCCACGGTCAGACTCTGGCTGCCGTCCGGCCCTAGCGACCGCTTCAGGCTCTCCATCCCGGCGCGTATCTTCTCGTTCTGTTTTTTGCTGATGTCGCCGGTCGTTAAACGGAAACGCAGGGGCCGTTCGGTAACATCGGTCAGGGTCAGCAAAAGATGATCGTCGCTCACAGAGACCGTGCCCCTCAGCCGCAGTTTCAGCTCGTCCTGCCGGGCACGGTAGCCCACCAGACTGATCTGTTGAAACAGGCGAACGGGTTCGACCCATGCCCCCGGCTGCAGCTTCAGATCAAGGTTGACACGGGAGCCCATCAGCACCTTTACGCTCTTAATGCCCTCTACCCGCCGCAGTCCCATATTGATGCTGTGCGCACAAACGGGGCAGACCACCCCATTCACTGCCAGCGACATACCCAGAACCTCGGCTCGGACCGGCGAGGCCAGAAGCAGTCCCGCGGCAAGTACCGTCGTCGATAAATGGCAGAGCGTCTTGCCGCGCATCAGTTTGTCCCCTTTGACTCGATAAGTCGGTAGGCCGCCATTTCGCCCTTGCCTTTGATTTGCACCGGGAATGGTCCCTCAAAATTGAAATTGTGCTCCAGCAGTAGGTAGGCAGCTTCGGTACACTGCACGGTTCCGGGCGCTCCCTGAGACTCCATACGGCTGGCAATGTTGACCGTGTCCCCCCACAGGTCGTAGATAAATCGCTTCGTTCCGATCACCCCGGCGACGACCGGCCCGATGTTGAGACCGATGCGGAGTTTGAGCGGCTGACCGAGCAAAACGTGGCTTTCGATGCGGCGAATCGCCGAGTGCATCGCGAGCGCCATGTCGGCGAGCGCGCGGGCGTGATGCTCGGAGTGTTCGGGGAGGCCGGTGACCGCCATGTAGGAGTCCCCGATCGTCTTGATCTTCTCCAGCCCATACTGTTCCGCAAGCGCATCGAAGGCCGAAAAGACCTCGTTGAGCAGGCTGACGACCTCGCTCGGCGAAAGCCGGGCCGCAAGCGCGGTGAAATCCACAATGTCGGCGAACAGGACACCGACCTCCTGGAAATGATCGGCAATCGAGTCCGGCGAGAGCTTGAGCCGCTCGGCGATGGGTCCCGGCAGGACATTGAGGAGCAGGCCCTCCGCGCGGGAATGGGCGGCCTCCAGCAGCCGATAAAGCTCGATTTCCTGATCCCGCAGGCGTTTCTTCTCCAGGCACGCCCCGATCCGAGCCCGGAGCAGAGACGAGTTGAACGGCTTGCTGAGATAGTCGTCCGCTCCCCGGTCGATACACTGGATAACGGTCTCCATGTCGGTGAGGGCCGAGATCATAACGACCGGGATGTGCCGCAGGTGTTCGCTCGCCTTGAGCTGTGTCAGGGCCTCGATCCCGTTCATCGCCTGGAGCGCGAAGTCGGAGAGGATCAAATC
>JAZKEA010000157.1:12993-27724 GCA_040387315.1 Armatimonadota bacterium | reverse complement strand
TTCATTCCAGGCATCATGATGTCGAGCAGCACGAGGTCGATGTCGTCACCGGCGAGTTCCAATGCCTCATGACCGTTGGCGGCCTCCACGGTGTCATGCCCGAGTATCTCGATCATGGCGCTCAGAAGCTCCCGGTTCATCGGCTCGTCATCAACGACGAGGATGCGGTGCAGCTTGGTCTCTTGGTTATCTTTCATCGTTGTGTGTTTCTGTACCGGAGTCCTGCCCTCACCGGGGTGACCGAGCTCACTTCTCTTCAAGCACCCGCGCGATCACCTGAGGGAGCGCACGGGTATCGATAGGCTTGCTCAGGTAGGCATCGCATCCCGCCGCGAGTGCCTCCTCCTCGTCCCCCTTCATCGCCTGGGCCGTCAGGGCGATGACGGGAATATGCTGTGTCGCCGCGTCGCTTTTCAAAATGCGGGTCGCGGACAGTCCATCCATCCCCGGCAGCCGGACATCCATCAGGATCAGGTCAGGCTGTGCGCCGCGCGCCTGCTCGATCCCTTCCTCGGCGGACATCGCCTGCAGTATCTCGTAGCCGGCGATCTCCAGCAGGTCCGTCACCAGTTCCAGATTGACGGGGTTATCCTCGATCACTAGAATGGTTTTCATCGGCGTTTCTTTAACGGCGCGGCTGCAATCACGGCTTTGCCCGGTTCGGCTTTAATCAGGCAGTAAAAGATGAACCAGGCTAGCCCGGTTAAAACGACGGGCTGTGTGAAGTCTACCCAGGCATAGGGGCCGTCGTCCTTGTACAGGCCAAGCGCGAACTTGACGGCTCTCGAGAATAAGTTCATAGTGAGAAACATCGCCAGCAATCCAGCGCATTCCCTGGCCCGCATGATATGCACCGCTGTATCGTTTTTCATGACTTACGCCTCTTTCGCGCCGATCAGGGCGCGGGGCTTTTGAAGTTCCCGCAGCAGATCGTCCTTACCGGACTTCGAGATGACCGCCTGCACCTGAGTTCGGAGTCTTTCCCGGTCTTCCGGGGTAATCTCCTTCGCGGTAAAAATCAGAATCGGTATATCACGCGCCTGGGCATGCTCGCGAAGCCGCTGTACCACATCGAAACCGCTCACCTCCGGCATCATCAGGTCCAGCACGATCACGTCCGGCAGTCGCTCGATGGCAAGATCGATCCCCTGCTGCCCGCCGTATGCCGGTATCACCCCAAAGCCGCGCGATTTCAGAACGTCGGTCAGCAGGTCCACGGTCTCCGGCTGATCGTCCACCACGAGGATACTCGATGCCCGACGTCCCGCCCCGGCATGCTCGACCGCTTCCACCAGCCGGTTCCGATCCACGGGTTTGACCAGGAACTCGGTCGCGCCAAAAGCCGCGCCGAGCTGACGGTCTTCCGTGATTGAGACGATAACGACAGGTATCGCTTTCGTCTCCGGCTGCGATTTGAGCTTTTCGAGCACCTGCCAGCCGTCCTCGTTCTGCAGGACGATATCCAGGGTGATGGCGTACGGGTTCATCTCACGCGCAATACGGGTCGCCTCCTCGGCCGAGGAGGCGGTGAGGACGGTGTATCCCCCTTCCGTGAGATAATAAGACATCAGCTCCCGCGCCTTCGGATCATCCTCGATCACCAGCACGGTTCGGCGCGAGGCGTCGGTCGCCACGGGAACGGTCTGGCCCATCGCATGATCCGAGTTATGTGTCGGGGCGGGGTCCGCGACCGATTTATCCGCTTCGGGCGCCAGGGGAAGCACGAAATGGAATGAAGATCCCTTTCCGGGCCCCTCACTCTCCACCCAGATTCGCCCCTGGTGCAGCTCGACAAACCGGCGGGTCAGCGCTAGCCCCAGCCCGGTCCCCTGTTGCTGCCGGGCATAGGAATCGTCCAGCTGCTCAAATTCGCCGAAAACGCGGTCAACATCCTCCGCTTTTATACCGATACCATCATCGATAACGGAGACGCGTAAGGCGGGACCGCCGCCGGGAAGACCGCTGTCCTGCGCGACTATCTCCGCGGAAACCGTAATCGTTCCGCTGTCCGGCGTGTACTTTATGGCGTTGCTCACGAGATTGTACATAATCTGCTTGAACTTCGCCGGGTCTGCCGTCACTCGTGGCATCGCATCGGGAACGACCGTTCGAAGCGTCTGCTTTTTCTGCAGCGCGAGCGGCTTCACGACTGTCTCCACCACGCGGAACGATTCGCCCACATCCATCTCCGAGGGGTCCAGCTCCATCCGTCCGGACTCCACTTTGGCGAGATCGAGGATATCGTTGATGAGCTGCAGCAAGTGCCGTCCGCTGGTCAGAATATTGTTGACATACCGCTCCTGACGCTTGTTCAGCTCGCCGAATGTCTTGTCCGCCAGCACCTCGGAGAACCCGATGATGGCATTGAGAGGGGTGCGCAGCTCGTGGCTCATGTTCGCCAGGAACGTGCTCTTCGCGGTGTTCGCCGCCTCCGACTGAAGCCTAGCCGCCTCCAGCTCCTCATTGGTCTGTTTCAGGCGGTTCCGCGCACCAAGCAGATTATCCGCCATCTGATTGAACGACGCGGCGAGATGCCCGAGTTCGTCTTTGGAGAGGACCGGTATCTGCTGATGAAGATTTTCCGCGCCGAGAGACGCCGCGCCGCGCTCAAGCACGTTCAGCCCGCGGGTGATATGCCGGGCGAGAAGATACGCGATCAGAGTCGCCAGAAGCGCTGAAAAGCAAAAGAGCGAGAGGGTCGCCTGATTGGCAAGGCGGCTCACTTCCGCGAACCGGGCGCTGGCCTCGTTCTCCCGCGTGCGCTCCTGCTGATTGAGAGCAGGGAGCCGCTTCAGCAGCTTTTCGCTGAGCGGGTCCGCCCGGGTCACAAGCTCGGTGATTGCCGCCGCCTGGTCACGACCCGCTTTCCGGTAAAAAACCATCCACGATTCGCCAAGCTCCCCAAAGGCTTTCTCCAGCGTGAGCGCCTCCGACATCGTCTCGTCGTCGGAGAGCTCCCGCAGCTTGCGAATGTCCTCCGTGACCCCATCGATTTCCGAGGAGAACTGCTTGATTTCCCTGGGGCCGAACCCTTCCCGCGAGGCGCCGGGGGCGATCTGATTCATCAGCTCGACCTGGCGTTTCAGGTTTCCGATCTCCTGCTCGATGGAGATTATCTGGATGCGTCGTCCCAGAGCGCGACGAAGCGAGGCCGCGGCCTCACTTCGATTGTTGCTGGCGATAATGGAAACGATCTGATTCGTCGCAAACAGCACCATAATGGCGAGAAACGAGAGCGCCAGTCGTCGCTGAATAGTCATAGTAGGTTCCGGTGGCTCCGCTCAGTTCGACAGCGCATAGCCTTTTTCTCCCGGCAGGCGACCGTCTATCTTCAGGACTTTCAGATCTTTGGGAGCCTGTGTGGTATCGATGAACGCAATGGCTCCGGGCAAAGCACGAACAAGGTCCCCCGCGACTTTGTTCGAATACACGATCTTTGGCCCGGCGACCGTCTCCGCCCGGAAGACTTTGGCGATCCAGTACTGCCGGAACTGGGCCTCACTCATCTGGTAGACGCGTTTCAGGATAACGTCACGCTCCCGTGCGACCGGCGCACGGATCAGCAGGGTAACCCGCTGATTGGACGACCAGAACTGCCGATCTCCGAGCAGGACCTTGCGAAGCTCGGCGAGGCTCAGATTGTCGACAGGCACTTTGGAATGCACCACGACAGCGATATCGCCGTCCGCCGCCCGGACGGGGGTGGGAACCGAAGAGGCACCGGAAAGTATAATAGGGAGCAGGCACCGTAACAGGAGAAACCAGCTTACGGCGCGAAAAAATGAAGCGCGCATGATTGTTTGGTTCCTTAGAAGGCGAAGCTGACCTGAGCGAATAATCCAGCCGTGTTGACCCCAAAGGAACGACTTTTCGGTCCACGCTCCATGTTACGGTACTCCAGCTTAAAGGCGGCAAGCTCGGTAAAATCGTACCGAACCCCCACAGTGTTGCCCGTGAGGCTCGGGGTGAGCGTCAGGATCGGGTCTGTTTCCGCCACGGTCATCCGTTCATACCGATAGTACGGCTTGAACAAGGAGCCCGGCCGGCGATAGGCGACCTGAATATAGTAGGCGTCGCTCGATGTCGTCGTCCCGTTATCTTCTCTGTGGCGGCTCCGTGCATACTCCGCGATCACCTCGGGATTTTCCTTCTGGTAGACGATGTGCCCGGCGACGATGGTTTCGTTCACGCTGCGGGTCGAGGTGGTCGCCGGTCCCCCGCCCGCCGGTGTCGTCGTGGTCACGGAGACACGGTCGTCATAAACGGAACCCCCGACTTCGAGGCCATAGAGCTTATCCGGTCGAACATAAAGCTTCAGCAGCTTCGCCGCCGCCCCGTTGCTGTCTCCCGCATCACCGCTTCGGCTGAAGACCGCCCCGCGCCCGTTCCCGATTCCGACATTGTAGGAGAGATTCAGGCCACTCGCGGGAAAGGTCCCCTCGATCAGGGCCCCGGTAAAGTGCGGCGGGATAAACTGACCGCCGAAACGGGTCATTTCAGGCCGCGCGATCGTGGTCTGGAGCCAGAGCCCATGATGGAAAGCGGTATTCCACCAGTTGATCGGGGTATGATAGCGCCCCGCAGACACTTTCAGGATGTCGCTCTGATCATAACGCGCAAAAAGACGCTCGACCTCGGCATTGAATCCCGGCGCGGCGGGAGTTCCCGCACCCGCATCCGGGCGTGGGGAGAACGTCAGCTCCGTAAAGACAAAGACCCGGGGCGAAAGCGCGGACGTATACTGCAGCGTCAGCTGTCCCAGGCTGAAATTTCGGTTCGTACCGCTTCCGGCACTGGAATACACGATGTCGCCGAATCCCGAAAGCAGACGTGACGGGTAGCTGATATCCACTGGTTCCGGCACGTCTACCTGCAGGGGTTCGGTAGTGACCGGAGCGGGAGTGTCCGGAGGAGGAGGCTGATCCTGCGCCACGGCGCAGTTGACCGAAAAACACAGTATCACGAGCGTATTGAGCACAGGAAACAACGGAACAGCAGATCGCCGCTTCAAAGAAGATCCTCCAGGACCATATAACATCCTCAGTCGCCTGATTCCCTGAATCAAGAACGGACTGGGAAATTATAGCATGCAGGCGGTCCTCAAAACGGGCAAATCCGAACTTTATCCAAAGAGATAGAGATTCGCGGCGTTGCGGAGGGTATTACAGGCCATTCGGGCCACGAAGAAGGTCACGAAGGGCTCGCGCACCCGCAGCATCGGGGTTTGTTTTGAGAACGCGCTCCATCTCGGCGCCCCCTGCGCGGTGTTCCATCCGGGTGAGACCATGGGCCTGGGCGTCACGGATCATCTGCTTCGCTTTATCTTCCTGGTTCTGGCGGGCATAGATATAGCCAAGAATCAGACGGGCCTCGTTTGCCGTGTCATCGATTGCCAGAGCGCGAGTGGCGCTCGCGATAGCCTGAGGAAAGTTTCCGCCTCTATACAGGTATTCTGCCATCCGCGAGTGCGGTTCGGACTCGGTCGGCTCGATCTTCGCGGCGCTCCTCGCATCGGAGGCGGCGTGGGCGAAGTTACCATTGCGGGCGTAGATCGCGGCACGGAGCAGGTAATGCGTGTAATCCTTTGGCTCACGCTTTATTACCTGGGTCAAATCGGAGAGTGCGGGAGCGTACTGCCCCCCCTGGGTCAGGAGATGGGCGCGCTTCACGTAGGCAGGCGTCCTGGCAGGATCCAGGGTGATCGCCTTTCCGTAGGCGAGGAGCGCCCGCTTCACGTTCGGGGAGCCGCTTCCCTCGTGGGCGAGACCAAGCGCGTACCAGCAGGCGGCATCCGTGGGCCGGAGCGTGAGCGCCTTGCCGAACTCAGCCTTCGCCGCCGCCCATTGCCAGGTTCTGAGCTGGTAGTAGCCCTGGTCGCGATGCTTTTGAAAGTCGGACTGCGGAGGAAGCACACGGGGAGGAAGTGTTCGCTGACCATTGGGGACAAACTTTCCATTTCCGATCACATCACCGGCCCAGCGGTACCCCGTCGTGAGCATGCCCGTTTTTCGGCTCCCGAAGACCGGTGTCTGCCGGAGAAGAAGGTTTTTGCCGTCCGTCTCGACTTCGGAGATGTCATAGCCCGTCTGCGGAAAGAGTCGCTGCGCGAGACCGGCAGATTCCCTGCCGGACGGCTGCCAGGCGATGAACCAGACCTGCTCCTCCGGCAGAGCGGGATCGAGGCGATTCACAAGCGTAAACGCCTGATAGAACAGCCGTCCCGTCGCCCCTTCTTTCGCGAATGACGGATGGGTGAAAAAGGCGAGATCGGGTCGAGGCGCATTGACGGGACCGGAGAGGGCGCCGCGCGTCTCCCTTCCATTGCTAAACAGATACGGTGGCGCAGGAAAATCGAGGGCCGACCGTACCGGAAACGGCTTCGCGATGTCGATTTGCGCCCTGGCGGCTGTGGCTGTGGCGCAGACACACACTGCCGGGATTATGGCCTGCAGAACGGCGGAGCGAGCGTACCTTACCACAGGGCTGCGGTGCTGTTGGCGCGGAAATGACTGCCGTCGCGCACCAGGCTCCCTTTCTGGACAACCTGACCTGCCCGATCATGGTAGGTCACAAGAACGGAACCGGATCGGTGCAGTCGTCCATACGGGATCTGGTACTGCGGCGGCAGAATGACCTGCCCACCACCCTCCCGGTTCTTGATCCTTGTGTCCATCTTCAGCAGATCCAGGGAACGCTTGCCCAGCACTTGGGATTGGGTATCACGGATCGTCACGGACCCCGGCTCGCGAGAGAAACGGATCGTCAGACTCTGGTCCTGCCGACCAAGCGCCGATGGGACCCTCCCGCAGAACAGGAAGCGGTGTGACGCGCGCATCAGGAGCAGGGGCCGAGGCGGCAGTGTTCCCGACCAGAGCACTTCGGGGTTTTCGCCGGAGTCGTTGACGACGGTGCAGTAGCCATTGACACCGCTGATTCGCACTCCGGAAAAATTCATGGTGTAGGTCGTCCCGCGACGGCTGGCGCGGGGGGCGGACGGCATCGGAGCCGGGGCCAGCATTCCGGACCAGAGGACTCGTCCGGTATTGTCGGTCAGGCGGGAGTTACCATCGATTTGCCTGTCGAAGACAAGGTCGAGTTTCGGTGCGTCGGACCAGATCACGCGTCCCGCAGAATCCTTGAGTGTCTGCCGGGCGGAAATGTACGTATACTCAAAGTGTGCGTCCCGGATCGGGCCGTCCCAGATCTTCGCCCTGCTCCGAGGATCGACCACCGTGATCCGTCCGTCGTCCGCGACAGTCTCCAGCACAGACACGCCCGGCCAGAGGGGAGCCCGGGTCGCACCGTAGGAGATGTCCTGAACGCTGAGATCCGGTTCTGAGATTTGTGCAGTCAATCCGTTTGCTGACCCTGCTGCGCCGCTCGCGTTTGCAGTTCCCTTACGCTCCCAGACGGCCGCTGTCACCGGCTTGCCTGCCAAGAATCGAGGGAGGGACGGCATGGGAAGGACATCGGCAAGTCGCATTCCTCCGACAAGAAGGCTGACCGAAACCAGAAGCGTCCCGCTGGGAAAACGGTGCGGGGCGTGACCGACATCTGACCTGAAATACGCGGGGACGCGCTGGCGTCTCATTGTGCTGCTCCTTCAACGGTGAAACGATGACCCGTGAGCACAGTGCAATACAGGACGAGTTCCGGCGCTCTCCCTGCGGGGAGGATCACCGGTCACTTTGGACTAATAGATTCTGCAAATGCGGCAGGAATTCCTTTTTTGCATGAACGGAAAACAGCGAGTGAGAACAGGAGAACATCCCGGCCTGCAGAGACTAAAGGGAATAAACGACGTGACTCTTGACGAAACGATGGAACAGCTAAAGGCGCTCGGCAGCGAGGCGATGCGCCAGTCAAATGCCAGGAACGGTGTCGGCGAGAACCAGTTTGGGGTCAAGCGGGCCGACCTGCGCGCCATGGCGAAAGTCCTGAAGACAGATCCTGAACTGGCGTCCGCGCTGTGGCAGACTGAAAATTTGGACGCCATGCTCCTGGCGACTCTGGTGATGCGGCCTAAACAGATTCCCGCCGAGGCGTTAGACGCGATGGTGCGTTTCGTGCCCTACCTGCCTGTCGCCGACTGGCTGGGAACGCATGTTGTGAAACTCCACCCTGAGAAGGAGACGCTCCGGCGTAAGTGGATGGAATCCGACGACGACATGGCTGCCAGAGCTGGCTGGAGCTTAACCGCCGAGCGCGTGGAAAAGAACCCGGAGGGTCTGGATATCACGACGCTCCTGGACCGAATCGAGACACAAATGGGCGCGGCTCCCCCGCCGGTGCAGTGGACCATGAACTCTTGCCTCGCGGCAATTGGCATCCACTTCCCGGAGCAGCGCGAACGCGCCCTGCGCATTGGCGAGAAGCTCGGCGTGTTCCGCGATTACCCGACGTCGAAGGGCTGCACGTCGCCTTTCGCGCCCCTCTGGATCGCTGAGATCGTCCGCCGCCAGGGCTAATCCGAATGGCGCGAACGTCAATCCCCCACGGCGAGGTGTAACGGCTCTTTGCGGCTCCAGTCGTTGGGATCATCGAAAGTAACCGCGACGGCATCCACCTGGTCTTTCCGGACGGCCAGGGCGAACCCATGAGAGGCCATATCGGCGGTGCCCCCGGTGAAGAGGGAGATATGAACCGTGGCGTTGAGCGTGGTGCCCTGAAGCTGAGGGGTATCCAGCGTCACACGGATGCCGCTGCTGCCCTCGGTATCGAAAATCAACACCAGCGATTCGGTCTCAAAGTTCAGGTTCGCCTGCTCCAGCGCCAGGAAGAAACCATCTTTATTATTCCAGTACGCATCCTGCGCCGTCTTTTCCAGAAAGCGGGTCATCTCTGTGGTCGAGTCGATCACCTGAGACTCAAAGCTATCATAGCCGTGTTCGCGCTGGGGAATAGGAACGATCCGGAAGCTGGCTGCCTCCTCTATTTGCGTCCGGTCGGACACACTGCTGCCGCCGCCGCAGCCGGTCAAACCGCCGCTTACGAGAGCGCCGACCAGGCCCAAACCGCTCGCTGCCAGAAATCGTCGTCGTTTCAAATCGTGTGTCCTCTTTCCCTTGTCCTGAGCGCCGGGACGGCGCTTCGCGTGACCGATCTTACCGCCGCCGGTTCGCCGGTGTCAAGCGCGGCGTCGGGAGACGCCGTCACCGAGAGCCCCACGACGGCGGCCAGAAGACCCGTGGGAACGCAGACCGAAAGGAAACGACGACGCGATGCGGACGACGTTCGCCGCAGCGCCGAGGGTGATGCGAGCGAGAAGAAAAGATGCATGGTGAATAGACCTGCTGTAACCGTTAGGTTGGTGATTTATCGCAGGAGCCCGCCTGCCGTTCCCGCATCTAATGCGTAAAACAGCAGGCGAGCTTATTCCTGTGGACGACACCGTACAGACATTAGCAACAATGGTGCCCGCGGTTCGACACGTGTCATAAAACCAGTAATGGGAACCGCAAAACCCGCCTTTGCCCGGCAATTTCACGGTAAGAGCGCTTTATGAAACCCGCGAACAAAAGAGGGTCAGCCTCTACTGCCTAGCGAGCGCAGCGGAAACCGGCACGCGTCTGGTTCACGAGACTGCCCTGCGCTCTCGTAATCAATGACTTCAAAGAGCTGCCTGTAGTGGAACTATTGAGCACAGAACCCGATTCCCCCAGCTGGATGCGCGTAGAACTCCCGACGCTCAAAATCGAGCCCGCCCAGTCGGCTCTCGCTGACCCGCCTTGCCAGGTAAGAATCAACAGGCAGGCCAGTATCAGACGCTGCAGCGTAACCTCCCGCTCCGCGCTCCTCTCCGTCCCCATCTGAAGGACCATAGCCTTAAACACCCTGAGGTCGGGATCCGCCACGGCAGGATACCGCTTCGCCGCGTACGTGACGTGATTGAGTCGGGAGAGCACGAGTTCCGGCGCATTGATCAGGACGTTTCTTGCGCCAAACACGCTGACATCCTGACGATAGGCGTCCATCTGGTGCACCTGACCCCAGATATCCTGCCTTCCGAGAAAGATGTTGACGTAGTTTTCCAGCCGTTCGTTCGCCTCCTCCAGTTCCGGTGTCGTGGAGACGAGAACATTGACGCGGGTGTTGGGGGAGGTCGGGCGTCGCTCAGCGCTCTGATTGTAGTTTCCGGCGCGGGCGCTGGCCAATGCATCCAGCTCTGCCTTGATAACCAGGCCCGAGATATCCGTTAGCAGAGCACGAACCTCCTGGGCGGCAGTGGCCCAGGTGACGTTCTGTTCTTCCACCCAGGCGGTGTCGGTGGTATACGCGGCTCGCCGCCACTCCACCTCGGTCGGGAGGCGCGACTGCTGGGCGGCGGCGTACGTGATCGCCTCATTGAGAAACATCCCACAGGCAGGACGATCCGCCCGCCGGACAGGATTCAGAAGGTCCTGGTCGGTCCAGCCAAAGGGAAGGGGCAGACCCTGCCCCTTCAGCCATGTTCGGTACTCGCCGTTGGTTACCGGCTGGACCGCTGCCCAGAAACCGGGTGTACAGGCGACCGTGGTGCCGAACGCAAGCGAGGACTCCTTTGCCGCCACGCCATCGAGAGCGACCGGCCCGCCGGGCACCCAGACCATCGGCGGGGCATTCTTCGGGAGCGTGCCCGGTCGGTCGCCAAGGCGCACTGCCGCGCGGTCCGGAGCGACACCAACTTCGCCCGCGATGACCTGGAACCGCGCGAGGGTGATAAACGCAGGATGCGTTCCCTCCTGTGTCACCATGCCGACCACCGCCCCGCTCGCCGCATCCACCACAAACGCACCGAACGGAACCTCTGCTGTGCTGTCTGACTCCGGGGCAACCGAGAAGGTGTCCTTGTTTTCCGCGGCGGGCCCGATAACCGCCGGTCGCGTGATCACCTCAGGGTTCGCCCCGCTGGCAAGCCAGAGCAGCCGCACGGGCTGGCCGGGCGCGACGTTGTGGCTCTCCAGCAGCGGCAGCGAGGGGGCATGCGCTCCGTTGGTCTTGATCAGGGCATAGGGCACACTGGCATGGGTCCCAGGGTGGTAGCGCGCCGCCACCGTTACGGGCGGGTTCGAACGTTTCCCGGTCTCGGTGTTCGCGTTACCCATACTGCCGCCATTACCGCCGACACCGTCCACGCTGCGGTAGGTGACCTCGACCAGTCCGCCGTTTCGCGCCACATCCCGCATGGCGCGGGGGACGAGAACGAACCCGTCGCAGCGGATCACCAGGCCCGTTGCGACCGCGCCGCCGCCACGCACCTGGACAAGCGCCTGCTCGGGCTTGTCCGCCACATGATGTTTCCACGAAGAGTACGGCGCGACGCTCTCAAGGGGCAGCTTCCGGTCGCCCGACTCGGTGTCCGCAGGCACCTCCTGAACTGCAGGATTCCGGGGCGCGCTGCCGTTCGTGGGGCCGGGGGTCACGGTGACACCGGGCGGAACACCGTGGGGCGGTACACCAGGGGGCAGGTCCTGCGCCCGAAGTGTGGGAAGTGGGAGAAGAAGCGATGCCGCCAGCACAGCCAGGCCAAAACGGCGAATGCGGCAGGGGGGGAAGCACATTGACATCGGGGGCGACTCCTTTATCAGAATACCTCTACGAGAACACGCGAACTTATGGGATTGTACCCGATGAGTCGCGGAAGTGAAGGCTTCCACGAACTCTCTCGATCGGCTGTCCCAGCAAAACGTTCAATCCTCGAAGCCGTAGATAAGATCGGCCATTGACGCAGTGCAGTTCGTTGTCCAGCAGGCGTGCGCGAGCGAGACCATTGCCGAGGACATTCCCCAGGACGTGTTTGTTGCCGCTTTCCCCGCCAAGGGCTGCCGAATCCGTCGATCCCGACGCGATGCGCGGTGAAACCCTTTAGGGCAGCAATCACCGGCAGGCAGTTTGTTTCCGAGTAGTCACTCCGGGAAACAAACCGCCTGCGTCTCATAGGCACGGATCAGGGATGGGGGTGGGAATGCATGCCGCTCGCTCCATGATCGTGCCCATGGTCCAGCCCTGCCGCGGTCCCCGGCGAGAACCGCTCGTAGTGCCTTGCCAGAGTGTCCTCGCCCGGCACATCCTCGCCGAAATCGCCGCGAAAATCCCGCCAGACCGTGTGAATGTGATTTGCCTTGTTCTGCGTGTTGTCGTACTCGATCAGAAATGTTTTGCCCTGAATCCGGTAGTAGTGGCCCTGCCCCTTCTCCAGACTGCCCATCCACGCGAACCGAACGTCGTCCATGCCCGCTTTTCGGATCGCCTCCAGCCGCCGCGCGGAGACTGACGCCGTCTGCACCGAGGCATGCTCCCGGATCACACTCTCCAGCATTCCCTTCTGCCGGGCATCCATCTCCGCGTACCGGAGGCCCGCCGCGGTCCCGGCGGGCAGGACGGCACGGCGAAGCGCCGTGGTCAGGATCTCCCCCGGCGCGACATCGCTCACCACCGCCTTCGTGCGCTGCGCCGTGGTCAGCGATGTCACCAGCATCCGTCCCAGATTCTCCTCGCCCGAAAGCGCGGTCGTTCCCTCCCGAGGTCCGGCGGCAGACGTCCGCGAACCCACTCGTGCGGGATTCGCTCCGAGAAACTGCGGCGTGCTGGCGACTACTTTTCCGTTTTTGACCATCCAGTGAAAGGACAGGTGATGCCCCTCGTAGCGCAGGGCCCACACGCCTTGCGCCGAGGGCTCACCGAACACGGTCAGGTAATATTTCTCCGGGTCCCGGTTCGGGGAGCCGTTCTCGATCCCCCGAAGCACATTCTCCAGCGCACGGATCGTCTCGATCTTTCGAAAGCCGGGTGCGCTCACCGCCGCCCGCAGCAGATTCATTGCCGCCGCGCGCTGCGCCTCGTCCATCTCGCCGAGGGCCGCGCCGCGCCGGGCCATCGGGACATAATGCCAGGCGACCCGTTCATCCGCTGCGAAGGGAAAGACCGCCTTCTGCCGCAGCGGCGGGGTGAGCGCGGATAGAAACGTCCGGGCAGCGACCGCGAGCGTCGCCCCGTCGCGGACATCGGCGGGTTTTGCCTTGGAGAGCGGCGGCTGGGCGACGGCACCGGCGATCTGCGCGGCGGCGAAGAAACCCAGCAGGGCGGCGGGTCCTGCCGCCAGGGTCAGGGAAATCCAGAAACGATGCGTCGGCACTGTCGGCATTGTCGGCATTGCGTTCTCCGTGGAAAGCGGCCCATTAATAGGGGTAACCGTATGTTTCCCTGCCGGGCCATGAATTCCTCTTGTTGTCGTTTTGAAACCGGACTCGCACCCGGCGAGGTATGATCACCGTGTGTATATCTTTGGCTCTCCCGCCATTGACGTTTTGAGCCGTTTTCACCGAAACTGCGGAAAAGCCGTGAAACGTACGGTAAGGCGATCTCACCCAAACTAATAAACTTTCCCCAATTATAAGAGAACGGACAGTACAGACAGTACATCCGTAAAGCAGTAGCTGGCAGGCATATACCCACGGCTCTTTGTGGCTCTCCCTGTCGCAGGTAGGGCGTATTAGGGAGAGCAACGGAATGGAAGTCGTCACGTGCCAGGTAGTAGAAGCGGCGCGGGAAAGCCTGGTCATTGGTGCGAAAAGTGTCAACGGACTGCAACAAACTGCAATCGTCAAATGCCCGGTATTCCGAAGTCTCCCGCTTTGTTTGAGATTCCGAAGCGCACAATTCGTTTGACTTTATTCTCCTTCTCTTGTTTGCCCGAGGATGAAGAGGTCATATTTATGTCAGAAATATAACCTTCCATTGAAAGTGTGTACTCATTGCCGTCTCTGTAGGTTTCTCGCAGCGTAATGCCGGATTGCTCACAGATTCTGATGACCTCCGTCAGGGTCATTCCTACTAACACCTGGTCGAAAGGAGCATCCCTCTGAAGCTGTGGAACCGCGACATCGTTCAGGAAGGTCAGCCACCGCGAGTACCACTGCCAGAAGGTTATTCCGCTCGGCCAGTAGGTCTCGTCGGAATAAGCCCAGACGGTTCCCGATGTGGGGCCGTTGACGACAAGGTAACCAAAAACATCACCCCCGAGATAGCCGATACAGATCGCCCCGGGCAATTTCCCATGGGGATACCGGCTTACCTCTTCCTCCCAATCATCGAACGGACCGGTAGCCTCTGTGTATGGAAACGGATTCTGGAGATCATACATCTCTAGATCCTTCTCAGCAATGTGGTACTCCACTCCGCTCTTCGGACCGGCTCCGGGACCGACCCGGGCCAGAAAGGAGCGCCAGTCCGCCGGGAGGGTGATGCCGGTTTTTTTCTCGAATCGGCTCAGATCTTCTTCGGGAATGGGCAGTCCGACTTTATACTTGTGCGCTTTGGCAAGGTACACACGAAGCTTTGGGTCCGCGTGTCGCATTCGCTCCAGCGTGTTGTGGATGAAGGCGATATCGTCGTCGGTAAGAGGAGAGGTTTCCACAGACATGTGATTCGACATTTGCTCCAAGGAAAAAGAGAGAAATCAAGGGATAGGGTAACACATCTCCGCAACGTTCACGGCAGCCATAACAATATTATGACTGCCGTTGGTGAGTTTACCGATTAGGATAAGGCAGTGTATATTTAGTAATTGAACGAAAATAAGTTAAACTATTGATGCCCTGCTTTCGCCATGCTAGCTTCCTCGATTTTCTTCGTGATGCACCCCTCCCCCTTGTCGTCGCGATGGCGCTTGCGGAAAATGCCCTCATCATGCTGTCATCTGTCGCCATCGGCGAATGGCTGGCACGGCGTTTCGCAAACCGCCCGGTGGTGG
>JAZKEA010000157.1:12111-12983 GCA_040387315.1 Armatimonadota bacterium | reverse complement strand
GGGCACGAGTAAAGGCGAAAGCCCGTCCCCCACTGTATGATCACCGTGTGGATAGTTTCCTCGATTTCCTTCGAGATGCGCCCCTGCCCCTGATCGCCGCGCTGGCGATTGGGGAGAACTGCCTTATCCTGCTGGTCTCTGTCGTGATAGGCGAATGGCTGGCACGGCGTTTCGCAAACCGCCCGGTGGTGGACGCCCGCCCCCCTATCGATAGCGCGCAGGTGCTCCTCGCCGTCTCGACGGTTCTGCTGAACTCCTTGGTGACGGTTCTTGGTCTTCTCCTATGGCGTGCGGGAATCATCACGGTTCGCGCGGATACCCGCGCCCTGCCCGTTCTGCGTGACTTTCTCGTCCTGGTGTTCACGATGGATGTTTTCATGTACGTTTTGCACCGACTCGCGCACATTCCGCTCCTCTTTCGCCTCATTCACCGGACGCACCACCGGTACGACAGCCCGCGACCGCTGACGCTGTTTGTCCTGAATCCGTTTGAGGCGCTGAGCTTTGGGCTGCTCTGGCTCGCCCTGCTTTCCTGCTACAACGCGACCTGGCTGGGGATGTCGCTGTATCTCGGCTTCAACGTGCTGTTCGGGCTGATCGGTCATATCGGCGTCGAGCCGCTGCCGGATCGCTGGAAGCGGCTGCCGGTGCTGCGGTACCTTGCGACCAGCAGTTTCCATGCGGGGCACCATGGGGACGACGGACACAACTTCGGGTTTTACACTCTGATCTGGGACCGCGTGTTCGGAACGCTCGCACCACGGTACGAGGACGATTTTGGTCGCCCGCCGCACCGTCTCTGAGGGTGTTGCCTATTTTGTGGGAACCGGGGCAGAGACTTCGGTGTACTGATTACGAACCGCAGATCGTTC
>JAZKEA010000157.1:2714-12101 GCA_040387315.1 Armatimonadota bacterium | reverse complement strand
ATCGTTCGATGTCGATAGATTTTGCAGCACTGCCTGGGCGCAAACCCCAGAGGAAATCACGACATGAACGAAACCGCCTCCCACTCGAACGTCCGCTACGCCTTTGTGCTCGGGACACTGACCGCACTTGGCGCCCTTGGCATCGACATGTATCTCCCCGCCTTTCCCGCTATCGCCCACTCGCTGGGTGTCGATGAGGGACGGGTCCAGCTCAGTCTGGTCAGCTACTTTATCGCGCTGGCAATGGGTCAGGTAATCTATGGTCCGCTGTCCGACCGGTACGGGCGGCGTCTCCCGCTGATGGTCGGACTGCTGCTGTTTTCCATCGCTTCGGTCGGGTCGGCGCTCTCCCAGGACATAAACACCCTGATCGCGATGCGCTTTATCCAGGGGATCGGGGCGTGCGCGGGAATGGTGATTCCCCGCGCGGTCGTGCGTGACCTCCGAAGCGGTGAGGAGGCCGCCCGTCTCTTCGCTCTGATGATGCTCGTTCTGGGCGTGTCGCCGATCTTTGCGCCGCTGATCGGGAGCCTTTTAATCACCTGGCTGCCGTGGCAGGCGATGTTCTGGTTTCTCGCCTTCTTCGGCCTTCTCTGCTTCGGAAGCGTTTCCCTCTTTCTCGAGGAGACACATCCCCGGCAGCGTCGGTCCGAAGGCGGCATCCCGGCGACGCTGCGTACCTATGGACGCCTCGCCTCGGAGCGTTCGTTTATGCTCCCGGTGCTTATCGGCGGGTTCTCACAGGCGATCCTCTTTGCCTACCTGGCAGCCTCACCGTTTATCTACATCACGCTACATCATGTCTCGCCGACAGTTTACAGCCTGCTCTTCGCACTGAACGCGGTCGGACTGATCGGGCTGGCCCAGGCGAACGTCTTTCTTCTCCGACGGTTCGGGCCATCGCGCCTGATGCGCTTCGCGACCATATCCCAATCTGTCGCGGCCCTCGTTCTCCTGGCATCGGTGGTTCTGCATATCGATAGCCTCGTGCTGGTCGCCGCCTGCTTCTTTGTCTGCGTCGGGGTCCATGGCCTGATCGGGCCCACTACCTCAATGCTCGCCCTGGAGCCGTATCCGGCTTTCGCGGGGGCCGCTTCGGCACTGTCCGGCACGGTACAATTTGCCTGTGGGGCGCTTTCGGGAAGCCTTGTCAGCGCCCTGTTCAACGGCACGGCGACACCGTTCGCGGGTGTGGTCATGGCCTGCGCCGTGACCGGCCTCGGCCTCTCCTTCCTCCACGGTCGGAGCGAGGCGCGGGCAGTCCAGCCACAGCCGGGTTAGCCGCCGTAACTCCTTTAGATGCCGAGCGGATTCATGAGTTCATTCCAGTTTTCCGCCTCCAGTAGACGCTCCGCCAGCTCTTCTAACCGCTCGACATCGTGAATTTTAGCGAGGTCTTCCTCTGTTTCTAAGGACGGAGCGCCATACTGCTTTGTACCGAGGCGCAGGATAGTCGCGCGAACGCCCGCCTCTTCGCCTTCCGCTCGGTACGCATCCCGGAGGTCTTGAGAGTCGATCACTGCCTTCATCGCCGGAACTCCTTTCAAACCCGAAGAACGGTCTTCAAGGAGTTTCTATCCGCTCGGCGGCGTTTCGTAAACCTGCGTCAGGCAGCGGCGGGATCGATCCCATCCTTTAGCTGCGCAAAGGCGCTGTCGGTGAAGGGCTGAATAGTCTCCGGCCTGCCCGTACGCGCTTTGTTGGCCCACTCGGCATCGGTGATAACGGCGCGCGCAAGAGCAGCCGCCTCGGCATGTCCGCCTGCGATATACTCCTCCGACTCCTCCGGCGTGAGCAGATTTCCGGCAACGATCCGTGGCTTGTCGGAGTATTTGCGGACCCAATCCGGCAGCCAGATATCCGCGCCGAAGTAGCCCCTCCGGGACTCGCGCCAGCAGCTGATATCCCAGACATCGACCCCCGCCGCTTCCAGTGTTGTCAGAAACTGTCCCAGGCTTTCCGGTGTCACCGGGTTGTTCGTCGCCGCGGGATCGTCGGCATGGACCGAGAAACGATAGACCAGCGGTATGTCGGGACCGATGACGGCGCGAACCGCCTGAGTGACCGCCACGGGAAAAGCGGTGAGTTCTCCCCATTGGTCCGGTCGGTGATTGACATCGCCGCGCCAGAACTGATGCAGCAGGTATCCGTGCGCACCGTGCAGTTCGACGAAATCACAGCCGGCCTCGATGCTGCGCCGCGCCCCGTCGGCGAAGTCCTGGATGATCTGCTCGATCTCCGCGGGGGTCAGTGCACGGGCGGGGTCAAAGCCCTCGCGGGTCCAATCCGAGGCCGAAACCGGCTGCTGTCCTAGGAGGGAGACGGTGCTCGCCGCGCCGCCGTGGAAAAGCTGTGTTCCGAAAAGCGCCCCATGTCGGTGGGCGGCCTCCACGCAGCGCCGCCAGCCGTCGGTGTAGCTGTCATCGGCGATCCCGACCGCGTTTGGCCAGCCCCGCCCGTTCTGCGAAACAAAGACAGCCGCGCCGATAATGGTGCCGATCCCACCCGCCGCCCGACGTTCATACCAGTCCACGATCCAGTCGGTCATGTGACCGGATTCGGTTGCCTGATTCAGGGTCATCGGCCCCATTACGAGGCGGTTCGGAAGAATGACGCCGCCACGGTGGAGGGGCAGCGGCTCGAATAGTGTCGGAAAGTTGTTTGTGTTCACAAAGCTAGAACACTTTGGCGGTTCGCAGGGTTCCGAGAGGATTCCTGCCTCGCTCCCCCCATCTCTTTGACAGGAGCCCGGTTTTCCCTTACCATTCCAGCAGGCCGTGACATTGACACCTGGTAACAACGGTCGGGGCCAACGAAAGAAGTGGTGCGCATGAGTAAAAGGATGCTGACCGTCGCCGCTGTTGGAATACTTCTGCTCGGGGGGACTGCCCGAGCCATCGCCGATGACTGGCCACAGTGGCGCGGTCCCCGGCGGGATGGCGTCTCACAGGAGAAAAACCTGCTGAAAACGTGGCCCAAGGCCGGGCCGAAGCTGCTCTGGCAGGTCAAGGATATCGGATCCGGTTACGGCAGTGTCGCGGTCGTGGGCGATCGCCTCTACCTGTCCGGCAACAAGGGCATGGACAGCGAATTTGTGAAAGCCCTGGACGCGAAGACCGGAAAAACGCTCTGGACCACGCGCATCGGCAAGGTGGGAAACCCGGACCAGCAGCCCAGTTACCCCGCTGCGCGCTCCACCCCGACCGTTGATGGAACGCGGATTTATGCCCTGAGTTCCGACGGCGATCTGGTCTGTCTGGATACGGCGACGGGCAGCCTCCGATGGACAAAGAGCCTGCGGACCGATTTCGGCGGGAAACCCGGCACGTGGGCGTATGCCGAGTCGCCGCTGGTGGACGGCAATCAGGTGATTGTCACACCCGGCGGCGCGGAGGCCACTCTGATCGCACTCAACAAGATGACTGGCGCTCCGGTCTGGAAGTCGGCGGTTCCGGGCGGCGATGTGGCAGGCTACGCCTCCGCTATCGCGTTCGACAGCGGTGGCGTCCGTCAGGTCGCGCAGTTCCTCAGCAAGGGACTGGTGGGTGTTGATGCCCGCACGGGCAAATTTCTCTGGCGCTTCGACAAGTCGATGGACGCCAGGTTCGGGGTCCACGCGGCGACGCCGGTCGCGGGAACAGCGGGCGGCAGTGTGTACTCGGCCTCGGCAGCGGGGGGCGGGCTGGCGCGATTGACGGCGGCAGGCGGAACGTTCACCGCGGCTCCGGTCTATGTCGAGCGAAAAGCGCCGAACGCGCTCGGCGGCGCGGTCAAAGTAGGCAGCCACCTCTACGGCACCACGAGCGCCGTCCTGCTCTGCCTGGACTACGAGACCGGCAAGGTTCTGTGGGAAGAGCGGTCGGTCGGAGCGGCTTCGGTGTGCGTCGCCGACGGTCGGCTCTATGTTCACGGCGAGAACGGTGATGTGGCCCTGGTCGAGGCGGTTCCCGCCGCGTACCGCGAGGTGGGACGGTTCACGCCACCGGACGCGCCGGAGCGCGGTCAGGCCAAAGCCTGGTCCTATCCCGCCGTCGCGAACGGACGTCTCTACATTCGGGATGCCGGGTCGCTCTGGGCATACGATGTCCGCGCGGGAAAGTAATTCCAATGAATAGTCCCGGCTCGCTCTGGCTGGCGGCGGCCTACACCATCGCCGCCCTGATGTACCTGGTAGCCGGGGTGCGCGAGCGGCAGACACCCACTCACCGTCCCTATTCCCTGCTTCTCTTCGCGCTGGGTCTTCTCCTGTGGCTCCTTGCCCTGCAGCAGGTTTCGGGGGTACTCGCGGGGGTGACAGAAATGGTGCGGCAGCAGTCGCGTGTGGAGGGCTGGTACAACGACCGACGAGACCTTCAGGCGGCGGCGGTAAAGGCGATCCCGCTCGCCGGGGCGGTGGCGGCGATGGGACTGCTCTGGTGGGTGCGGCGTTTCTGGAAGCGGTATTTGCTCGTCCTGGTGACGCTGATCTTTCTGGTATGTTTCGCGGCGATACAGGCGGTCTCGTTCCATAACATCGACTACCTGCTGCGAAGCCAGGTGGGCGGGGCGACCATCAAAACCTGGATCAATCTCTTTGGCTTGCTGCTGGTAACCGTATCGCTGAGTCCGTTTCTCAAAATACGCCGCGCTCCCCGGCCCTGAGTCCCGTCGTCGGAACCGGGACCACGGGATCAGGCGATCAGGCGATCTCGACCGTCACCACGGCGCGGGGAGGAACCAGGATAGCGTTCACCAGAGACAGAGCCACCGGTTGCAGAACCCGTGACAGATCCCGCGTGGCGTCGGTGATAAACACGGAAATGCGGCTGCCGCGCGGGGCATCGTCCAGGCGAAGCGAAAGCGTGTGCGGCGCATCGTGCCGGTTGACCGCGACAACGACCGATCGCCTTTCCCGCTCCAGGTGATAGGCGGAGACGAGCAGTTCGTCGGGGATTCCCGCGGTGTCCAGTTCCAGACGGCGTGCACCGGGACGAACGAACCGGCTCCAGTTGCCGAGCGCCCACAACGTCTTTGAGGGAAGTATTGCGCGGCCTTCGGGTCGATTGGCATCGAAGTCCGTGTAGATGAGTCCGTCCTTATAGTCCCCCGGCGAGACGGCGAGCCACCAGTGCCACGCCGATGCTTCAGCATAAACGAGATCATGGTGGATCAGGGCGGCGACGCGCAGCGCGGTATCCATGCCCAGGTCGCGCCCGTGCTCCATCACGCAGAACTCGGACTGCCAGTAGATGGCTCCCGGCGCGTACCGTTCCAGGTTCCGGCGCAGCAGCTGCCGCAGGTTCTGAAGATCGTGGGGCCGATCCGCAGTCCAGTAGGAGTGACACGAAAAGCGCGGCCCGGTGATCGCCTGTATCTCGCGGTCCCCGAGGAGGTCACGCAGGCCCTCGCGATACTTGCCGCGCCCGCCGTGCGCTTCATTGCCCATTCGCGCGATATCGCCGGGCTTGCCGGTATACCGGGCGTACAGGTCATCGTCGAGCAGCATCCGAATATCGCCGTTATCCACGATATCCAGATGGGTGTCCAGCCTCGCCTTTTTGAGCGCCGCACCCACGGCTCGCGCCACGCGCTTGATGTCGTCGTTATTGTAGCGGCAGCCTTCCTGCCCGCCCTTCCAGTCCCAGCACGGCTCGTTCATCGGGCTGATGTACTGGAACGGCAGACCCTCGCGGCGGAAGTGCGTCAAGACATCGGTGAGGAACGTGCCGAAGGCGGACTCCGCGCCTGGTTTGAGGTTTGTGGAGCGGGCGGAATCGTCGCCGAAAGCCCGCCCTGTGACTGTCATCCAGGCCGGTGGACTATTGGTGAACGCGAGCAGATTTTCGACGCCGCGCGTCTTCGCCGCCCGCAGAAACCACTGCTGCCCTGCCTGCCGGGTCCAGTCATAGGGGGCGTCCGGTGCGGATTTGAAGCAGGCGACACGACGCCACGGCTGCCAGTAGCCGTCGCTCTTGGGGTCGCCCGCGCCGATATTGAACCGCCACAACGACAGCCCTATACCCTTATCGCGCGAGAACAGAAGATCGGCAATCCGGTTCTTGTCCGCCTCGCCCCAGGTCTCTCCGAGCGGGTCCATCGTCCAGCAGCCGGACGCCCCAAAGTTTTCGATCACCTGCCGCCGTCGCCGCGGGGAAACCGTCACGGCAAAGGCATCGGCACTGGTCTCAGTGGATGGAAGAATCATTTGTTATCTTTTCACCCCTCCCCCCGCCGCCGCTAAGGCGTCGGGGGGAGGGGTGAAACCAAGCCCTTCCCTAGCGGGGATTATATCCCTTCGCCACGGGGGCTCCGGTCTTCGCCTGGCCCTTCTCCATCCACGGCGGGACACCCGGCGTGTAGTTGACCCCGGCAGGGGTTCGCGGCGCGGTCATATACATGAAGGCGCCCACTCCCGCGCCGATGAAGACGACGATAACGGCGATGATAACGAGTGGGTTCAGTTCCTGCTTCATTGCCGTTTGTCCCACATCCCGTTCGGGTACGGCGCGGACGCCTCGATGGGATACCGGGTGTCCCGCTCCGCCTTTGTCCGGGGCTGATTTCCCTGTGGTACCAGCGTCTGCTCCTTGCGCATCCACTTCGCGTGACCGTCGGCGAACTGATAGTTGCTGCCGGTGCTGTGCTGGGTCGCACCGCCGCCCTTCATGTTGAACTCGCCGTAGTCATGGAAGACTTCGGCGGACCAGCTCTGATCGTACTGATGGTACCAGTTGGGCCGCTCCGCCATAAAGATGGTTGTGGCAGGCGCGGGAATCGTGGACTCAGAGGACCGGGCCGGGGACATCTGAAACTGGGGATCCTCGTCCGACCATCCCCAGCCGGAGTAGGGCCAGGCAAAATTCATGCTGTAGGAGACCGCCTGCACATCGCCCCGGTCCCAGGCATCGCTCGGACAGGCCCAGATCTGACGGTTTTTGACATACGGGTTCAGGACCTGATGCCACGGCATTCCATAGTCCCACATATGGACGTGGGTCTCGTCGTAGTCCTGGATATACTGCATCTCCGCCAGCCCGATCTGCTTCATGTTGGACAGGCACGAGGTCTGGCGGGCTTTCTCCCGCGCCTGGGCGAAGACGGGGAACAGGATCGCGGCGAGAATCGCGATAATGGCGATAACGACGAGAAGCTCGATTAAGGTAAAGGCGTTTGTTTTAGCGGAACGTGTCGGGAAGGGGCGGCGTTGCATGGGAACCTCTTTCATGGTTTGACAATTGGCGACGAGGCGGAGCGAGGGTATCGCCGGAAGAGAAGGTAACGGGAAAGACCTGATGCACAAGCGACGGCGCATCGGGTCCGACGATCAGGGAGTCGAGAAGAGCGACGGCGGCATCGGCGAGGGTATCGATGGGAACCTCGACCGATGCCAGGACATTGCGGGCGGTGGACGGCCAGTGGATGCCGTCGTAGCCCACCAGGGAAAGATCCGTGGGAACGCGCACCGAAAGCCGCTCACAGGCTTCCAGCATTTCATAACCGACACGGTCGTGCCAGCAGAACAGCGCGGTCGGCGGCTCCGGTTCGGACAGAAGCAGACGGAGCGCGGACTCCGGGGTGTGTTCGGAACCGCGGTGGAGCGGAATGATCCAGTGGTCGGGGATCTCGATGCCCGCCGCGCCCAGCAGTTCGCGCAGCGCGGCAATCCGGAACGGGGCATCGGAGCGCAATCCGGGGACATTCGCGATTGCGGCGATGCGGCGGTGACCGAGCGAAATCAGAGTCGAAACAATCGACGCCATCCCACCGTGCATATCGTCCAGCACGGACGACAGAACGCCTTCAGGGTCCTGATGGTTGAGCAGAACGGTGGGAAGGCGCGACCCCCGGAGGAGCGGCAGGAGCGGATCGTTCTGATACGGTCCGAAAAACAGTAGTCCATCCGCCCGTCCGCCGTTGAGACGTCGGTACGTCTCATCGACCGAGCGGGAAACATCGCAGTGGACCAGCACATCATAGCCCCGCGCCCCGGCGGCCCGCTCGACGGCGGTGGAGACACGGTCCATATAGAGGTCATCCTGCTCGCGGTGGCCGAAGGCACTGTAGAACGAGAGGATATTCGTGCGTCCATCCTGGAGCGAGCGAACAAGCAGGTTCGGGGAGTAATCGCGGGCGGCGGCGACCTCGCGAACACGAACCTCGACCTCGCCCGAGATCCGCCGCGCCGCGCCTTTTCCGGCAAGCACCAGAGAGGCCGTTGTGACCGAAACCCCGGCCTGGGCCGCGATCTCTTTCAGCGTCACGCGCCCGCCGTTTCCACGGACCGCACCCGTGCCGGGGGCTGCCATATCCTTGCGACGGCTGCTGCTGTTGGGGCTGGTTGTAAGGGCGGCTTTGCTCTTCATTGGTTTGCTCAAATACTTGCGCAATGCGGTATTGTATTTCCGCTTGGGGCATTTTGTCAAGGGGAAACGAAAAAAAGAGCGGGAGCGGGGGATGTGATTATCCTACCCCGGCCTCGCCAGTTCACAATCCCCTGCCCGTGATACCGTTTATAGCTCGGTGACTCCCGTTACCAGCGGTGCGGTTGGGAAGACGACGCGCGATGCCATACTTTCGGGGAACTTGTGGTCATAGGTGCCGGTCGCGTGAACCGATCCGCCCGTGCTTCCCGAGATCAGCGAGCCGTAGAAAATGGAGTTGCCCGCGACCTTGATACTGCCGTTGACCCCATCGATAATTCCCTGCTGAATCGAGGACGACCCGCCCGTCAGTTCGATGATATCCGTGCTCGGGGACGGCACGGAGCCGTTATTGGCCAGACCGTAGACCATCATGGTCGGTGTTTGAGTCATACCTGTTGTAATCTTATACACCGACTGCCCCTGCTGCGAGAACGTGCCTCTGATTATCAACGTTGCCCCATTAGTGATAGTGGCGCTTGCCGTCAATTTGACATCGCCATCAATGTAGATGATGCCGGGACCGTTAAGGGTGAGCTTCTCGCTGCTGCTCATACTGATATTGCCGTTGATGTATTTCGGCGCGTTAATGTTATTACTGTTGCCGTTGAGATTGTTGGCGGTACCCCCAGCCTGAGCTTCGGCGATCCAGGCCGTACGCCACGCATCAGTCGTAGCCGCACTCGGATAGGGATAGGCGGGAACGTTCTCCTCGGTCCCTAGAGCTCCGGTTCCACCAATGACGATACCGCCCGCCGACAGGTACCCGTCCACCTTGCTGTTGCCACCCATGGTAATGTTGCCGTTGGCATAGACATGCGAGATGCCGAGGTTCGGGGTCGGCACGGAGTTGATATCCATGGTGCCGCCGATATCCACGTTGCCCTTCGCCATAATCGCCGCATTGCCGAGGGCGCGGGTCTCGCTCTGGAGTATGGCGACCACGGTCCGCGTCGGTCATGCAGCCGGAGCCGGCAACACGCAGGCG
>JAZKEA010000157.1:0-2704 GCA_040387315.1 Armatimonadota bacterium | reverse complement strand
TTGGTCCCGATAGATGTGATCTTCTGCTTGATATCACTGATCTTGGTAACCGTAGTCGTATACGTGCCGAACGGTTTTGAGTTGGTGCCGGGGTCCTCGTATACCGTCCCGGTCCCGCCGGTATAGGCGGCATCGGCGGTGATCTGCGCAACGGTGGCATCGACTCCGGCCTCCGCGAGCATCAGCCCGGTCATTCGATCCTGAGTCCGGGCCGACGACTGCACCTGCGCCAGCGAGCCGCTGACGAGTGCGACCGCAACAACAAAGCAGATCGAGGCGATCAGCAGCACGGTTATGGTCACAAAACCAGCGGAACGGCGTCCATGGCACAGGGCCGGTGATCGTCCTGGGAATTTTATCAACAAACTATCTCCTTACCCGTCGCATTACAGGAGACTCTTCCTCATTTAGCGCAAAAACTTCTATACTTTTTTCAGGGGAAGGCGATAAAAGTTTTCCTGAGCGAAGTTGGATTCAGTCTCGTAGAACCGAAGCCAAAAAGAAGAAGTCTTTCGGTAGATGATAGGCCGGTTGTGTAAGGAATTTCTATTGTATAGTGAAGCGGGCAGGTAACAGTAAAGTGAAATTAAAATCAATGCAGTTGCTGTGGACGTGGCGAGTAGTCGAGTTGCGTAGGCATACCAATGTGTCTTCCTCTGGCAGTCTCGCTGCAGCAATGCTCCTTATCAGCCTATGTGCCTGCGCAGCGTCAGCACAGGTGACCGATAAGGCCCCATCTTCCACCCAGGCTGCGTCTGAAGAGTATATTCAACGGGGGTATGAGCTGCAAAGTAACGGCAAGTATGATCTTGCGGTTGAAGCGTATTCCCTGGCACTCAAAATTGATCCCACAAACTCTTTCATCTATAACAAACGAGGTTTCGCGTACTATACGCAGAGGCAGTACGACAAAGCTATCTCGGATTACACGGATTCTCTGCGCCTCAATCCCAGGAATGTCTGGGTTCACAATAACCGGGGACTGAATTACTTTCGCTTAGGGCAACCAGAGAAAGCGCTCACGGATTTCAATACCGCTATTCGTCTCCAGCCAGACTATGTATATGCCTATCTCAATAGGGCGATTCTCTATCAAGACCTGAAACAGAACGTTAAAGCTTTTTCCGACTTCGATATGGCTATTACTATCAAGCCAGATTACGTCCGGGCATACAATAGTCGAGGTGAAGCCCACCGGCAGTTGAAACGGTATGATAGAGCGATTGCGGACTTCACAGAGTCGATTCGCCTCCAGCCCGAAAACGGCCTCAACTACCGTCTGCGCGCCCAAACCTACGAAACCCTGAAGCAATACGATACTTCCATTGCAGACTTCACATCTGCCATCCGTTTAGAACCGGATTTTGACTTCAATTATTTCAGCCGGGGTTTGATTTACCAGGTGCGAAAGCAATACGATAGCGCGATAGCGGACTTTAATCAGACACTCCGACTCCGCCCAGACTATGCATCCGCTTACAAGCACCGGGCGGATGTCTACCGCCAGATGAACCAGCGGGGGAAGGCGGCGACCGATTACCGGAAGTATCTGGAACTGCTGCCCGGCGCAGGCAGTGCGGGAGAGATGAAGAAACTGATCGCTGACCTTGAAAACCGGCAGTAAATAGGGATCAAGCTTTAACGGCAAGCCGTCTCCCGAAGCTCCTTTGCCTTATCCTCCGTGTCGGGACACACATTGCACCGTTCCTTCTCGGGTTGGAGGAATCGGAGAATCATTCCGCCTGCCGCTCACGCGGTGTTCCTCAGAGCGGGCTAATTCTCCGATTGTCGTGCCTACGGCGCGGGCAGGGCAGGCAGGATAACGGTGCGAATCGGCGGTTTGTAACCCTTGATGGTGATTCGAACATACCGAGCCGCGGAAGCGCCAACCTCGAACACGAACCGGGTTTGGGTCTGACCGCCCGGGGCGAGGAGGATGTTCCGGTTCAGATACTCCGGCTGATCGCCGGTCGCAAGGTACAGATTGCCGATACGCCGGGTGCCGACACCGTCTTCGTCGGTGACGGTCAGGTCCAGCGTACCCGCGCCGAGCGCCTGCATCGTCCCGGTCGGATTTCGGACCGTGGCGAACGCCTCGAACGTTTTTCCGTCCCTGCCACGCCGTATGCCGTCGATCCGCACCTCCAGATCGTCGACGCTCTGGAACCGGGCGTCGGCGATGGGTACGATACCGTCCGGAAGCGGCAGATCGGCATCCTCGGCCCCTGGAACGGCAACGGTCGAAATGTCCGCAAGGGCCGGTCGGGACCGCTCCTCCGTGATGCGCAGCGTCTTGAGCCGGGTCACGCCGTGCCGCATATCGAAGACATAGCGAACCTTTGCCTGACCGGACGGATCGACGATCACGGTTCGGTCGAAGCGCTCGGGCTGCTCGCCGGACGGTCGGTACAGGTTGCCGTGATCCTGAATCACCACACCGGATGGGTCGATCAAGGTAGGGTCGAAAGTGCCCGCCGTGATGCCGCCGTCACGGCTGCTGACGTTCCGGAAGGTAGCGAACAGTTCCAGCGTCGTTCCTGAGCGGCCGGGCCGAAGATCGTCGAAGCGCACATCGAAATTGGCGAGCGGATAAAACTTCCCATCACCGATGCGGCCGCCGCCCATGGGCCGACCCGCGTTCGGCGGCACGACCCCCGTGTTACCATTAGTACCATTCGCGGGAGCGCCAAGGTCCATGGGGGTT
>JAZKEA010000156.1:0-5340 GCA_040387315.1 Armatimonadota bacterium | reverse complement strand
ATACGCCTGCCAGGGTGGGCCTGTCTGTGTCTTGTGGGGGAGAGTTTTGAACCCTTGCGTGACCGCCAGAGGGTGCGCCGAAAAAACTACCTGAAATAGGAGCAATCGGAAAAATGGCAAACGTCATTAATGAAATCGAAGCGGCGCAAAAGAAGGAAGGCGTTCCCGCCTTTCGTGGCGGTGACACGCTGCGCGTCCATGTCAAAGTCATCGAGGGTGGCAAAGAGCGCGTTCAGATTTTCGAGGGAATCGCACTAGCCCGACGCGGTGAGGGTATCCGCGATACCGTCGTTGTCCGCAAGCTGAGCAATGGCGTCGGTGTTGAGCGTACCTTCCTGGTGCATTCGCCCCGAATCGATAAGATCGACGTCGTTCGGCGCGGTGCGGTTCGTCGTGCGAAGCTGTATTATCTGCGGAACCTCGTGGGTAAAGCTGCGCGTATTAAAGAAGACCGCAACGGACGTTTCTCCCGCACCGCCTAGGCGTGTGGAGGTTTATGAGCGGCAGCCAGGCTTTTGCCTGGCTGCCTTTTCGTAAGACGTGCTTGTTATGCGGTGATTTTACCGGCTTCGGGAGGCTATCGACGGAACGTGGAGCAGATCACCGAGCGCATCGCAGGGATTTCGCTTCCCACCATCCTTTTGCTTCTGGCAATCCTCACTGTGGTGCGGGGTGCGCTGCACTGGTCCCGCGTTAACTTTCTCCGCGCCGCGGGCGAGGTGCTGGAATCCGTTATCCTCGCTATCGGGCTTGTTTTCCTCATACTGCGTCCCTTTGTGGTGCAGTCGTACTTTATTCCCTCCGGCTCGATGCACCCCACTCTCTGGGAAGGCGACCATATCCTGGTCAACAAATGGCTTTTCCGGACCCAAAGCCCCGCTCGGGGTGATGTCGTTGTCTTTCGAGCGCCGATTACGGCCTCCTCGGACGAAAAAGAGTTCATCAAGCGGGTTATCGGGCTTCCCGGCGATGTACTCGAAGTGCAGGAAGGTTTCGTGGAAGTCGGTGCGGTACGCCTCACCCGTCAGGAGATACGGCAGAACCTCGGCGAGAACCTGAGCGTGGACCAGTGGGCTGCCGCGGAGGAGACGCTGCCGCCGCTGCGACTGACGACAGATGCTTTGTGGCTTGGCGACCGACGTATCACCCCCGAAGAGTTCGCGGTCGCTGCCGGTCATGCGGGACAGCCGGTGCGTATCCATCCCGGACGCGTTCTTCGTAACGGCACGATGCTGATGGAAAGCTATGTCGCCGAGGATGCCCAGTATCACATGGCTTCCTGCACGGTTCCACCAGGGCAGCTCTTTGTCATGGGAGACAACCGCAACCAGTCTCACGATAGTCATGTCTGGGGCATGCTTCCCATGGATCGCGTCGTCGGGCGCGCCGACCTTGTGTTCTGGCCCCTCTCCCATGTGAAACGCATTCGCTGCCGTGAGTAACAAGACCGAACCTGTGATGCCGGATCTCTGGGAGCACGAGCGCCTGGCCTGGTCTGAAGGAAGGCTTCTTGTCGCAGGGATCGATGAGGCGGGCCGCGGGCCGCTTGCGGGTCCCGTGGTTGCGGCTGCAGTAATACTGCCTCAAACCGGCTTCGATGCTCAGGGAATCACGGACAGCAAGAAACTGTCTCCCCAGGCACGGGAACGGCTCTTTGAGCGTCTCTGCGCCGATGAATCCGTCTGTATCGGCATCGGCATCGTCGATGCCCCGGACATCGACCGTCTGAACATTCTTCGAGCGACGCATCATGCCATGCGCCGTGCCCTCGCTGCTCTGTCTTCGTCTGTCGATGCGGTTCTTGTGGATGGTCTGCCGGTTCCTGACCTTCATGCCGACTCTCGCGCACTGGTCAAAGGGGACTCACGATCTTTCTCCATCGCTGCCGCTTCGATCATCGCCAAAGTGACACGCGACCGCCTGATGTGCGGGGAGTACCATGACCTCTATCCTGAGTATAACTTCGCCCGGCACAAAGGCTATCCCTCACCGGAACACCTGGCGGCTCTGGAGGCCCATGGCCCCTGCGCCATTCACCGCCGCTCTTTCGGGCCGGTAGCGCAAAAATGCCTCCGTTTCTGATGTGTTTTACTATGACCGAGACGCTGCGACAAGCAGTTCCGCGATCCTGCCATACCCGGCGGGACTGGGATGAAAGTTCGGTACGCCGGAATCGGGAGGGTCCTGTGTGGTAATCAGGGTCAGCATGGTCTCCTGACCCAGAAACGGCGTAAATAGATCCACATAACGCGCGGACGCCTCGTTAGCCGCCTGCGAGATAAGGCTGTTCACCTGCTCTGCCAGCGGTGTGGAGATTCCTGCCAGGGGATTTTCCGCTCCCAGTCCCGCGAAGGGATCCGGATAACCGAGAACGAGCACCCTGGCCTGCGGTGCAGTGTTTCGTACCTGTGTCAAAATGGTCCGAAGGTTTGACCGAAGGGTGTCTAATGTTACGGCAATAATCGATTGCCGCTGAACGGGCGAGGCGCCCAGGAATACGGGATCGATCAGAAGATTTAGCAGATCGTCCCCACCAACCTGCGCTGTCACCCAGCCAATCGGGATGCTGTTCTCGGCTGTTTTCTGAACAAGCAGAGCGGACTGCGACGGAGCGTTGGTCGCGGTGTAGTTTCGGTTATACGGCAGAGCCGGTGTCCCACTGCCCGCACGCAGATACGTCGCGGTTGTCTCGCCGGGGATAGCCAAATTCAAAACCTCGGGCCGAGCGCCGCCATTATCTGCTTTAAGCGCATCTGCAAAGAGCCGGACATAGCCGATGTCTCCGAACCCGGTGGGGGTTCCCGCCCGCGTGGAATAGCCGTATGCATAGCTGTCACCCAGCGCGATATAGCGTCTCTCGATGGTGGCTCTGGGACTGCTTCCACTCCCCCCGCAGCCTGCCAGAAGCGCGGCGGGAACCGTGGCGAAAAGAAAAGAAAGGGCATCGCGTCGGGTCATTATTACTTTCGATGGCTGACGTAGTTCACCCATCCGATCAGCGCGAAACAGAGTGGGACGAGGACAATACTGAGTAGATTGTAAACAGACGTTACCTCTTCACTGCCACCACGCTTGGCATCGCCGATGACCTGGGACGCGACCATAATCAGTGAAATAATGCTGAGGATCGTAAAAGGGACCGCGACAAACAACCAGCCCGTGCGCAGGACTTTATGGCGGGCAGGCAGCATCGTTTCGCAGTTTGGGCAGGTCGGTGTTTCCAGGTGGTTCGGGTGACCGCAGCGAGGGCAGGGTTTAAGCGGCATAACTATTTCGTCCGCGAATTTCTCTTTGAGGCTGCTCAGCAAAACGCCCCAGCATCTCTGGATAAGATGCCGGGGCTTTTGGTTTACTTGTATTATTCAGTCGAGTCGCTTTACTAACGGCGACGCCAGGAACCGAAATCCGGCAGCGGTGATGGCTGCGGTTCAGACACCCCGCGGCGAAGAGCCCGAGCCTCTGCCGCAACCGGCTTCGGTGCAAGATGCGGCAGTGCGAGTGCTGCGAACAGCAGCGGGCAGAGCACCGCCTCAAGTCCGTCCATGGCAAAGTTGGCTGCCAGGCCGACACCGGGAAGCACGACCGCTACCAGTGTCTCCAGAGGCATCTCAAACACTTCCAGCAGCATCGTCAGGCCGACACCGATACCCAGTGCAAGTAGTTTTGTTCCTGCAGAAACGCGACGGTCCCGCAGGAGCGAGACTCCCATCTTAAAGTCAAGAAGATTGCCCGGCTTTCGCTGTTCGCTTACAGCCTGAGCTGCTACCTGTCCCCCAACCCGCTTTATAACGGTCTTAGAAATCATCGTGTTTAATTGGCTCCTTTGGGGTCGCCCCCAAACCTTCATACCCACACTCCTATTATATCGCTTATCCGGAACGGGAAGTTCCTCATCTTTATTTCAATGATCGGCGATCTGATTTGTTTGGCGCAGGTAATCTCGTAGAGCCCTATCAGAGACGGCAAGCGTGTACCTGCCGGGACTGCCTGCATCCTCCAGCACCAGCCCGCTGTTCCCGCCGACACGAGACTGTACCAGGTTCCGCAGCGTCAGCCCTGCCGCGTCTGGTGTCTCCTGAACGACGGTAAGGAAAGAATCAGGCCCTTCGATGATCCGCGCCAGCTTGTAGCGCGTATGGGTATCAGCCATTCTGCTGCGCCAGTCTCCGGACACGGTGAAAAGTTTCTGAATCTCGGCATGAGGACCGCTAAAGGGAAGCCGGGTAGTGCGAACATCCAGCAGTGGCCCAAGTTCGTAGATGTTTGTGTAGCCGTAGGCCCTCAAAGAGGTGAAAGTGGAAAGATTCAGCGAAACGGCAGCAGTTTTTTCCGCAAAGGCGGCCCGGTTGTTCAGAAAGTTGTTGTTGCAGTAGATGAGTACCTTGGTTTTCTTGCTCGGGATAATCTTTGCCAGGCTCTGCGCGGTAAACTCGGTAAAGGGCAGGTTCACCGCCCCGCGAATGTGCAGCATCTCGTAGCGCTTGTCCGTGCGGGCATCGAGGACCACCACGTTCTTCTCAGACATCATTTTAAGGAACTGCGCCTCGCTGAGCCGTCGCTTTTCGCGCAGCTTCCCCGACTGCAGAACGATCTTTTCAAACTGAGAGTAATTGATCAGCCGGTTCGGTATTGGTATCGGTTTCTTCTTCTCGCTGCTGTGAGCAGGAATGGTATTGATACCGGAGCAGGAAAGCGTCAGAAGCATGGTCAGGGCGAGGGAGATACGCTGCCGCATTTGATTATCGAAGTCCTTCCGCAGCCAGAGATGATTGACTGGTTAGAGAAGGATGCGATAGGAAACCTTCAAACCAGTTTACGTCCTTCAGTAGCCAATATGATTCCGTTGCCCTTAGCCTGATGTCTTGTGGGAGGGATACGCGGAGAAAAACTGAAAATCATCGTAGGAGAGTTGTTTACCATGCCGTCGCCGCCCGATGCCTCGACCCGTACTAGGAGAGTGGCTGAGATATTTCCGTTTACGATGCGTTCCAGCCTGAACAGTCAGGAGAGGCATAAGTGCGTCGCTCACAGAGTACTGTTTCCAATCGTCGCGTTAGCTGTATGTACTAACTCCGTTTCTTTTGGTCGTGTGGGTTTGCAAAAGCAGATGACTGTCGATTCTGTGGGAGCAGTGAAAATAGTAGAAGAGAAGGCTGTCCCCGTTGAGTCTATTGATTTCGCTCAGATACGTCGGCTTCGGCCGACAAGCAGCGGACTTGATAAAAATAGCCAGCGGAGCCTCCGTCGAGCGCACGAGCGGCCTATACCTTCTGTTGCGTTACAAGGGTCAGATGGTCAACCGGAAACGATGGAAACGAAATACCGGCGACTTCACAGAAA
>JAZKEA010000155.1:0-7414 GCA_040387315.1 Armatimonadota bacterium | reverse complement strand
CCGGATCCTGTTGAGGCGCCCTACACCAGCCTGTTGTCCGCATTCCGTCCCCAGACCAAGGAAGGCGCCGGTGGAGTCGGTCTGATCGCGGAGGTTCTTCCAAAGGAGGATGCTGCCAAGGCGCTGGAAGAGGCGCTGCGAGACGAAACGGGGTTTGCAGACACGCATCCATCCCTGAGAGATCGTTTAAAGGCACTAGGCAAGGAGCCCCGGCTGCCTGAGCCATCTGCTCAGTCGGCGGCGGAGGCTTTCCTCGGGTCGCATCTGACGCCTCTTTCGGCTCAGATGGATGCCGAGTGGCGCGAGCGAATAACACCGATGTGGCGTGAGCGTTATCAGTCGGCGCAGGAAGAGCGTGCGCGTCTTGCGTCGCTGGAAGAGAAGGCAGCCGGTGTGCCCCTAACGGCGGAAGAGGCGTGGGAGCGTGCCAATCTTACCGAAGAGCTTTCTGGAGAGGAGGCCGCAGTGCCACTTTACCGGGAAATCCTGGATCGTGGCGACGCCACCGCCTTTCGTGCTGTCGCCGCATTTTCGGTAGGCCGCCTGCTTCTGGATAAAATGGACCCGGCGGGTATTACTTACCTTGAGCAGGCAATGTCAGAAGACAGCGATGCCACGGCGTCCGCTCTCCAGATTTTGTATAACTTCCACAAGAAAAATGGCGACGAGGACTCTGCGAAGGCCGTGTACAATCGTGCCCTTCGTCACGCGGACGTCGCGGATGAAGCAGAGGAAGAGCGGCAGACATTCATTAGCAAGCGCTATCTGCCGCACGGTCTGACACCGGAACAAATCAACGCTATCAAGACACAGATCGCAGAGTTCTCGGATGCGGGCGAGGCTTACCTGGTTCGCAAGGAGCTTGCTCACTTTCCTGAAAAGCCGCTCTATGTTCTCGGTGTCACTCTTGCAAAATCCTGGAAACGATTAAACCGTGAAAAGGACTCGACCAACCTCACAAACGCACTGTCCGCAGGCATTACCACATTGCCTGGTGAGGCATTTATCGTCGTTCTCTCAGGCACAAATGCCGGACTGAAGAAGCGTCTGCAGAAAGTGGAGGCGGCATTGATTTATCAGAAAGGCAAATAAGACGAAGATTTAGCTCTCCTTCGTCCTGGGAGAGCTAAATCGATGCCTTCTGCGTCGGTTCGGCGAATGTGGGCGGCAGCCACCCTCGGTCCACGTTTTCGCGGAAACTCCAGTCAGACGGCTTTTCCATCTTGTAGGTCCAGTAGAACCAGCCGCTGGACGCCTCATAGCTGGTCACCTGCGCGGCTCCGTAACCACGCTTGATCGTATCTCGCTCAAAAGGCGATGCCGCCCCGTACGATTTAGGGTCGAGAGCCGTGGACCATTCCCCAACAATGATCTGCGGCTGCTGCTTTTTCATCGCATCGATCTGAGAACGACGATTTCCGGAGGCAAACGCGATCTGGGCCGCGCCATCTCGCTTGCGGTCTTCGTCGGTATAGCACTGGTACATGTGGGTGTCCAGGATGACGTTGGTGTAGTCAGGGCCCGTCAGGAAGTTCTCCCAATCCATGGGACGAAAGCCGTCATGGATAACCACGGCGACATCGGCATTTTTGATATGGCGGCGAACGCGCCGGTAGCCCTGCGTATAATACTCTTTGAGGATATCCACCGGGACATCCCAGCGCGGCTCATTCAGCAGTTCGATTCCAACGAGGTTGGAGCGCTTTGCATAGCGCTCCGACAGCTGTTCGATACTGTCGAGTGTGAGGGCGATATTATCTTTGCTCTTATGCCAGCCCAATTCTCCTGATTTGCCGCTGTGGTCCCAGCCATTCTGGCTGCCGGGTGCCCCGTGCAGATCCAGGAGTACGCCGAGCCCGTGTTTCGCCGCCTGGGCAAAGGCACGATCCAGAGTTTCCGCACCGGATACAAACGGCTTTGGGGCTGTCAACGTCCAGTAGCCTACGGGAATGCGAACGACGTTTATGCCGCGGGCCGCGATCCACTTGAAATCGTCTTCGGTGATGAAAGAGTCCTGATGCGCCCGAAGCTGTGTCTGAGCCGCCTTTGGACCCAGTTTTTCGCAGAGGGAGAATTCATCGGCGGCATCCGCAGCCCCTTGAAAGACTTTGGGCGTGATCCATTTTTCCAGAACCAGCCAGCTTCCGAGATTGACGCCTCGCCATTTTTTGCGCGGGGTCGCACCCATCTGCTGCCTGATTCGCTCCGTTGTTTCCTGTCGCGTCGCGCCATGAACCAGGCTGCCCGACGCGGCAGTTATTCCTGCCGCCATCGCACCACGCAGGAGAGAACGGCGGGGGATACCCGCCATTCGTCCTGAAGCATCTGAAATTTCATTCCGCATTGTTAGATCCAAGTACCGTGATTTCGGTACACTTATCTCGGCTGCTGGCCGGCAGCCGCCGCACGTCCCGCTGCTTGCGCGCTCGCTTCCGCAGATACACGGGCCGCTTCCTGACTCATTTGCGGCGGTATGCTTGCTCCCTTTGCTGCAGAGCCAGCAGCGGGGGAGGTTGTACCCTCGGCCCCCACTTCAGGCTTCGCGCCACATCCTGCAAGCAGGAAAACACCGACGCAGGCGATAACGCTGTAACGAGTACGGAAACTAATATTCATCTTCTGAAATCTCCTTAGTACGGATAGCCGTTGTCCTGATACCGCCGAACAGGAGCGATAAGAATATTTCTGTACCACTTGATGCTGCCCTTGGTCATTGACTTGGCATGCCCATCGGCAAAGAGGACATTTGCCGTGCCATTATGACGGTAGCGGATGCTCGTTGCGCCTTCCGTTGCGGTGCTTCCCATGTTCTGATCCCGGTCATAGAGGGGCTTGATCGAGTTGTAGCTGCCGTCTTTCGACTCATCAATGACCCCGCCCGTCTTGATGCTGTCTACCCAGAACCACTGCAGGGTATTCAGAGTCGGGTAGCCCCAGTTCGCGCCGTTTCGTCCCTTTTCGGCAATGATGATTTTGTTCGCCGGATCGTCGATGACACTTTCCGGGTTCGCCTGCTTGAAGTCACCCGCTGTCTCCGCTTTGCCCCAGTTGCTTGGGCAAAGGTCATCGTGCAGTCCGTACTTCTGCCCCTGTCCGAAGTCCTCGGGCCAGGAGGGACAGTCCCAGACTCCTCCACGTCCGTAATAAACGCCACTGACCTGTTCGCCGTTCTTGATGTAAGGCGCTACCTGATCTTGCCAGGGCTTATTATTGGGCGCCCCCTGCTCGGAAAGAGGATACACATTATCGTAGTCCTGCAAATACTGCATCATCCCCAGACCGATCTGCTTCTCGTTGGAGAGGCAGGATGTCTGTCGGGCCTTCTCCCGAGCCTGGGCAAAGACAGGAAACAGGATGGCGGCGAGAATAGCGATAATGGCGATGACGACGAGAAGCTCGATCAACGTAAAGCCTGTGTGATTCGCTCGGCGATGCGGCATGTTAGCTGAAAATGTTAAACCGTGTTTCATGGTTCTGGTTCCTTCCTGACAGGGGCAATCTTTGCCCGGTATCCGCTCCGTCTGTCTGGCGGGGAGCAGTTCCGCCTCTCAAATGATCCGTTAGTGCCTAATTGGCTGCGCCGTTGATTCCCGTACAATCAGTTCCGGCGGAAGCAGGACAAGATTCGTTTCTCGCTGTTCGTTATTCAGTTGTGCCATCAGCAGATCCGCCGCGGATTCACCGATGTCCTGAAGTGGCTGACGAAGGGTGGTCAGCTTCGGCGTTACCTGCGACGCGGCGGAAATGTCGTCGAATCCAACGACCGAAAGTTGCTGTGGAACAGAGATACCCAGTTCTCGTGCGGTCTCCATTATTGCGATGGCGATGTTATCGTTTCCCGCTATGATCGCGCTCGGCGGTTCCGGCAGCGACAGCAGAGTCCGGAGCGACTTTTCCACGGCCAGGCCATCGTAGGTGCCGGGAACGATGAAAGCATCGGGAAGAACCGCGCCGTGGCCCATCATCTCCTCCCGGAAGGCATCGCGGCGGAGCCGGACGCTGGCGACATTTGCGTCGCCGGTGAGGTGCGCGATTCGGCGGTGTCCGAGACTCCAAAGGTGCTGGACAGCGAGCTTAATACCCAAGGGGTTGTCCACATCGACGCTCGCAACGCCAGCGGGCGTGTGTTCGGGTGCGGCGGATATGGCGACTATCGGCAGCTCGATTCCGGCAAGAGCGCTGACAATGTCGGTATCTGTCAATGGGGCGACTAGAATAACGCCATCGCTGCGTCGGTCTCGAAATCGGGCCGCCGACCGCGACTCGCCGTGCCAGGGTTCCGTGTAGAGCAGGACATCATAGCCGCTTTTACGAGCCCTGGTTACTACTCCCTGCAGAATCGCGGAAGCATAGGGGTTTGCGAGGGCCGCGACGGATTCGACAACGCCAAAAAAGACGCCAATCGTATTGGTACAGCGTCGCGCCAGACTTCGGGCCACTGCGTTGGGATGATAATGAAGGGTGGCTGCCGTCTCCTGAATGCGCCGCCGTGTCGCATCCGAGACACGCGTGTTCGACCGCGATCCGTTCAGGACGACGGAGACGGTAAATGGACTTACGCCCGCGGATAGGGCTACATCCCGCAGTGTTGGTGCTTTTTTCTCTGGCATGGCTTCGTCGCTCTGCTGGTCCGGAACTCAAGCGTTGATGACATCTTCTTGAAGTTAACCAAGCGTTTGGTCAACATCGATGAATTGTTTTACCACCGACTTTATTCTCTGTCAAGAAGGGGCAAAAAACCCCGTGTTTCACAGGGGAAATTGACAGGATTAACGGTCCAACCGGGCGTCGCGGCTCGCATCGAGAAGATGCGAACCGGGGTTGACGCCATGATTCAAGGCGCGGTCATCCACGAGCGTGATGAGTGGTGATTAGTGGATTGCTCGGAAGGAAGGTGATGCCGGGAGTCACGCCCAATCTAGAGATATGCGCAGCAGCAACGACCCGACACCTTCTGGCAGCGACGTTCCAGATCCTTCCGCATCGCCTGTAAATTCGAAGCGTCATACCCCCCTCTATATCCGGGCTCTTATCGGGGTCGCACTGGGTATCGTGTTTGGGGCGATCTTTAAGACCGACCCGATCCTGTTTGGCTTTCGTAACGCGGACCTCGGTACTCTTGGACTCATGGTCATTAAGCTGCTGAGAGCCCTGGCGGTGCCGCTGGTCCTGTTCGCGATCCTGGACGCCTTCGCGAAAACGCGCATTTCGGCGAAAGCGGGGGGACGGCTGCTGCTCATCTGTCTGGTCAATGTCAGCGTTGCCATGTTTATCGGGCTGACGATCATGAACACGCTGAAGCCCGGCCTGACCTGGACCAGCCACCTAGATCAGATCCGTACCGCGGTGAATCCCGAACCGATAAAGGCGAGTAAGAGCGATGATCCCGACGCGCCGGGGGCCACCCTGGCCCTGCTGCCGAACATCGATTATTACGTTCCAAAAAGCCTGATTCGTCCCCTTGTTTACAACAACCTGATCTCCGTCGTGCTGATGGCGGTACTCTTCGGGTGCGCTCTCCGCAGCGTTCAGGAGCGTCAGCAAAAGAGTGGCGAAACCAGCATCCGAACCGTTGTCGGTCTGATCGAAGGAATCTATCAGATCTTGCTTCAGGCGCTGGACTGGATCGTGCAGACTGTTCCCATCGCCGTCTTTGGTATCGTCGCAAAGGTTGTCGGCGCGTCGGGTGTCAGCGTGTTCGCCGTGCTGGGAGTTTTCCTCGGCACCACGCTGCTTGGACTGGCGATTCACTCGCTAATCTACTATCCGCTGGTCGCCTGGTTCTGGGGGAGGAAACACCCATCGGTCTACCTTGGGAAAGGGGCCGACGCTATTATCACCGGCCTTTCCGTCAATAGCTCCCTGGCGACCGTCCCGATCACGCTGCGCTGTCTGGAAAAGATGGGCGTTTCCACCGCGTCTGCCCGTCTCGCCGCCTGTGTGGGAACGAACCTGAACAACGATGGCATCACTCTCTATGAAGCCATGGCGGCGCTTTTTCTCGCACAGGCGGTCGGGATGAACCTGTCCCTGGGGCAGCAGATGGTGGTCGTCCTCGCGTCGATAATGGCTGGGGCAGGGGTCGCCGGGATACCGGAGGCGGGGCTTATCGTGCTGCCCCTCGTTCTGGGAGCGGCAGGTTTGCCGGAGGAGATCATCGCCATTGCCCTCCCGCTTCTGCTTCCCGTGGACTGGATCGTCGCCCGCGCCCGTTCCGGCGTCAACGTCATGAGCGATATGCTTGTCGCAATCTTACTGGATCGGATGGGCGGCGCGAAAGAAAACGAGGCTGCCGAAATTCCCGCTATAAGTACAGTTTGACCATCTGACGCCAGTAGCGAGGCCGGTGCGCTTCCCCGTCCCAGACATGTAGGGCATGCGGGATTCCCTTCTCGGTCAGCACCTCCGAGAATTCCCGATTGTTGCGACAAAAGGCGTCCTCATCCCCGATTGCCAGAATGATCTCCATCCGCCGCAGCTGCTCCAGCAGAAGTGGGTCCTCTATATTCGGGACATAGTAGCTCGGATTGTTGTAGTAAATGCGGTCGTCATTATGTCCGTCGAAAAGGTCTCGGAAACTGCCGGTGCTGACCGTCAGATCATAGCGACCCGACAGCGCGACGACCTTTCCGAAGAGGGCCGGATGGCGAAAGGCGATATTAACCGCGTGGAAGCCCCCCAGACTGCAGCCGTGGGCGATGAGAAAGGAGCCGGGATTCAGGATCTCAGAAAAGGGGAGGACCTCGTGGAGGATATACGCCTCATAGGCCTCATGCTGCCGCATACGGTCCGCAGGGTCCATCCAGTCCGCGTACAGGCTGTTGCGGTCGTTGCTGTCCACGCAGATCAGCTGGATATAGCCGTGGTTGATCTTGTCTGCCAGCGCTCCGACCATTCCCCAGTTTTCGAAGTCGAAGAAGCGTCCGTCTCGTGTCGGAAAAACGAGGACGCGTGCGCCACGGTCGCCGAAGACGAGAATCTCCATCTCCCGGCCCAGCCGCTCGCTATTCCATTTATGATAAGCACGTTGATCAGGCAAAAGTGTTCTCTATATCAGACGTGGCAGATAGCAGCGGACTACCTGAGTCCAGAGCGCATAGCCTTCGGCTGAAAGATGCAGTCCGTCGTCGGCGTACAGTGACTGTCGCGGGGTGCCGTCGTTCTGGAGCGACGGAGTGGCTATATCAATGTAGAAGCTCTGTGGGCGTTCGGCAAGTATCCGCCGGGCCCCGGCATTAACCGCGACGATCCGGTCCAGAATTCCGAGTCGCTGAATGCTTGGCTTGATGGAGATGAAGGCAAAAGGCGTGTCGCCCAGATGTTCCACGACCTTGTGCTGGAGGGCATTTAAGGACCCCAGCACCGCATCCGGCATCTGCCCATCCCCGAGGTCGTTGTCGCCCGCATAGAAGAC
>JAZKEA010000154.1:1556-2597 GCA_040387315.1 Armatimonadota bacterium | reverse complement strand
CCAGCACAGGTCGTGGTAGTGCCGCTAGATATCGGTTCCGACAGTTCCGTAATCGCGGCGCGGAACACGGTGGCGAGGCGGACCAAATCAATAGACCTAGTGATCAATAATGCGGGTATCTTCAGTCCGCTCAGCGACCGCGGAATCCGGGACGAGCCGGACTACGAGGACATGGTCCGCCTCTTCAACGTAAACACGCTCGGGGCGCTCCGCGTCACGGAAGCGTTCCTGCCGCTTCTCCAGCCAGGCGAGATGAAACGCCTCTGCTATGTCTCGTCTGAGGCGGGCAGCATCGCCCGCAGTCAGCGGGGCGCGTGGTTCGGCTACTGCATGTCAAAAGCCGCTCTCAACCGGGGCGTCGCCTATCTCTTTGACAGACTGCGGCTCGAAGGGTATTCGTTTCGCCTGTTTCATCCCGGCTGGATGAAGACGTATATGTCCGGCGAGCGAAACGACCGAGCGGAACTCGACCCCGACGACGTCGCAATAGCTGCCCTCGACTATTTTCTGTCACCCCAAGACGAAGACCGGCTCGTGATGCGCGACTGGCAGGGGAAAGCGTGGCCCTTGTGATGGGGCTCAGGGTTTCAGCGCGTCGTCGATTACTCGGTCAAGCCCTGGCACATCGTTGAGCGAGACTGTCCCGTTGGCTCGAAAATCCCCGTATAAAGTCCCGTCCGCGCCGATGACATATCGCTTCCTCAGTCCTGTGCCAGCCCAGCGTTGAGACCCGATCTCTGACAACAATGGACTGGCAGACTTCCCAGGTAGCGTACGGAGAATACGCACCTGCGCGTCTTTAGATGCCAGCTTGCGCTCCACTTCCTTGAACACGTCGAATTCCTTCGGCCCACTCTCGTTTCCTTCCTGAACCAGAAGGGCAAGTACGACCGCAGGGCGGTCTCTCAAACGACGGCTCATCTCGGAAGTCGCGATAAGAGGGCCAGTATCCTGGGTCATCTCGGTAAGCCATTCGCCGGTCGTATACCAGGGTTCCGGAATCAGATCCAGCACGACGACCTTTCCCCGAAAATCGGAAAG
>JAZKEA010000154.1:0-1546 GCA_040387315.1 Armatimonadota bacterium | reverse complement strand
AAGGTGGACCACCTTACCCTCTGCGTCAACACCGGCAAAATCGGGTGCCAGCGCCCGTGGGTGTTGGGAGACGGCACGGGCGTCGTGTGGGCCAAAGTAGACATGAAATGACCCACCTTCGCGCAGTGCCGCAATCTTTGTTTCGTCGGGTGGCGCATCAGCCGGGGGGACCCGTCCCGAAGAACGTTTCCAGCGAAGCCTCACCTCCGGTAGCTGCGTCGTGAATCGGGCGATGCCCTGGCTGTCTGTTCGAACCGTCCAGTGTTCAAACATCTCGTCGATGGGGGTAAGCCAATCATAGGGCGGACCTTCGTAAATTACGATGCTTATCGGCTCCCATTCGCGTTTGCGGAAGGTACTTTTTTCTTCAATGACAATATCCTGACCGAAGAGTGGTCTGCCATCCGTGTCCCGAACGTGAACCGCCACATTTGTGGCGCGAACAGCGCGAAAATTAACGACTCTGTGCTGCACAGTGAGGGGGTCCGAGTATGGGAGTTTACGGGTCGCGTACTTTCGTGGACGTGTGCTTATCAGATAATTGCGCGGAGCCTGAGCGGTTAACCGGAAGTATCCAGGATAAAGACCGGTAAATGCGTACTGTCCTCGGGCGTCCGTAACTTTTGTTGGCGGGGTCGAGACCTGTCCAAGGCTGGGTGGATAAAGGCGGATAATCGCACCGGCAAGAGGTTTCCCTGTTGCAATATTGGTTATTCGTCCCGAGATAGTTCGGTTTATCGGGAGGCGAATCGGAGCCAACATAGAGTCTGCGGTGCTGCCGGTTACGAGCGGCCTGGAAAGTAGCGGAGCAGCATATCTACCCGCTGTGGCATCCACAATCACGGAGTAACGCGCGTGCTGTGCCATCTGAGTAAAGTGGCAAAAGCCTTTGGTATCGGTTTTTGTATTGAATGACGCCGCCAGTTCCGGAGGCAACTCCGGAAATCGTGAGCTGATAGCAACCAAAAGGTTTTTGGGAACACGACTCTTCCAAAAACGGTGTTCAAACTCCCGCCAGACAAAGACTCGGCGATTCGCGAGTGGTTTACCTGCCTGATCCGTAAACCTGACAGAGAGCCTTGTAGGGAGAGATGGAGTCACTCGGTGAGGACCTGCGCCACGGACACGGACGAATGTCGCCCCCGCATAGGTCGCCTTGAAATCAGGCGGTGGAATAATTACCAGAAGGCTGTTGGTTGGAGGTCTGCCCGGTATCGCGGGAAAGAGAAATGATCCCGTTGTGTCTGTCGTTGCAGGTTCGGGAAGAATAAGCGGCTTCTGACCAAAATAGGGCTCGGCCCAGAATACCCTGGCACCGGCTATTGGGTTACCATCGGGAGAAACGACGGAACCGCTGAGGTAGCTCGATGAACTTGTGTCAGCCACGGGCCAGTCGGTCTGCGGCACAGCCACAACGCCCAAAGCGAGAAAACACCCGATAACGGCACAAAGTCCAACGAGAAAACGCAGCATTGAGAGAACTCCCAAAACTTGGACTTGCCGCCGGATTAAAACCTTCATTGCGCGTGCAGCGGCTCCCCATTTG
>JAZKEA010000153.1:9918-25685 GCA_040387315.1 Armatimonadota bacterium | reverse complement strand
TTGCCGTGCCAGTCCCCCTGGTGGTGGATCGGGTTGGTCAGGCCGGTTTCCGTCTCGCGCCGCTTGATCCACGCCTCCATGCGACCCTGAAGCAGGGCCACAACATCCCCGTTTGCCTCCGCGACGTTGTTGTTCTCGCCCGGATCGGTGACGAGGTTGTACAGCTCGACCAGGGGCTTGAAGTGGAAATCCGGCTCCAGCGCGAGGATCAGCTTCCACTCCGGGGTACGCCAGCCGTGCTTGCGCATCCACGTGCATTCGGTGATATAGAACTCGCTCTCGTGGGACGAAACCTCGCCGTTCGCCATTGAGAGCAGGCTGGTACCGTCGAACGAGACTTCCGTCTCAATGCCCGCGAGGTCCAGGATGGTTGGCACCAGGTCTTTGTGCTGGTTGAAGCCGCTGACACGTTTGCCTTCCGCCACTTTTCCTGGATAGCGGATAATCAGCGGCACATGGATGGTCTGGTCATAAAGGCCGTGGTGATCGAACCAGCACTCATGGTCGTAGAGCGTCTCGCCGTGGTCGGCGTTCAGTACGAGGATGGTCTCATCCAGAATGCCCCGCGTTTCGAGCGCCTGGAAAATGGTCTGGATGCAGGCATCCATATAGGCGACAGCACCATCGTACTGCGCGATCACATAGTCTTTATCCGTGATACCGGGCGGCATCCAGGCGGCGAAGAAGTCACAAAACGGCTTGAAATCCATGACGGGCTGCATTGACGTGTTCGCCGGGTCGCACTCGTTCCCGCCGTAGAACATCCGCTCATAGGGCGCAGGCGGCAGATACGGCGCGTGCGGGTCCATATGGCGCAGAAAGAGCAGAAACGGCTTGTCGCCGTCAGCCAATCGGTTCAATTCGGGAATCGCGACTTCGTTCAGCTTTTCGGCCTTGGGACTGCGACCCTCATTCCAGCTTCCCCAACCGGGATAGCTCAGGTAGGTGTCGAAGCCGCGTGATGCCGCATTGCCGCTGAAGCCGACACAGGTGGTGTCATAGCCCGCGCCCCGCAGAATCTCGGCGAGCGTCGGGACCTCCTCGCGCAGCGGTCCCTTGTGACGCAGGGCGACGACCTGCGTTCCGATCACATCGCGCCCGGTCAGCATGGACGAGTACGCGCTTGTGGTGGGAATATGGGCGCTGAACGTGTTCTCGAAGAGCGTCCCTTCCGTGGCGAAGCGGTCGATATGTGGCGTTGTCAGGCGGTCGTAGCCGTAACAGCTCATATGGTCGGCGCGCAGGGAGTCAATCGCGATAAGAACGATATTCGGTTTTCTGGTCTGGGGATCAGGCATCGTTATTCTCCGGAAGAGAGCAGGATACGGCGTCCGTCGCGCGCGCTTTCGTAGGCGGCGAGGCACATCTCGACACTGACCTTGCCGTCTCGGGCGGTAACGGACGACGGTGCGCCGCTCAGGATGTTGTCCAGCCAGGGGCGCGGCACGGCTCCCAGACGCTCTCCATGGTTTGGCGGCAGGGCATACTCGAACGTCTCCCACTTTCCCGTGCTTTTGCGGAACAGCTTGAGGGCGACCGCGCCGGGCGGCGCGTGCGTAACGGAAACTCCGTCGTCGTAGTTCTGGATGATCACGCCCTCGTCGCCGTAGACCTCGCAGGTGTTCTCCCCTGCCAGCGTCACCGACGAGTTAAACAGAGCGCCCATCGCGCCGGAGGGCCAGCGGTAGACGGCGAGACCGGTATCATCCGGCGCGACATTCGTCAGAACATTGTCGATTTCGGCGATAACGCTTTTCGGCTTGCCCATCAGCCAGTAGAAGAAGTCGGCGGCATGAACGGCATCGTCGAAGAACATACCGACATTCGCGACCGGATCGATATGCCATGCACTCGGGCCGCTGGCAATCGTGGGATTGAATAGGAAGTTGATGCAGTGCCGCCGTCGCAGCGCCCCGATCCGGCCCACGGCCCCCGAATCGATCCACTCCTTGATCTTCTGGTTGAGCGGATCGCAGCGCATCTGAAACGCCATCTGGAAGTGAACGCCGCTCTTTTCCACAGCGGCGATGATACGGTCGCAGTCCGCAATCGTTGTCGCGAGGGGCTTCTGACAGAGGATATGCTTGCCCGCCGCGCAGGCCGCCTCTATCAGGTCCGCGTGCTTGTTCGTCTCAGACGTGATGATAACTGCATGAATATCATCCCGCGCCAGCAGGGCATCCACGCTGGGCATAAACTCCATGCCGTGCTGTTCTGCCGACGTTTTGCCGCGCGATTCGTTATCATCCCAGGCGGCGACTAAGACCGCATCCGGAAAAGCCTTTATTTTGCTGCAGTACACCTGCACATGCCCGTGGGCAAAACTGAGAACACCAATACCTAGTCGGTCCATCGTCGCTGCTCTGCTCCTTTGCGTCGAGGTCGTGTAGCAGTTCGGCGCGGAAAGACTTTCAACCTTCTCTTTCCCCGAGATAGCGGCGAAAGTGCAAAAGAGAGCCGTGAAAGTACAACACTGGAGGCCGTCTCTTACTGCTTGATAGCTAAGTGTGAGTTATTTCATTCGCGCCTCGCTTGCTGTTAACGTATTGTTAACAGAGTGCCCTGTAAAGTACTGCTATATCAGCGCGGAGAGTACCGCGATAAAGGGGTTTAAAATGTCTGTTTCAACTGCCAATATCCTGGCATCCTCCGCGTTAGCCGCTGTGCTTGGCGCGAGTTTGTGGGCAGGAAGTACGCCTGCCTATGCGCAGGCGAAGAAGCCGGCTGCAAAAAAGGCGGCCCCACCTAAACCCAAAACGGCGGCAGGTGGTCCTGTTGTTCTGGGGACGACCCAACTTCCCGGTGACTTCGGCAAACTCGGGACAACGTACACAATCGGGAAATCAGAGCCGATTAACTTCACCCTCAAGAGCGCCGAATACAGCATCGTGCCCGTGATGGTCGGGAACAGTATCTATGTGCCCAAGGCGGATCAGAAGCTGCTTGTGCTCCACTACACGATGCATAATCCGCTTCCGAAGGAGCAGCGTTACTACTGGAGTGGGGTGCGCTTTACCGCTGTCGATGCCCAGGATAAGAACCAGGAAATGATACAGGCCGTGGCTCGTGAGGGTACGACGGAGAGCTTCGATGTACAGCTAAAGCCCGCGCAGAAGATCGAGGTAACCGCGGCGATTATGGTGCCCGCCGACGGTGTCGTGCCCAAGCTGATCGTCGAGCGGGAAAAGGGTGCCCCGGTGATCCGTTACGACCTTCGCGAAAAGGTCACTCCGCTGCCCGCTGCTATCGCCCCGTCTCCCGGTGTCAATGCGCCCGGAGTCGTGCCTGCCCTGCCCGGTATGTTTTATGCAACCGGTGTCTTCGATATGCGCCTGGACGAGATCGCTTATGTCGCCGGCCCTCTTGATCGACAGTCGCCGGGAAGCGGGAAGCGGTTCCTGACCGCAACTTTTACCCTTAAAAACCGAACAAAAACGAATCAGCGTTACTACTGGGGCCTTTTTGTAGCGGACATCAAGGATGCGGATGGGGAGAAATCCAAATACGTTCAGTCGCTCGTGAAGGCGACCCGGGATGAAAGCGTCGACGGCAGTCTCGCGCCGGGCGAAGATACACGGGTACGCTTCTTCTTTCCTATCCCGGACAATGTCACGGGGAAGTCCGTTCGTGTTCTGGAGTGCGTCCAGGTTCAGGACGACGATGCCCGCAGCTTTTCCTTCGATATTAGCGGCATGACCCCCGTCAGTAAATAAAACGCCTGCTTCCCTAATTCCGAGAAAGCGTCCTGGGAACAGGGCGCTTTCTCTGTTTTCCTTTGCTCGTCTCACATCGACCACAACGCGATGGCTGCCGGGTTCGTTGACAGTCGAAGCGCTTTTTCGATACCATCCGCTCAGCTATCGCTTTTCCGAGTATGCCGGAGAAGCTCAAATATCCGCCACCTGCATTCTGAGAATCCTACTGATTAAGAGGAGTAACTGCGATGAACAATTTGATCGTTCCAATGATGCTTGCCGGGGCATTCTCACTTATTAGCCCGCATGCTATGGCGCAGCAACAAGAGATTAAACAACAAGAGACTCAAAATGAAGCGGCGCAAGTTTCGGGCTTAAAAGGTAAGGAACTGACAGAATTCAAAGCGAACATGGATTCTCTCCAGGTCACTGATAAAGAAATGTGGAGCACGGGAGATGTCTCGTCCGAAAAAGCCAGGAGCATGACGACAGAGGAACTAATCATGCAAACGTGCCGACAGAAACTCTGGCTTATACTGTCGCTGTATCCCGGCAGTCCTAAGGTCGCACTGTACCGTGTCTCCCGGTGCTCGAACTCACTGACGGAACTGCTCAGTCGGAAAGATTTCGCTCCCGCATTTCTTAAAGCCTATTCCTCGTTCGATGCAAATCCAAAGACTAATCCCTACTACGAAGCTATGGGAGGACCATTTGGGCTGGGCTGGATACTTGCGCTCCAGGGGTACTCGGCTTTGAAAAATCAGATGGCAGGACACGAAAAAGAGATTTTGTTAGTCCTGTGCAAAAAGTATCGAGAGGTAAAGAAAGTCAATGCGTCGTATCCGAAGGGGCAACACGTCTATAGTACTACCTTCGTCGGGCTAGGGACTGCTCAGAATTATGCGAAGGATTTGTTTCCAAAGGCGCGTATCTTGTCCATACGTTTGGAAACGGATAAGAGTATGGAACCAGCCGTTAAAGAGTTGGAAAAGTTATGCGGCTACAAGGTGGCTAGCTTCTTATAGACGGTTACAGGCCATGTTTGAAGGCATTCAAAACTTATGACAACGAACACCACGGATGCTGTTTCTCAGCGACGAATTTTCAGCGGCCCGAACCTGCTTCAGATCGCCATGCCAATGGGCGGCATTGGAGCAGGAAGTATCTGCCTGAACGGGCACGGAGGGCTCCAGGACTTCGCCATTCGTAACCGGCCCGCCGTGACGGCTCTGCCGGACGGGCACGGAACCGGCGATACGGGCTTCGGTCTGCTGCATATCAAGGGAACCGACAGCCGCCCGTCGATCACAAAACTGCTGGAGGGACCACTTCCGGTAGAAAAGATTTACGATCAGGGACTGCAGGCGCAGGGGTATCGCCATGGCGGTCACGAGGGATTTCCCCGCTTCGCCGACAGCACGTTCGAGGCGCGTTATCCTTTTGGTATCGTACGGCTGAAGGATCCTGGTGTTCCGCTGGACGTAACCATTACCGGCTGGAATCCTTTTATCCCCCGCGATGATGTCGCGTCCGGAATGCCTGCCGTGTTTCTGGATTACAAGATCGAGAACCAGAGCCAGGAAGCGGTTTCGTTTGAGTTTTCGTTTCACCTGTCCCATCTCTGCGTCCCCGGTGGAAAGTGGAAAGGGAGTGGCAGTGCGGTAATCGGGGCAAGTGGGGAAACCAGCGAGGGAGGCGGTGTCGCGTTCGGGAATGCGGAACCGTCTCACAGTGAGAACTTCGGGACCGCCGCCCTTTACGCTGTAGGCGCAGCCCCGCGCGTCAAAGCGACGTGGTTTCGAGGCGGCTGGTTCGACTCACTTTCCGTTCTATGGCGCGAGGTGTCATCGGGGCAGTTTCGCGAAAATAATGGTGTTGGGGCTGAAGAACTGGACGGGCGCACGGGCGGCTCGGTTCTCTTGGAGAGGACACTTGCTCCTGGGGAGTCCGTCACCTATCCGCTGATCATCGCGTGGCACTTCCCGAACTCGGACCAGCACTACGGCGATATCTCCAAAACCGCTGCCGCAGCGAGTGCGCTTCCGATGGCGGACTGTGGCCCCGGCTGTGACTGTGGTCCGGAGGTCGCGCCCACCCCGGCATGGCGGCCCTTCTATGCGAAACAATGGGAGGACGCCCGCGCGGTCGCTCTTTCTGCGGCGGCGGAGTACGAGACCCTGCGCTCGCGAACACTCGCCTTTGCCGAGGCTCTGCATGGCGCAACGCTGCCACCAGAGGTAATCGATGCGGTCGCGTCAAACCTCGCGATCCTGAAGTCGCCGACCGTGCTGCGTCAGGAGAACGGGAACGTTTGGGCCTGGGAAGGGTGTTTTACGCAGAGTGGCTGTTGTCACGGAAGCTGCACCCACGTCTGGAACTACGCCCAGGCCCTCCCGCACCTGTTTCCTGCCCTGGAGCGGACCCTGCGGGAACAGGAACTGCTGCGCTCGATGGACGAAGCGGGACATATTCAGTTCCGCGCTGCCCTGCCCGATGGCCCGACCCGTCATGATCATCACGCCGCCGCTGACGGACAGTTTGGGGGCATCCTCAAGCTCTACCGTGACTGGCAGATCAGTGGAGACCGGGCGTGGGTGGAGCGACTCTATCCCCACGCGAAGCGCAGTCTCGATTACTGTATCCAAACCTGGGACCCGGACCGGAAAGGTGGCCTCTTCGAGCCGCACCACAACACCTACGACATCGAGTTCTGGGGACCCGATGGCATGTGCGGCAGTATCTATGTCGGCGCGCTCTCCGCGATGGCGGCGATGGCAGCAGAACTGGGACACGCTGCGGATTCCGCGGAGTATGGTGCGCTCGCCGAGAAAGCGGCGGCCTATATGGATGCCGAGCTGTTCAACGGGGACTACTACCAGCAGAAGATCCAGTGGGAGGGACTTCGCGACACCTCGTTCGCTGACCGGGTAGCCGGGGTGACTGACGTCAGCAGCGAGGTGCTGCAGCTTCAGAAGTCCGAGGGGCCGAAATATCAGTACGGTTCCGGTTGTCTCTCGGACGGCATTATCGGGGGATGGATGGCAAAGATCTATGGCGTCGATACTCCCCTGGCTCAGGAGAATATCCAGGCGACACTGAAAGCGATCTTCACCCATAACTACAAGGCCGATCTATTTGACCATGCCTGCCTGCAGCGCCCCGGTTATGCGCTGGGGCACGAACCCGGCCTGCTTTTGTGCAGCTGGCCGCGCGGCGGCAAACCAACCCTGCCGTTTGTCTACTCCGACGAGGTATGGACCGGAATCGAGTATCAGGTGGCGTCGCATTTGATCGAAGAAGGCTTTGTAGACGAGGGATTGACCATCGTGAAGGCGGCGCGTGCTCGCTACGACGGTCATGTGCGGAACCCGTTCAACGAGTACGAGTGCGGCAGTTATTACGCCCGCGCAATGGCGTCGTACGCGCTTCTGGCTTCCCTGTCCGGGTTTCGCTATTCGGCAGCCACGCGGACGCTCTGGTTTGGTCCTAAATGGGGAGAGGACGAAGAGTTCAGCACGTTCTTCTCTGCGGCGGACGGCTTTGGTACTATTCAGCTGAACCGGCAGACACAGACCCTTACTGTGGAGGTGATAGAGGGCAGACTGCCCATAGAGAAGCTAGTCCTGACGCTGGGAGAGGGGCCAGCGCAGGAAATAGCCTGGAATGCCGTTGCCGTGCCGGGGCAGCCTGCGGTGTGGACACAGCAGTAGAACGGGTGCTGCAGGGAGTGTTGCCAGGGGTTAAAAACTCCCGTCTGTACGGCCTCTTTTCACGCAAGCGTGAAAGGCCATGCACCCTCCGGGTGCGAGATACTACAAGGGCATTCCGATTCGGCCCGGAGGGCCAATGGCGGACGAAGTCCGTCGCGCAGACGGGGGTTTTTAACCCCTGGCATCACATTCGTGGCAAAAATCTATGGCAGATCCACCAAACCCTGTTTCCTCGTCTTTCTCTTCTGCGCCAACCTCCGTTCCGGTGCGGTGGGCATACCCAATCGCGGTAGGACTGCCACTGATCGTCTTCAACTGCGGCTGGATAGCCCACTCGGAGATGAAGACGGGCGTCACTGAGATGACCATCCAGACCCTGTTCATGGGCGTGACCTTTCTGCTGTTTCTGGTCACGCTCGTGAACCTGCTCGTACGGCGAGTGTTCGGCCCGCGCGCCTCGATGAACCAGCCCGAACTGATGACACTGTACGGCATGCTCTCGATGTCCAGCGTTGTCGCGGGCATCGGCAACTTAGGGTTCTTTACGCCGTTTCTGGGCAATGTTTTCTGGTTCGCGAACGATGCCAACCACTGGGGCGAAAAGCTGTGGCCGCTCCTGCCCAGTTACATTGGGCCGCGTGACCGGGACATTCTTAAAGGCTTCTACGAAGGGCACTCCAATTTCTTTCAGCCGGAAATTGTGCGGGCCTGGGCGCTTCCACTGATTGTCTGGGGCGTAGTCTTCTTTATCCTGCTGGCGACCATGATGTGCCTGTCGTCGCTGGTCCTGCGGCGCTGGCACGATGACGAGCACCTTCCGTTCCCCGTGGTCGCGCTTCCGCTGGAGATGACCCGTGCCAATGCGCCCCTTTATCGTCTGCCGCTTCTATGGATCGGCTTTGCCGTGCCCGGACTGCTCCACTCTCTGAATACCCTCCATGGACTGTATCCCAGCCTGCCGACCCTGCCTGTCAACAAGATGCGCGACCTGGTGACCGGCCTGCCGCACCCCTGGGATGGTCTAGGGTCCGTCACGCTGCTGCTGCATCCGGTCGGTGTCGGATTCGGGTTTCTGGTCAATACCGATGTGCTGTTCTCCCTCTGGTTCTTCTATCTGCTCAAGAAAGCGCTGAACCTTCTGGGAGCGCTCTGGGGCTGGCGTGATGCCGGTCTGAACCTGTACGGTGACGGCAGCGCACAGTTCCCGTATTGGGGCTTTCAGGCGTGGGGGGCGTGGCTTGCGGTCAGCCTCGCGGTCGCCTGGACCAGCCGTGACTACTTCCGGCACTACCTGCGCCGTGCTCAGGAGGGAAATAGAGAAGACGCTGATCCACTCTCCCCGCGCCTTGCGCTTGGAGGCTTTCTGCTGGGCTTTCTCCTGCTCTGCGCCTTCGTCTGGACCGGCGGTGGGTCTGTCTGGCTCCCCATCGCCTTCTTCGGCATCTATTTCCTGATTATGACGGCTATCTCACGCCTTGCCGCCGAGACTGCCGTTCTGTCTCCCCTCCTGAACTGGATCAACCCCCAGGCGATGATCCCCGGACTTGTGGGGACGACAGCGCTGGCTATGTCACAGACGGATCTCGCACATCTGGGTGTGCTGTCGTGGTTTAACCTGGACTACCGGGCGGCGGCCATGCCGCAGGAACTCCAGGCAATGGTGGGGGTGAAGCGCGCGGGCGGGAATCTGCGTCCTCTGCCTGCTGTTCTGCTGCTGGCGGGAGCGGTCGCGATTGTTGCCGCTCTGCTCTGGGATATGCAGCTCTATTACGTGTACGGGGCGGCAAGCGCGAATGTGAACGGTTATCGTGTCAATATGGCGCGGGCGCCCTGGGGACTTCTGCAGGGATGGCTGACCAACCCCAAGCCCCCGGAGCCTGTCGCGCTGCCGGGAATGGCGGTCGGCGCTTTCGTGACCTTGCTGCTATCCTATCTGCGAACGTCCTTTACCGGGTTTCCGCTCTCGCCCGCTGCCTATGTTCTTAACGTTTCGTGGGCCAATGAGCTGTTCTGGTTCGATATGTTTGTCGCCTGGGTCTGCAAAGCGGCTATCGTGCGCTACGGTGGGATGCGTCTCTATACCAGGGCTCTGCCGTTTTTTCTTGGTCTGATCCTGGGGGATTTCGTGACGGGATCTCTATGGAGCATCCTCGGCATGTTTCTTCAGATAGAGATATTCCGCACGTTCCCAAATTAATCAAACACGGAAGAAAGAAAAATGATGTCAGAAACAAAACCACTGCGCTTGATGGTGATCGGCGCACATCCGGATGACTGTGAGTTTCGTACTGGCGGCCTGGCCACAAAGTGCCGAGCCCGTGGGGATGTCGTCAAATTCGTGTCCGCCACCAACGGTGAGGCGGGACACCACAAGATCGGCGGCGGTCCCCTGGCTCAGCGTCGCTACGAAGAGACGCGTCAGGTAGCCGCCGTGGCGGACATAGAGTATGACGTTCTCGATATCCCCGATGGTCGGCTGGAGGCGGATATCGCGACTCGGGAGCGCTTTATCCGTCTTATCCGGGAGTTTCAGCCGGATCTGCTGTTCACCCATCGCCCCAATGACTACCACCCCGATCATCGACGTACCGGCATTCTGGTTCAGGATGCCTCGTATCTGATCCGTGTCCCGAATATCTGCCCGATGACTCCGCATCTCACCAAAACACCTATCATCCTCTATCTGCAGGACCACTTCCAAAAGCCGGTGGCCTTCCAGCCAGATGTCGTCGTTGCGATTGATGATGTCCTTCCGGCGAAGGCGCGAATGCTGCACTGTCATACCTCGCAGATGTACGAGTGGCTGCCCTACGATGGCGGTTATGAGGATCAGATACCTGCGGGTGAGGCCGAGCGGTTGGCCTGGATTCAGGCGCGAACCGAACAGCGGGACGGTTCCGCGGCAAACCGCTTCCGGGATCAACTGGTTCAGCGCTATGGCGAGGAAAAGGGAAAGTCCGTTCGCTGTGTGGAGGCGTTCGAGATCAGCGAATATGGCAGCAGTCTTCCTGCCGACCAGATCGACACCTACTTCCCACGGTGAGTCTTCGTAATACACGGCGGTCTATAATACGGAAAACGGGGAGTGAGGCTGCTTGAAATGCGCGTTCTGATTATGTCGGATATGGAGGGTGTCAGTGGGATCGTGACCTGGAACCAGGTCGAGGGTGGCTCGCCGATGTTTGAGGAGAGCCGTCGCCTGTACACCGAGGAGGTCAATGCCGCCGTGCGCGGCGCACTTGCCGCGGGCGCAACCGAGATTGTCGCGGTTGACTGCCACGGGGCGGGCGGCGACTGGACATTCAACTCCTACGTTCCCGAACTGCTGCACCCGGACTGTGACTGGGTGGCCCATCATCGGTGGTCCCGCTACACAGAACTGCTGGAGAAAGGCTGCGATGCGGCGCTGATGGTCGGGATGCACGCCCGGGCGGGAACGCCCGACGGGGTAATGTGCCACACCATCTCGACGGTCACCTGGCGCAACCTCTGGTTTAACGACGATCTGGTCGGCGAACTGGGGATCAATGCCGCGCTGTGCGGGCACTTCGGCTGTCCGGTAGCTCTTGTTACCGGGGATGACGCGACCTGCCGCGAATCTCGTGAGATCCTCGGGGATGGTCCGGTTTACGTATCGGTAAAGAAGGGGCTGTCCCGCTACTCGGCCCGGCAGATTCCACCAGTCCGTGCGCGGAGAATGATCGAAGACGGCGCTCGCGAGGCGCTGTCCCACGTGCAGAAAGGGCGTGTCTATGTACCCGCCCGCCCGACGACGATCACAGTGGAGGTCGAAAGCGTCGATAAGGTAGGGCAGTTCCGTGGCCGCGAGGGTGTCGAGGTTGTGGAACCGCTCAAGGTACAGTCCCGAGGCGCCGACTGGATGGAAGCGTGGGATCGTATTTGGCCCCAGGCCGATCTGTAGGCAAGCAGCCACAAACAAAATCCCCCGCCGCTAACCGAGAGGTTAGCGGCGGGGGATTTTTTTATTTGTGGCGCAGTTCACGATTTTGTTTACGCAGTGCACACGCTGGCTTTTTATCATGGCACTGAAATAACACCGAAGCGCAGGCTTCACAAAAGGAACCGCTGTCATGATCACTGTCACCTCTGCACACTCGCCTAAAACCACATTCATAGGGTACACGTTTAATCTGGGAGATCATTCCGCCCGCTGTATCGCCGATGCCGCAATGACCGGCGGTGCTTTCTCCCTGTTCGAGGTCGCCGCCGCGCCGGGTGCTGGGACTCCGCCCCATAGTCATCAGAACGAGGACGAGACATTTTTCGTGATCGAGGGGGCATTTGCCGTAATGGAGGAAGGTAAGTTCGAGATCCTTACCGCAGGCCAGTCCACCTTTGCCAAACGAGGAAAGGTGCATGCCTGGCAGAGTGCGGGGGGGACGACGGGCCGGATGCTGGTCACGGTCAGTCCGGGGGGCTTCGAGAACTTTTTCCAGGAACTGGAGACTATTTTCGGCAGTCCCGCGAACCAGACACACGGCGCGGAGATGCCCCCTCCCGAACTCCTTGCCCAGGTGAACGCCGCGATGGAGCGCTTCGGTATCACCTCTTCCCTTTCCGAACAAATCAAGTAACTGCGAAATTCTTTTTTCTGCGGCAGTGTTCACGCTTTTGTTCACGTTCCGCACACGTTCGCTTTGTAGCATGGGCTCATCAACGTTTTGGAGAATCATTTATGGTTTCGAATACTGCTCGTTCCGCTCGTCATGCCGCTGTCGCCGCGCTTGTTTTAACTGCCGCAACGACTGCTCTTCTGCCTGCCCTCCCGGTACATGCCGCTGCCCCCTTCCTTGTGGCTGTCCGCGATGGCGAGGGGGATTCCGCTGTCCTGCGTGCCGTTGCGGAAGGAAGTGCCGAGAAACTGGCCGCCGCTCTCGGTGCAGGCGTCGATATCAACGGCACTGACAAGAACGGCAAGACCGCGCTCATGCTGGCGGCAAGTCTGGGTCGCACCGATCTCGTGCAGACACTTCTGGAGAAAGGCGCTCCCGTAAACCAGATCGACAACGAGGGCCGCACCGCGCTTCATTATGTGCTGGCGGGAAGCAATCCTGAGCCACAGAAAAAGAAGAGTGGATTCGGCGGGTTCATGGACAAGGCGAAGGGGATCGGCGGGAAGGCCCTCAGCGTGGTTGCCTCAGCGGGGCCGCTCGCCAACTTCCTGCCCGGAGGAGCCCTGCTGCAAAATCTAGCGCAGGGGATGATGGGCCAAGGGCTCTCCAGCCTGATGACGCCGGGCGCATCGTTCGGGCTGGGAAACGCGAACGCCTGGTCCGGTGTGCTGGGGTCCGCCCTGATGAACGGTGCGAACAAGAATGGCGCGGCTCCGGTCCTGGGAGCAGTCGACGGTCTTCTGCAGAACGGGGCAAACTCGGCGGCAATGGCATCGTCCTGGGGAACCCTTCTGTCGTCGGCTGGCAGCAGACAGCCGGACTTGATCAAGGCGATGAGTAACCTGGGCGACGATGCGACACCTGGGGAGCGCGCCGCCTGGAGTACATTCCTTGCGACCGCACAGTCCGGGGACACAGTGGCTCTTGAGGCCATGGTCACTGACCCGGCGCTTGCTCCAGTTCTTGCCAGAGCCACGGACGGACTCCGGGCGGCGGCAATGCAGATTCCGGGACGTGACGGGGGCGAGGGAATTGTTCAGGCGCTTCTTGCCAAAGGAGCGGACACGACGATTGCGGACAAGAGCGGTCTGACCGCGCTCGGGCGTGCCCAGAGCGCAAAGCTCGATGTCGTCACCCGACTCTTGGAGCAGCCTGCCTCGATCTTAAAAGCCGCGCGCTGATCACGACTCAATTACCTGTGCCGCCTTTTCGTTTCCCGATAAAGGCGGCAGAAAGACAGATACAAGAAGTGTTTTTATCCATCTATTCACGTACGCGGTTTACTCAGCGCCGCCGTTATAGCAAGAGCGCAGCAATCTTCGCAGGCCTAACCGCGGGGGCTGTACTCCTCACGACCGGCTGCGGAGGCGGCAGCGGATCAAGTAACGTTAACCCGAATGCCACTCAAAGAGACCTGGCGTTTGCCATTGTTCACTCGCTGCGGGGGACGGCGGGCAGTGTCGATCATGTCAGCAAGGCTGCGGATCAGGCAGAGGTAACCAACGACCCGCTGGAGTTGGACACCGAATACAACCTGTTCTACCGCACGACGCTTGGGGAAAACCCGGACCTCCGCTTCGACTATTTCGAGGATGCTGCCGCCTCGCGTCCTGCTGGGTACTTCAATGGCAATTTTGAGGGTGAACTCGGGGAATTCCCCTTGAATATAACGCTGAAATTCGATGTTACGAAGGGTAACCGTCCGGAAAAAGGGGACATTAACCTCCGCCTGACCTCGGCGACAAATGGAACCCTGGAGGGAATCGTCACGGATTACACGTCCGGTGACACCATCGAGCTGGATCTAGCCTACCGTGCACTGGATGACACCGCCGTAGGAATGGCGATCCTGACACCGGGGCCACTAAACCATCGGACCGGCGACAAGCCGATCTACTTCACCAACTTTGTCGCGCATGCCGACGATACCTTCAACGGCAATCTGAAGGTTGGTACCGGCGCGGGTGTTCCGACGGGAACCGTCTTCGTCGATGACGATAACTCCGGAAATCTGCAGTTGCAGGTAACCGGCGGCACGCTGCGTGCCGACTGGGACGACGACGGAAAGGGCACAATCCGATTCCCGGACGGCGCGACGCAGTCGATCGCCGACTTTGATTCAGCACAGCCTTAGGGGCGCTTAACCTTTCGGCATTGACCGCACGGGTTGTCGGTGCCGAAAGGTTTTTATAATTTTTTTGTTCACGCTGGTGTTGACGATTCGTACACGAAGACTTTGTAAGCTGGAGACATTACAAGGCTCGGTTTGAGCCGCGAGGTGGAAAGATGAGTAGATTAAACCGTTACCTGATTCTTGATGTTTGCGCTACTGGCGTTGCCCTGTTGGCGCTCACCGGTACCGTTGCGGCGCTTTCCGTATCCCCAATCGCGCGGGCACAGTCGAGCAATGCTTCCATTTCCACACTGTCAACAGTCACGGGTGTCGCGGCTCCTAAAGGGGCGTCTCGCCTCCCCAAAGGGTCGCTGACCGCCGGGATGGGTCGCCTGATGGTGGGCGGGGCCAGAGAATTTAAGCTTCCTGAACCCAATAGGCCGAGCGACGCCGAGGTGTATTTCTGGACCGGCAGCAACTACAAAGAGGGGCGTGCGCGTTTCCTGTACACGCAGTTCGAGAGCGCGCTGACGGAAGCCGGATACACAGTCACACAGGTAGATGACTCCTACCAGAATACGCCAAACGTCTTCGATGAGGATAAGTACGGGACCGCGGGGCTGAATCACTCTTCCGGAGATGCTCGCCCCCTCTTTTTCCACGCGAACAATGTCGAAAAGAAACAGACTATTGTTGGGGTTTGGCTGGATCAGCAGTCCACCAAGCGTCTTGTGCTGGCGGTGGGCGAGGTAGGTTTCGCAGGAGCCCCCAAGGTTTCCAAAGCACCCACGATCAGCGACCCAAATGTCTGGCTGGTGAAGGATTTCAAGAACGCCGGAAAGGGGATTCCCGCCGCGCCGATGCCGACGTTTGCGAAGATGGCGCCGAAGCCAAGAACGGTGCGCGGATTGGTGAAAGACGGCAACGGAAAGCCTATCGCGGGGGCGCGTCTGGTGGCCTGGGCAAGCGCCGCGGGTGGCTTTCGTACCTCGGTTGAGGGAAAGACCAATGCCCAGGGTATCTACGAGATGCCGCTGCCAATCGGTATCTGCCAGATCGTGAATGCCGACTGCAAGGTCACCTATGAGGGTACCGAAATGCTTCTGCCGCTGCATCCGGTCGATGGGGAGCGGGATGAGTTCGATTCGAAGCGGGGGCACGTCGAGAATTTCGTTCTGCGTACCAGTGGGGCCGCGAACGAAACCGGCGGTACGGGCCAGAGCTATGGCGCCCCGATGCGCATTCTGACCTGGAAGACAATCGAAAAAAGCATCATCGAGGTCACCCTCAAGCCAAAGGGGCCGCTTGCTGACGGCAGCCCCGCCAAAACTCTGGTCTTCCGCTGGAAAGCCCCCGCCGATGGTCTGTCGAGCGAAACCATGATTGGCGGTATTCCTCTGGCACAGTACAAGCTGACCGCGAAACTGTATGACGGGGACGATGCACTGCCGCTACGCGCCAAAAAGACCTTCAGCGATGGTGGCGAGGACCCGGTCTTCGCGCCCTCTCTGGACGTGGAGTTTGAGTCAGAAAACAACGGGCGAGCATCGCTGGGTCGGAGCGGGATCAAGCGCTTCGAGGTAACTCTTGAGCCGTAAGAGACGGCGTGTAGAGG
>JAZKEA010000153.1:0-9908 GCA_040387315.1 Armatimonadota bacterium | reverse complement strand
GGCCCGCGCCCAGGACGAAGCCCTTGTCGCCTGCCGCGAAGTAGGCAAAGGAAGCCCCGCCGAGTGTTATACTGAATTTCAGTATGAGACTGATGGCAGGCTATTATCAGCAGTTCGATGCGGATATTTCCCGCGATGTGCCCGGAGAGGCTTACGGCGGCTGGAAGCGAACCGAAATTGAGATAGGACAGGCAGCGCTTGTCGTCATGCACGCCTGGGAAACAGGAACCGCGGAACAGTATCCCGGCTGGTATCGGGCCGTCGAGTACATTCCCCGCGCGCAGCAGATCTGCCGTGAGGTGTTTCCGCCACTGTTGTCCGCCGCCCGAAATGCTGACTTTCCTATTCTTCATGTGGTCGGCGGGGGAGATTACTACCGTAATCTGCCGGGCTATCAGCGGGCAGTCGCGCTGGCGGGTAAACCTCCGCCGGTACCGACTCGTGTGGAGCCCGATGCACACCTGAAGGCGCTGCATAAACTTCGATCCGAATCCGTTTTTGTGGGCAGTCACAACGCGGCTGATGTCGCGAGTGGGTTCGCCAAACTGGATTTCGACACGGAGGCGCTTCCACAGGGGGAAGAGGGAATCGCCGAGAACGCAGATCAGCTGATGGCCCTCTGCACCGATCTTGGGGTGAATCATCTGGTCTATATTGGCTTCGCGCTGAACTGGTGCCTGCTGATGTCTCCGGGCGGCATGCTTGATATGAGCCGGCGGGGCTTTCTCTGCTCCACTATCCGAGAGGCGACCACTGCCGTCGAATGCCGCGAAACCGCTCGCGAGGAGCGGAACAAGCAGGAGGCGCTCTGGCGGACCGCCCTTGCTTTCGGCTTCATCTTCGATGTTTCCGATTTCTCCGCGGCGCTGAGAGGGGAGGCTGCAGATTTCTCTTTCTCGTCGTGAACTGCTGCGTCTCGGTCCGTCTGCCGTACTGCTTGCGGGCTGCCGATCTGATGCTCCTGCTCGGGACGTCCGGACTGATATCGTCTACTGGACCGGCTGGAGCGGGCCGGAGCTCGCCCTTCAGGAATCTCTCGCCGCCGAATTTAATCAGCAGAGCAGCCGTGTCCGTGCCAGTGTGCTGACACAGTTCGGGCAGTCCGGCTACCAGAAGGTGCGTATCGCCTTCGCGGGCGGTGCGACACCGGACCTGATGTCCACGGTATTGGAAGGCGTGGGTCTCGGAAAGTTCGGTCCGGCCCTGCGCGGCGTCCTCACCCCGCTGGATGATTATCTGGTGCGGTCCGGACGCAGCCTGACGGAGTTTAACCCCGGTGTCGCGCGGATGCTGACGGTAGACGGGAAGGTCTACGGTCTCGCCGTCACGACCAACACCACCCTGATCGCCTACAACAAAGCTATCTTCCGGGAAGTGGGCTTGGACCCGGAAAATCCCCCAAAAACCATCGCCGAACTGGATGAGGCCGCCTGGCGCTGTACCCGGCGCGATACACGCGGCGGCTACGCCCGTTACGGCTTTCGCCCGTCCGGACTGTCACTCTGGGCCTACGTTTTCGGTGGGCAATGGGTCGATCCTGCATCCGGTGAGATTACCGCGAACCATCCGGGCAACCTGGCCGCCCTTCAGTGGCTGCAGACCTACAGCAAGCGCTACGACCTGCGGAAAATGCAGGCATTCGAAACCACCTTCGGCAGCACCAAATCACCGAGCGGGCCGTTCTTTGTCGGCAAGATCGCGTTCTGGCAGACGGGGGAATGGGCGCAGCAGTATGTTCGCCGCTACGCCCCGAAACTCGACTGGGGTTGGTTCTCCTTGCCGACCCCACCGGGAGGAAGGCCCGATGTGACCGCAGTCGGCGGCAGCGTTTTTGTGATTCCGGCTGCCTGCCGGAACAAGGAGGCTGCCTGGGAGTTCCTGAACTGGATGACGTCGCCCGCGCCAGTGAAGAAGTTCTGCCTCAATGCCCATAACCTTCCCCCGCTGATTTCCGTCGGCAGGGACCCGGTCTTCCAGGACGACCCCTTGTATAAGTTTGGTGTACGCATCTCCCAGGGACAGAACGCCTTCGGACCGCCCCCCATCCCTATCTGGACGACCTATACCCGAGAGATAGACCGCGTCGAGGAGAAGGTGATGCTGGGAGGTGCGGACCCGAAAGCCTCGCTCGATGGTTTACAGCAGGCGATAGCGAAAGAGCTCCGGGAAGCCCGTGAGGATCTGAAACGATGAGCACACGCAGCGAACACAGCGAAGCGGGACGTCGTGAAAAGCTGCGCGAGGCGCGGGAGACACGGACGGGTCTGCTGTTCGCTCTGCCGTGGCTGATTGGGTTCGCCGTCTTCTTTGCCTATCCGGTTCTGGCCTCGTTCTACTACAGCCTGTGCAGCTATGATGCCATTCGTCCGCCCCACTTTATCGGTCTGGAGAACTATCGCAAGCTGTTCTTCGAGGATGACCTGTTCTGGAAATCGCTTGGTAACACGCTGTTTATGATCGTCTTCTGCCTGCCGGTCGGTCTCGCCGCCTCACTGGTGATCGCCGTCCTGCTGAACCAGAAGCTCAAGGGAATCGCGTTCTACCGCACCCTGTTTTACCTGCCGTCGATTACGCCGGTTGTCGCGACATCAATCCTCTGGCTCTGGCTGCTGAACCCGGAGATGGGTCTTATTAATCTGGCGCTCGCCAGGATTGGTATCTCCGGCCCTGCCTGGCTGACCGACCCGGCCTGGTCCAAGCCCGCTCTGGTTCTGATGGGACTATGGGGCGCGGGCGGTGGTATGGTCATCTATCTGGCCGCCCTGCAGGACATTCCCGAATCGCTGTATGAGGCCGCCGCCCTCGACGGGGCGAAAACCCTCACCCGGTTTTTCCGTATTACCCTGCCGATGCTGACCCCGGTGATTCTGTTCAACCTGATCATGGGACTGATCGGGACATTTCAGTATTTCACCCAGGCCTATGTAATGACCGGTGGGGGACCGCAGGACAGCACGACCTTCTATGCCCTGCATCTGTTCAACAAGGCATTCCTGGACTTCAAAATGGGATACGCCTCCGCGATGGCCTGGATACTGTTTGTCATCACCCTTGCCGCCGCGCTTCTGGTTTTTCGGACATCGGCGCGCTGGGTCTACTACTCAGGTGAGGACCGGTAACAAGACGCATATGGCGATGGCTTCCAAAAACGAAAGAGTGCGTACCTTTTTTTCCCATGCCACGCTCATCGGGATCGGGCTTCTGTTCGCGCTGCCCTTCTACTGGCTCGCCTCTACCGCGCTGAAGACCGATGATCAGCTTTTTCGGATTCCGCCTGTCTGGATACCACGCCCCGCTGTCTGGGAGAATTTTCCCAAAGCGCTCAAGTACATCCCGTTTGCGCGCTATACGCTGAACACGCTGACGATCTGCTTTCTGAATGTCTTCGGAACCATTCTCTCCTGCGCATTGGTGGCTTACTCCCTGGCAAAAGTTCGGTGGAAGGGAAGAAATCTGATCTTCTACTCCCTTCTCGCGACCATGATCCTGCCCGGTCAGGTTACCATGATCCCCACCTTTACCATCTTCCGCTGGCTCCACTGGATCGGAACGCCGCTGCCCCTCGTTGTGCCGTCGTTCTTCGGGTCCGCCTTTAACATTTTTCTGCTGCGGCAGTTCTTTCTGACGATCCCCGCCGAACTCTCGGATGCGGCCCGCATCGATGGCTGCTCCGAGTGGGCCATTTTTTCGCGGATCGTGCTCCCGCTTTCGCGACCGGCGCTTGCAACCGTTGGTCTGTTTAGCTTTATCAGCCACTGGAACGATTTTCTCGGTCCGTTGCTCTATCTGAACGATGAGCGCACGTATACGCTCTCGATGGGTCTGCAGCGCTTCGTCAGTCAGCATGGCGCTGAATGGTCGCTGCTGATGGCGGCTGCGACCGTCATGACAGTTCCGATAATCGTCCTGTTCTTCTTCGCTCAGCGGACATTTATCCAGGGCATAAGCACCACCGGTATCAAGTAGCAAAAAAGCCCCTGAAAGGCATTCCTTCCAGAGGCTGTTTGTTATAAAGGTGCTTCTTACACCAGGAGGTCCGGGCCATCCTTGAAGCCGACTGCGGCTCGGTGGGTTGCCAGTACATCCGCGGGAACGCGCTTGATAAAGTAGTTCCAGGCGAAGACGGCAACCGCGATATCATCGATCAATCCAACAAAGGGGATAAACCCCGGCAGGTTGAACGGGCTGACGGCGAACGCCCCGGCACCCAAAAGGACTGCTTTCGCCGAATTTGGAACGCGGTTGTCCATCACGAGGCGGCGGGCAAGCTGAAAGTAGCGAGGTCCCTCCTGGGCAATATTTTTCATTCCCTTGACACCGCCTGCGCGGCGAAGCAGATAAATAACACGCCAAAGGCGTCGAAGGTGGTTCATGATTATTTTTTCCTCTGCCGCGCCTGTACGTTGTTATCAGCTGGCTTCAGGGCAACGGCATTGATTTTTACCCGGTGCCAGACTCCGGCAAACGAGCACAATAATCAGCACCGTATTTCACGCTGCCGCCTGCCCTGCTCGCAACTATTGTGATTAACAGCGACTGGAGCAGGACGAATGACGTCAAGGACAACTGCCTTATTTGGACTTTGTCGGACTGCCGGTGATCTCCGCCAGTAAACCGAAGAAACCGCGCTTCCGAGCGCTGCTGATGCGCCAGTTCACCGGCACACTCTGGTAGCCGTCATCGTACGCCTCGTTCTCCTTCCTGAAATCGAAGTAACCCCACGAGGCATATTCGCGGATCGCTGCGACAAAGTTATTCTCCGGCTCTTCAAAATCGAAATGATCGTCCTCGTTGAACAAAATCGGTTTGATGGTATAGCCAGGAACTGCCCGCGTTTCACGGACCATCTCGCCAATGCGCCTGGGATCGGAAACCCCGTTGCCATGCAGCAAAATATAATCCGATGCGCGTACCACGGCGGGGCTCGGGATGGCACCGCCGCCGTAGGAGGTGCTGACAAGCAGCCCAGTACCGTTCGTCTTCATTGACTTGACACGCTCAATCAGCTCATGAATTCGGTCCGGCTGCAGAACCGCGTGATGGTAGTGCTGGTCGCACTCGTTGTTCACCTCGACCAGTACGTTCTGCCATCCGCCCTCAAGCAGCCAGCGCGTCGTGTTATCCGCTGCTCGGACAACCGCTGCTTCGTCGCTTAATCGGCCATCCTGTCCAAAATAGAAGTAGCCAAGGATGACGATCATACCGAGTTCATCCGCGCGCTTTAGAATCTGAGCAAGGCGCGACGTGTACCCCTCCCGCAGCGACCCGTCCTCGGTAAAAGCGGAGTTGTGCCAGGGCTGCGCTTTGGAATAGCCGTACGGGGAGCCCCCTTGAAGGTTGAGGGTAAACGACAGCAGACCGCGACGACGCCACTCTGGCATGGCTTCAATAAACTCATGGGTGTTGCGCTCCGCGCTCCATGTACCGGTGTCCGGATAAACCCAGCGTGCCGCAGTGCCGGGATTGCTGTCGTCGAAGATACCCTGCACCATCCGGGAGTTGAGCAGCAGGCCCTCGATCTTGTGGCCCTGCCAGACACGGCCCGGATACGTTGGCGTGCCGTTAATTAGAAACGCATCACCCGCGATCGAGACTTTTGTCATACGGCGTGGCGGTACGGAACCGCTGGTTTTCTGGGAGAACGTCATCGTTATTAGCTCCTGTTATCCTGGTTTTAAGATAGAATGCGCCGCGACGTTATCGGTAGATAGTTTGCTGCAGAGGCAGAAACCATTGCTCGAAACATTCCAAGGTGGCACAGGCCGATGCCAGAATCGGCTCGTAGGAAGGGCATGTGGCGGCAAAGACGGTGGCTGCGGCTCCGAACGCTTTCCATTGACGCCCGGTCTCACTTCCGTAACCGCTGTAAAAGGCCGCTCCGTCCTCGGCAGCGATGCCCAGCGATTCCCGCAGCTGCCGGGAGATGACCTGACCTTCCAGGGTAGCGCTCTCCAGCACGTATAAGCAGCCCACGATCTGCTCCGGAGTGTTGAGCGGGGGCAGGCTGCTGCAGAGAGGCAGCTCCTCAAGGCGAACCTGCTTTGCAATCGCCCGCAGGTCATGCGCGATGTGGGGCGCTTTGCGGCGTTCTCGATAATCGATGCCGGGAATTCGGCTGCCTGCCGTCATGGGCACCAGCACCTGCTCCATCGGTACATATAGGCCATACAGGCGCTGTAACAGATACTGATAGCGGTCCAAAGAGCGTGTGTGGGAGAGAACATCGAGCCGGCCTGCGACTCGATCATGGAGCGGGCGTGTGCGCTCCCGAAGCAGCGTAAGAATCATAGTAGGGTGAAGATCCGCGGGCAATGCTGCCTGCTATTATACAGTGCGACGCATAAGCCTCGTTATAAGGTAAAACTGTTTCCGAGAGCCTCTTTGCTGGGTAAAAAGTGTGGCAGGCTGGTAAGTAGTGGGCGAACTGACCTTCAATTTTAACAATGTGACTCAACCTCAGGAGGGCTATGCGCCTTTTTAGTGTTTCCAACTGGCTGAAATCCCCAAACGACCGGGATATTATCACCCGATGGACCGTCGGCGCGAACAACCGCGCGAACGACGCCCCGCCTCTTTCTTACCGACTGGAGCTTCCCTCCGCGGGCGAAGCAGAGGAGTGGGAGTTCCTGGCAGTCGGTGATACGGGCGACGCGGAGGCCGCAGGGCCGGAAGACTCCCCGCAGGATGCTGTCGGACGCGAAATGGCGCAGGATGCCGCGGCTCCCATCGGGGGCGGGGCATCTCGAATGGTGGTTCATACGGGCGATGTCATCTACATGACAGGAGAGAGACGTCTCTACGACCGTAACTTCCGCCGCCCCTATTCGCGCTTTCTGACGGAAGGCAGTACCGTCGATAATCTGGTCTTTCGCATTCCTTTCCTCCCGGTTCCCGGCAACCATGACTACTACGACCTGGGCTCCTGGGCGAAATGGCTGTCCCACGTTCCGCTGCTGGGACGAGGGCTGCGTATACTGGCGCACCGATTCTTTGCTTTTGGTCTTCCTGAGGGCGGGTCGGACATGGGACGGGCGTACATGGAAGCGTTCGTCGATCTCTCAGGGGATAAACAGGACAGTACGGCACAAGCGGAATCTGCGCCTTTACAATACCTGCCCGGCGAAAAGACCCGAATACCCAACCGCTACTATCAGTACAGCGTCGGTAATGTCGATTTTTTTGCACTGGACTCCAATACCCTCGACGCCCCCGCACCGGAGACCGTAGACCCGGCAGAGGTGCGCCGGAATGCCACAGACCGTATCACCGCGCTTGAGAAGCGAGCTGCCGCTATCGATATCGCGCTGCGACGCGAACAGCGGATGCGCGGTGAGCAGCAGGCGGCCCTTCGGCGACAGATAGGCATGGACGCCGCCCGTCGCAAGGAGCTGGAGCAGAAAGCCGATGAGGTGGTGCAGTACCTTGTTGCCTTGCGTACAGCGCTGACGGAGGCGGGAGTGCGGCGCATCGCCGATCAGATGCAGGTGGTAGCGCGAACCTGGACGGACGGAGCGGCAGACCTGCGGCAGGTATCGTCGCCGGAAGACGCGGAGACGACGCTGCAGCATCTTGATGAGGCCAGCGACGACACCTGTGCGGCGCTGGGGTCGGTGGAGTATGTTCTCGCGGATCTGGAGAAGGGTGATCCCAGGCGGGATGCGCTGATCAGCCAGCGCGACGCGGTGGAGCGGTCCCAGACAGAGTGGGCGAAGGCTACCGGTCTCGACACGGATATCGACGCCCGCATCCACAGTCTGACAGAAGAGGCGCTCGATGTGCAGCGCGACCTCGCGCAGGAGCAGCGTCGGCAGCGCTACCGACCGGACGATTATGACCGGGCGCAGCTCGAATGGCTGGATGCGGCACTCACCGCTTCGAGTAAAGAACGCCCCGATGCCTGGCGCATCGTGTATCTGCACCACCCTCTGTACACCACCATCAGCAACCGCTGTGAGCGGCCGGATGTGCAGGGAGTGCGGACGAACCTTCTGCCTATTCTGCAGCGTCACGATGTGCATGTGGTACTCGCGGGGCACTCGCATGCTTTCGAGTGGATACGCTCCTCGGCTCTGCCGAACACCGGTCTTTTTGTCACGGGCGGCGGGGGACAAATATCTCTGAGGCCCTCGCTCTTCGAGCCGCGCCGTCTGCCCCGGCTGCGTCGTTACTACGATGCCCTGCGTTATGCCGGGGCTGAGGAGTGTGCTATGAGCGGGTATGGACCCGGCGCCGCCGACGGGGAGACAGGGCTCCTTTACCATTATCTGCGCATCCGTGTCACGAGGGAAACGATCACGGTATCTCCCGTCGGCGTTCGCCGTTTGACAGACCGCACCTACCGTCGGGAAGAACCGATGCCGGTCTTCCACGCGCCGTACCTTCCGGAGTCACGTCCCCAGTGGCAGGCGCACCCGCTGGCCTCTATTGTGGTGCGGCGGAATGCACCGCCGCGTACCGAATGGGGTTAATTTTGAGCCAAGGTGCCCCCTGCCAGATTCTGCTCAATAACAAGGCGGGGAAGCTGCATCCCCGAGCCGGCGCGGATCAGATCCTGCAGATGGCGGAGCAGATAGACCTTCAGGCTGAGGTGCACATAATGCCCTCGGCAGACGCGATGCGTCCCTTTGTTCGCAGGCTGGTGGAAGCGGGAGCGGACCGTATCGGTATCGCGGGCGGGGATGGTACCGTCGCTCTCGCGGTTCAGGAGCTGGCGCATATGGACACCGCGCTTGGTATCCTGCCGCAGGGGACGTTCAACAACTTTGCCACGGCGCTGCGCCTGCCCATGGATCTGCCCGCCGCCCTGCGTGTGCTGAAGGAAGGAGTGGTACGCGAGGTCAGCCTGGGCAAAGTCGAAAGTATCGGGAAACCCAATCAGGCAGAGCCGAGTATCCGGCACTACTTTACCGAGGCGGCGGGGGTTGGGCTGTTCGCCGATGCCCTGGCATTGTATGGGGCAGGCGGCGGAAAGAATATGCTTCGAGGCATGGCGGTACTGACCCGTCTGGTACTTTCCCTGAAAGCGCACCGGGTACGGCTTGTTCTCGACGGAAAGGCCGAGCCGGAGCAGCCCATGGTTCTTTGCGCAGTTGCCAATACGTATCGCATGAGCTACGGGGTCGCGGTCGCCCCCGGCGCGAAGCTCACCGATGAGGTACTGGATGTCGTCACGGTGGGCGACCTCGCGGTAGGGGAGCTGATGCCGTATTTCCGTGCCATGCGCTCTCAAACCCACCAGAATCTGCCGAAGGTACGAACGCTTCAGGCTCGGGAAGTGCGCATCGAGACACGCCGCTCCCAGAATATCCATTGTGATGATCAGGTAGTGGGGACGACCCCAACGACGCTGACGCTGCAGCCGCGAGCCCTCAAGGTCCTGGTGCCGGAACTCTAGGGCAACCGTCCCCGCCACGAGTAACGCTATCTTCCATCCAACAGAGTGAACTTTTCGGAAAGGTCGATTGTATGAGCAGTGAACCGACGGAGCAGGTAGGGACTCAACTGTTGTTCGAGAATGATCGGGTGCGGGTCTGGGATCTGTCCCTTGCCCCCGGCGAGTCGCTGGAAAAGCATATTCACCGGCACGATTTTCTGTTTATTGTCGCCTCCGGCGGTTCGCTGCGGCATGTCGATCCGGACGACCCGGCAAACGATCAGGAAGTCCGCTATGAAGACAATCAGGTTGTTTTTCTGGAAGCGCACGGCGGCACCGTTCACAACCGATTGGTCAACACGGGGGAGAAACCCTACCGCAATTACGTTATAGAGCTAAAGCAAAAGCAGGAAGGATAGTAGGGTAGTACCGGCTATCTTTGTGCTGACGCTCACTGTTTTCCGAGAAAGATGCAATGAAATGAAATCCACGATGAAGAAGAGCGGTCTTTTGGTTGTTGGGGTGGCTCTCGTCG
>JAZKEA010000152.1:1257-7393 GCA_040387315.1 Armatimonadota bacterium | reverse complement strand
CAAAGAGCGGCGCCGGCAGGAGCACCAGGATCAGGAGGATGGAGCGTTCACGGGGGGGAGACCGGACACAGACGATACCATCGCAGCTTTTGTCGCCTCGCAGACCGGAACCGTGTACGCCGGTTACGAGATCGTTTCTGAGGAGACACCCCGGACTCTCGGACACGAACTCTTCAAGACATATCAGAAGGGCGACATCGAAACCCTTTTCGTCCCCAGGCGACCGAACCCGCGCAAGCATGAAGACGGGCGCAAAGCAATTCCTGAGCAGTGCCTGCTCACCGACCTGATTGACGCAGCCCGAGGGGCTGCTGGAAACACCCACAGTGCCCGTCGCAAACCATCCAAGAAGCGGAGAGCGGTTCACCAATGATCCACGCTCCTCAGACATCCCCCGCCAGGCCGCGCATATCCCGCAGCTGGTCGACATCTTCCAGTGCCTGCGCGATTTTCGCCGTGCTGCTGAAAACATGGTCCTGGCCGAATCTGACTTTGACTGCGGCGAGATCGGCGAGCGTGAGCTCAAAAAGATCACCGCGCAATACGACAAAGCCCGCGCCGCGCTGCTGAGCGCCGACCTGGCCGCCCGCGTGGAGCTGGTCTAGCCCCTCTTTAATTCCCCAGGGAATCACCCTCTGTTTGCTGCTCCCCTTCTCCTGTCTCCGAAAGGACGCCTCACGCATGACCCGAACCCGAAACACCGGACAGCACGTCGGTCTGATCACGCCGCGCAATTCGTTCTGGCACAAAGACCCTCCGTTTGCCGCGATGGGCAGCAAGCGCCGCGCGAAGCTCGGTGACAAGCGCCGCTCCTGCGCCGCCATCCCCAAGGGCCTGGTCGCTCAGCTGTGTCTGGTACCGACGGGTAAAGGCAAAGGACAGCGGATCCAGCTGCTCGGCGCCGCCTGGTCGCGCACCCGAGTCGGCACGGGTTTCACGCGGTTCCAGCTGAACTACCTCCGCGCCCAGTCCGGGATGAAGCGCCCGGCGAAGATCTTCGGTTGGCTCATTGCCCAGCAGAAGCTAGCCGCGCGTGGCATCCTCAAGCCGATCCAGGAGACTGCGGCCGCGTAGCCATGAAACTACCCTCCCCGATCCCGCCCTACGAATTCACTGCGGCGGAGTGGCTCCTGCTGATCGGGGCGGCAGTCGTTGGTTTCCTCGGCACGATGTTCATCTTCAGCACCTGTTTGTAGAGGCGTTGACGCGTTGTCAATTCAAGACAACAGCGGAAACGCCCACGGCTCTGCCGTGTGGGGAAACCCATGTAAGCAGGGCAACCCCATGTAAGCAAAAACGATGCCCCTACCCGGTGTGACAAACTTCTGCGGCGCCGATACGGATAAAGGACCTTGTCCTAACCCCGCCATGGCAAATGGCAGATGCTACAAGCATGGCGGAGCGACCCCATCCGGAATCGCGAGCCCGCACTGGAAACACGGTCGCCACGTTCGCCGCAAGGAGTATCTCCCCCAGCGCCTCTGGGAAGGTCTGGAAGCCTCGCTCTCCGACCCCGACCTCCTGAACCTGCGTACCGACATCGCCACCCTCGATACCCGTATCGAGGACCTCCTCGGTCGTGTCGATACCGGTGAATGTGGCGAGACCTGGAACGCGCTCCTTGCTGCTGTCCGCGAGCTGCACAAGCTGCAGCAGAAGGCAGAGCGTGAAGAGGACTTCATCAAGCGTCGCGACCTCCTGAAGGACTGCAACGAAGCAGTCCAGACGATCATGGAGCTTTGCCGGGAAGGCGCCTCCGACTATGCGGCCTGGGGCGAGGTCATCAGTCTGACAATGCTGCGCGCCAAAATGGTCGACAGCGAAACCAAGCGCCGCGGTGCGCTGAAGACCGACGTCCCCGTCGAGAAGGTCGCCGCGATGCTGGAAGAGCTGGAAGCTCGTGTAAACACCGATGTCAAGGACCAGGAAAGCCGCGCCGCGTTCTCCCGAATCCTTGGGGAGCTTGCTGAAACAGTCGGCGCAGCGGCTTGACCCCGAGCAGGCGAAGATCAAATACGTCGCCCCGCCGTTCCGGCAGTTCGTCCGGGATGCCTGGCATGTCGTCGATCCCGGCCTTGAGGTGCTCTGGAACTGGCATGTAGACGCCATTGCCGACCATCTGGAGGCCGTGAAGCGCGGCGAGATCCAGAAGCTCGTCATCAATATCCCGCCCGGCCATGCGAAGAGTATCCTCGTTGCGGTCATGTGGCCCGCGTGGATGTGGCTGGAGAAGCCCGAATGGCGCGCGCTGTTCTCCTCCTATGCCGCCGATCTCTCGATCCGTGACAGCGTCCGCTGCCGCGACATCATCGATTCGCAGTGGTACCAGGAAACGTTCACGCCCACCTGGCGGCTGAAGACCGACCAGAACGTTAAATCGTATTTCGCGAACAGCCAGCAGGGCTTCCGGCTCTCCCACTCCGTTACCGGCAAAGTCACCGGCTACCGCGGCGATGCGATCGTTTGTGACGACCCGCTGAACGCGCTCGACCGGCACAGCGTCAAGGCCCGCGAAAAGGTCATCGACTGGTGGGACCGCTCGATGTCGTCGCGCCTGAACGACAAGCGGACCGGCGTCCGGGTCGTCATCATGCAGCGGCTCCACGAGGAGGACCTGACCGGTCATATCCTCGCCAAGGGCTTCGGCTACGAGCACCTTTGCCTGCCATCTAAATACGAGCCTGAGCGCAAATCGCGCACCTTTATCATGTCCCTCCAGGAGGACGGTTCCCGGCGCCGGGAACTCTTCTTCGAGGATCCACGGGAAGAACACGGTGATCTGCTCTTTCCGCAGCTGTTCACGCCGGGCGTTATTGCCGAGGCCGAGCAGGAGCTGGGCGATGAGGGCTTCAACGCGCAGCATCAGCACAGCCCTATGCCCAGCGAAGGCGGCATGTTTAAGGAGCGGTACTGGCGCTACTGGTGCTATGACGAGGCCCAAAGCAAGCAGCTCGGCACCGTCAAGGTCGCGCTTGCCGACGGAGACATCCTCCAGGTCGCCGCGACGCCGCGCCCGAAGAATTTCGCGAGCCTGGTGCAGAGCTGGGACGCCACCTTCAAGCAGGGCGGAAGCAGCTATGTCGTTGGACAGGTCTGGGGAATCATTGGGGCGGACCGGTACCTGCTCGACCAGGTCCGGGACAAGTGGGGCTTCGATGAGACCGTCAACCAGATCCGCGCGATGCGAAAGCGCTGGCCGCTCGCCCGCACGATCTACCTTGAGGACAAGGCGAACGGCCCGGCAATCCAGGATCACCTGAAAAAGGAGATCTCCGGCATCATCATGGTCGAGCCGCGCGGCACCAAAGAGGAACGTGCCTGGGCCGTCGTGCCGCAGATCCGCAGCCAAAATGTGTACCTGCCGCACCCCGGCCTTAAATCGATGGTGCCCGGCCAAACCTACGAATGGGTGAAGGGCTTCAAAGCCGAGTTCTCCGTCTTCCCGAACGGCACCAATGACGACCAGGTCGATACCGCCACGCAGGCGCTCGACCAGACCGATAACGGCAACGTGCCCGGCGCGAGCCTCCACGCGGCCAACAGCAGCCCGATTGCCCAGTACACCCCTCGATAACCGTTTTCGATAAACCCCATGGCAGAACCAACCCCGCTACAAGGGAGCGCTCCCAGCGTTCTCACCTCTGAGATACTCCCCGGCGGCGTCGCCCCGATGCCAAACGTCCCGGCTGCCGCAAACCAGGCGGCAGGGTCGTCCATCGCCCGCCCTGCGGATCAGCAGCGTGGCGGAACGATCAAGGTCGATCCCACCGAGGAGTATGTCGCCGGCGGGTACGGTTCATCCGCTCTGGCCTTTGCCAAGAGCCTGCCGTCCTATATCGACGACATCAGCCACGACTTTGGCCCGGACATCTATGACCGGATGCTGCTCGATGCGCATGTCGCGGGCGAGGTGAACGCCTACCGGCTGAGCGTGCTGGCAAACGGCATCAACCTGCTGCCCTCGCACCCCAGGCCCATCGATGCGATGGATGTCGCCGGGGAGCGTCTCCATGAGACGGCCAATCAAGTACTCGATTTCTGCGCGCGCGTCCTCGACGAGCTGGACACCCCCATCGGTCCGGTCATCTCGGATATGATCGGGGCCTTTGCACTCGGGAACAAGGTCGCCGAGATCGTGTATCGCCGTGACGGCTCGTTTCTTATGCCGGACCGGCTCAAGGTGAAGCGACGCGAGACCTTCGCGTTTGTGACAGACAGCCGCGGGAACCTGATCGGGCTTCTCGGAGCCATCGCAGGCCAAACGCAGCAGGTCGTGCGACCGGGGATCATCGTCGATCCCAAGGTAACGCCCAACATCCTGCCCCGCAATAAGTTCGCGGTCCTGACCATGCGGCCCCAGAATGCGGACCCGCGCGGCACGTCCGCGCTGCGTCCCGCTTACAATCCCTGGTGGCAGAAGCGGCAGACCGAGATCGAGCTGGCAAAGTACATCGCCCAGTTTGCCGGATCCATGATGGTCGGTACCACGGCCGAAGGTGCCCAGGCCCAGCAGCTGACGAATCCCGACGGGACCTATGTCACCGACGCGGACGGCAACCCGCTGATGGTCTCGCCGCAGAAGGTGCTGCTCGATCAGATGCTGACGCTGAAAAACGGCGGCGTTATCGTCGGCGCTCACGGCACCGACATCAAGAACCTGGTCGCCATCGGAGCCGGTCAGCCCTTCTTCGCCAATCTGGAGCGCTGTAATAAAGAGATCACCAAGGCGATCCTGACACAGACCCTCGCCACGAACGAGGGAGAGCACCAGGCGCGCGCCGCGAGTGGCAACGCGAAGGATGTAATGGACATCCTGATCCAGGAGGGAGAAGCGGCCGTCGCCCTGATGATCCGCCGCGACCTCCTGAAGCAGGCCGTGCTCCTGAACTTCGGCCCGGATTATCTGCGGTTCCTGCCACATGTCACTCTCTCCTCGGTTGAGGAAGCGGACCTCGGCGAAACAGCCAAGGGTTATGCGACGCTCGGCTACCGCCTGGCCGCGTCCCAGCTGCCGGAGATCGATGCCAAGCTCGGTCTCACGGTTCGCGACCCGGACGAAGCGGCGCTGGAATCGGAAGAGGACGACACCGACGAGGACGATCCGAAAAAGGCGAAATTCGCGGGTAAAAAAAAAGCCCGTTTCTTGCGTTCTTTAACAGCAGGGCGCTCGATACGGCTGCTCGGGTAGAGTCCGCGCTCGACAAGGCTCTGACCCGGTACCGGAAGGCGCAGCGGGAGAATGAGCAGAGCGCCGTCGAGGAGACCCGGAGCGCCTGGGACGCGACCGAGAAGGCCGTGCAGGCCGCACTCGATTCCCTCCTGGAGCGGATCCGCGACGCGCAGGAGAATGGCGACACGATAGGCGTCTCCTGGCTCCTGCAGGAAGAGCGCTACAGCAGCCTTCTCCAGCAGATCACCGCGCAGCGTGACTCCTACGCGCCGACAGCCGCCACGGCCACTGCCGCCGCTCAGAGCGCCGCCGTGGAGACTGCCGCGAAAGCCGCCGAGAGCTGGACCTACCTGTCCGTCGGCGCGCGGGGAGTGAAGCAGGCAGCAGCGGTTGGCGTGGTCTGGAACAAGCTCCCGGTCGATCGGCTCGAAGCCTACGTCGGGCTGGCTGGTGACGGGTCGCCACTGCGGAACCTGTTTACCAGTGTTTCCACCGACCGGGCGAATGACGTCCGCGACATCCTGTTCAGCGGCATCGGGAGTGGCGAGAGCGCGAAGAGCATCGCGGCCCGGCTGCAGACCGTCTCCGACGTGTCCGCGGCCCGCGCCCGGCTCATCGCCCGCACCGAGGTCAACCGCGCCCACAGAGCGGCCGCCATCGGCAGCTACGCGAACAACGCGGGGATCATCGACGGCTGGATCTGGAAAGCATCGTGCGACAGCCGCACCTGCACTGCCTGCTGGGCGATGCACGGTTCCTGGCACGCAAATGACGAGCCCTTCGGCAGTCATCCCGCCTGTCGATGTTCAGCGGTTCCCAGTGTGCGCGACCTGCGCACCAGCCCCGGCCAGAAGGACCTGCGCCCCAAAGTGGAGCTCGGGCCGGATCGGTTCGAGGCTCTAAGCGACGCGGAGAAAAAGGAGATCCTCGGTCCCGCGCTTTTTAAGAAATACAAGGCGGGGGAGA
>JAZKEA010000152.1:0-1247 GCA_040387315.1 Armatimonadota bacterium | reverse complement strand
CCGTCCACACGACGACGAGCGCCCGCTGGGGCGTGTCGCGCAAGAAGGCTACGGTTGCCCAAGCCGAAGCCACTGCAGGGAAATCTTAATGTCTAATACTGTTAAATTCGCGGTCGAGGATCTGTCGGACTCTCAGCTGCGCGAGCTGATCGGGGCGGCTGTCGTCGAAGCGTTCGGGAAGTACTCCTACCTGAACGACATCAACCGCGCCAAGGGAACCGTTGTCTTCAACCGCTACGATGTCGACGCCGACGGGTACCGGAACTGGGAGAGCTGCAAGCTCAATCAGGCGACGTTCAGCGTCGGCGACGGCTACGCGGTCACCTTTGGCGAGCCGACGGCCGTTATCGCGGTGACCGACTACGAACCGGTGACTCCCACCGAGACTGCCGCCTTTTCGGTCGAGTCGTCGAGTACTGGAGACGCGACCGCGCGCTTTGCCGTGTCCAGCGACAGCCGCCGTGTCGAGGGTGACTTTGCCGTCTATCCCAACAGCCTGCTGTTCCGGGCCGGTGAGTACGTCGACAAGAACTTCTCGATGTCCGCCCAGGAGCTGGCAGCCGCGGCATCCTCCTGGACGCCCATCAGCGGCAATGTCCAGCACACCGACTTCCTCAAGGGCCGGGCGGCGTTCATCGAGAAGGCCTGGACCGAAGAGAATGACACCGTTCTGCGCGGCGAGGTCAAAGTACCGCTGTCGCTCGACACGCTGATCACGGATGCTGAAAAAGGCATCTCGATGGAGTGGACCCGGGCGGGCAAGTTCGCCGATGGTTTCGCACTCTGCACTAACCCCCGCGTTTCCGATGCCGCCCTGATGGCTCTGGACGCACAAGCAAAGGACTCCGAGCCCATGGCTACCCCCGCCCCCAAACCAGGCTTCCTGGAACGACTGAAAGCCTTCTTCACCGAGAACGGCGTCAAAATCGAAGACATCGAAGCGACGACCACAGAGCCTGTGGTACCTGCCGCTGACCCCGCTGTCGATGCCGAAAAAGAGCAGCTCCGCCAGGATGCCATCGCCGCCCAGGCTGAACTGTTCGCGACTCAGGAACTGACGGCAAACCGCATCACGCCGGCCGAGAAGGACGCCCTGGTCGCTGACTTCGTTCGCGCCGCCGAGGACGATGCCGCCACACCGACAACGGTCACCTTCAGCGTTGGTACGGAGACAAAGACCGGGGGCCGTGTGGACGCGCTGCGCTCTCGCCAGTCACTGCGCCCGGCTCACAAGCTCACACAGGAGG
>JAZKEA010000151.1:0-4885 GCA_040387315.1 Armatimonadota bacterium | reverse complement strand
CCCAGTCCCGGCGGATCTCTGCGTAGGTTCCTGGGGCAAGGGGATCGGAGATCGGATTTCCATTGACCATCAACGCCGCGCCGTCCTCACACCACGCGGGGATTCTCAGGCGAAGCGTGTACTCACCCGGCGTCTCCGTGGTTACTGCGATAGAACCGTCCCATGGATAATCAGTCTCCTGCCGCAGTGCGACGGTTCTGCCGTCGGGGAGGCTTATCTGCGCGGTACCGGTGGAATACTGGTGGATTGTGATCGCATCCTCGGCAATGGTGTAGAAGTAGCCGGGAAGTTGGGCAAGCAGACGCGCGACGTTCGGCGGGCAGCAGGCACAGCCGAACCAGGGCTCGCGTCGGTAAGTCGCATCGGCTTCCAAAGGATTCGGGTAAAAATACGCCTGACCGTCCAACGAAAGGCCGGGAAGAACGGCGTTGATGAGGGTGTGTTCTATCGAATCGGCGTATTTTGCCTCGCCCGTTGCCAGAAGCATCCGCCAGTCCCACATTACCCCTCCAATAGCGGCACAGGTCTCCGTGTACGCCCGAGCATTCGGGAGTTCGTAATCCTTACCGAATGCCTCACCCTCGTGGCGGGAGCCAAGACCACCGCTGATGTACATCCGCTTCTGGGTACGGTTATCCCACTGGCGATCCAGTATGCTTTTCAGCGCCGCCTCACCGGACTCAAGATAGAGGTCCGTTGCGCCCGCAGACAGATAGACCATTCGCACGGCATGACCTGTAACCTCCGCAAGCACCCGGAACGGAACGTGGTCCTGATGGTAAGCACTTCCGCTTCCGACGCCACCCGGCTTTTGACCCCTGACATCCACCATATGCTGGGCAAGGTCGCGGTACCGGAAGTCGCCGGTCGCCCTCGCCAGTTCCACGAGTGCCATCTCGGCCTCGGGATGCCCACAGGCGCCGGGACGTTTCCCGTCCTCCATGGCCCCGAAAATGGAGTCGATATTATCCGCGAAGCGTCGTGCAACGGTCAGCAATTTCTCTGATCCGGTCGCTCGGTAGTGGGCGACCGCGGCCTGGAACAGGTGGCCCGCACAGTATAGCTCGTGCATGTCCTTTAGATTCTTCCAGCGATCTCCGGCTTTCTCGTACGTAAAATAGGTATTGAGATAACCGTCCGGCTCCTGGGCTGCCGCGACGGCATCAATTGCCGTTTCGACCATGGGGGTCAGTATGCGATCGGTATCTTCCGGAAGTGCGGAAGATGCTGCTTCCAGCCACTTATAGACATCGGAGTCATTGAAGAAAATGCCGACAAATTGCAGGTCCTTCCGTCCTGCGGCGCGGCGGAAGTTATTCAGCCGGTCGGTCTCTTCCAAGTGTTTGAATTGAGAGGGAAGGGTGATCTTTCGGTTTATCTCGCGGCGCGGTTGCCAGAAAGTGTCGGTAAGCTTGACAGCAGTGATTGGCAAGGGGCGCTGCGTGGCATATGCACTTTTAGTCGTATCCACAACAAGGGTCATCGGGGTGTCTGTCGGCATAGACGAGGTCTCCAGAACGGGATATCGGCCCAAAGCGAACCGATACCGATTTTAGTCTCATTGTCGCATAATGGTAGTAGGGGAAACAAGAAGCCGAATCCATAAAATAACGATACGATTCCGACATGCTGTTATTGAGCACTAACTCGGGGATCCGTGCACAGAACGGGGGGCTTTTCATTTCACGCGGCATGGGCAGCCATCCACGACGGGTGATTTCTTCCTATGAGTTGATCTTCGTGGTGGGTGGAACACTGCACCTGAGAGAGGGTGAGGTCCCGTTCGAGCGGAGTGCGGGACAGTCGCTTCTGCTCTGGCCTGACCGGGAACACGCGGGGACATTCCCTTATAAGCCGGACACCGCATTCTACTGGGTTCACTTCGGCTGCACGGCCTCCAGGAAGGACAACAGCGTTCTGTCTGTGCCTCAGACATCCACCGTGGCACGTCCGGATGTGCTGACGGAGCTATTCAGACGATTTTTGGACGATCAGGAGGCCGGGTTTTTATCCTCGGTTTCGGCAGGACATCTTATTGCTCTGATGCTTCACGAGGTCGCACGGCTGCCGGCTCTCAGAGCGGACGCGTCGGGGCAAGCGGCAGTCCTCGCCCGACACGCGCAGCAGCATCTTGTCACCCACTTTGCCGATGCCCGGCTTTCCGCTTCCCAAATCGCCCGCGTCTTGGACTGCCATCCCGACTATCTGGGCCGCTGTTTCCGCACCACGTATGGCTGGACACTTACCGAGGCGATACACGGGCAGCGACTGAAACGCGCACGGGCGCGGCTCATGGATAGCAGTGATGCCATCGAGTCGATCGCGCACGAGTGTGGTTTTCCATCGCCTGCCTTCTTCCGGCGAATCTTCCACCGTTCGGAAGGCATCAGCCCCTCCGCGTTCCGTCGCCTTTACGCTCGTGTGTATATCAACACGGTTTAACCTACGCCTTACCAGTCTTTCAAGCCGAGGAGTTTTTCACCCAGCGGCGTCAGTTCCGCGGTTTTCCCATACTTTTCCTCGATCTCGCGGGGGTCGCCGGGGAAAGGACCTCGTTTAGGCGGCGTGTGTTCGCGCCACTGCCGTATCCGATCCTCCCGCTGTTCTGCAGCATCCGACTTTGCCGGATACATCGTGATGTACTGCGCGAAGCGAGGACGATCCGAAACGTTGTGTCCATTTCCGTGTGCGAGCATGACGTCCCAGATAATCAGGTCGCCGGCCTTGCCCTCAATCGGTTCTACCGTTAAACCGGTCAGATCCGGCTGATTGACTTTACGATCGGCGGGCTGAGTCTTCACCCATTGGTCAAAGGTCCGGTAAAGCTCTGGTACACACTGGAAGCCTCCCATATCCTTGGACGTATCTGTCAGATACAGAACGCCCTGAACATGTCGTCTCGTAGGCAGCTTCGAGCTGTCCCAGTCCCAATGAATGAAGCCTTTGTGGTCATATTCCGGATGTTCCGGGTGGCGAGGTGGTTTCAAGTTCACGCGATCAAAGCTGACCCAGAGCTTTTCATTCCCGAGCAGTTCCGAGAATGCCTGATGAATGCGAGGATACTGGCGATTGTCCCAGAGCGCCTGATGCTGGTAAAGCTCGATCATGCCGCCAAAGGGCAGGGGAGACCGGTACCAGTCGTTGGGGTCGTCGGGGTTGAGACCGGTGAATTCCCATATCGCGTCTATGACTGCCTGAAGATTTGCGGCAGGAACGGCTTCCGGCACCACGACATAACCGTTGTCGGAGAAAAACTGATGATCGCGCTCGGAAAGAATCGGCATCGATGCTCCTTTTGAAGTGTCTTCCTGAATTATAGCAAAATTCACGGAAGGAATCATGCGTCTCGTTCCTCGAGCATCGCTTTCAAAGGAACGTCAGCGTACTGGTTTCGACTGGGGAGATAGTAGGACAGAACTTCAGTGGCATGACCTAATAGCTGGCGCTGTACCGGCGATGCTTTCTCCAGCAGTTCGTCTGACTGCGTGACAAAGTCAATCGCCTTCATCCAGCGGTAGCAATAGCCCAGGTAGATGTTCTTGCGCGACAGCGAAGAGAAGTTTGGGCCGACAGCATGCCAGCATCGCTGTTCGAACAGAACCGCGTCTCCCGGTCGTGTCAGTACCTGGATCGCGCCGATAGGGTCCCCGGTTTCCGCGTCTATCTTAGGAGGAGTGGCGCTTCGGTGGGAGCCCGGCACCGCGCGCAGGTTCCCCCGGTCCGGTTCTGAGAGATCCGTCAGAAAGAACCCGATCTTGGCGTACAGGCGCGGGAAGATCCCACCAACTGTGGGAAACGCGGGCGAGGGACCGTCCGCGTGCCAGCCAATCGCCTTGAACGACAGTTTTTCCTCAGGATTTGGCGTCCGTACGAAGACATGAGAGGTCGTCAGCTGGATGTTCCACCCGAAGATATCCGCGATCAATGGAAAGGTTGTCGGCCAGTCCAGAAGGGGAAGTAGGGCGTCGCCACCGGGCCGCGCCACCGCATTGCGAATCTCGACCGTGGCAAACGGGTCCAGGTCGCGTTCCCGCCGCTCGTCAGTTTCGAGTTTGTCCACAACCGTGGTAAAGTGCGCAATCTGCTCGGACGTCAGCGCGGCGGGAATCACCAGAAATCCGTCGCGCTCGAAGTCATCCCGCTGTGCTGACGTTAGCCCTGCCGCGGGTTCGGTACTTAATAGAAGATTCGTCATTGTTGTACTCCTCCGAATGTTTGGGCTCACTATACGGCTTTCCGACGGATGCGGGCTTCCCCACGACACGCACCCGTTTGCTCATTTCGGTCAACTCTTCTCAAATCTGGGGTGAGCGAACGTCCTGACGGTGCTGTGTTGGCGTCTTGCCAAACCTATTTTTGAAGCACCGGGTGAAATGCGCCTGACTCTGAAAGCCGATCATCCGCGTAATATCGCCCGCCGACTTATCCGTCTGCGTCAGGAGTACCCGGGCCAACTCCAGGCGACGGGTCGTTAGATATGCCTGTGGCGATGTGCTGAGGTACCGCTGGAAGACCCTCCTTACCTGCGCAGGACTCACGGGAAGGGTATGCTGCAATTCGGCGAGGCTGCGGGCGGGTTCGGCATCGATTTTTTCCAGCAGCGTAGTCAGCCAAGACGGCAGGTATCGCCTTGTGGCGAGGCTAAAGGCATCGTCATTCATCCCGAAACGCGCCCGCCAGCAATGCCCAAAGAGCGCGCCCGCAAGTGACTCCTGCAGGAACCGGCTCAGATCGTCTGTGAAAGCTGACTGACGAGCGGTTTCGGTGATACATGCCCGCATTAGATAGGCAAGAAATTCTCGCTCCACAGTGTCCGGGAGCCAGAGGAAGGGTGGCGTCATTCGTGCGATAAGATCAACGCGCCCCGGTGACGGCAGTTCCGCTG
>JAZKEA010000150.1:0-14245 GCA_040387315.1 Armatimonadota bacterium | reverse complement strand
GCTAACAGGTTTTCGGCAGATACACTGATTCCACCGCTTATGCTTGAGGAGTTCATACGTAGAAACACGTTTGATAATGAAGCAATTCACAACTTCTCGGAGGTAGTCGGCGTGGGTCCTGGAATTGTCGTCGGGCGGCTTCAGCATGACCACGTATTGAAGCCTCACCAAGGGAATGCATTCAAGCAAAAGCTTAACTGGGGATTGTCAGACGAAGGGTGACATAGAATGATTGGGAAGATTTTTATAACGAGTTCAGGCTATGACCCTCAACTCGGAAAGCAAGTGAAAGATCCGTACCTGGGAACTGATCCCACATTAGGTGCCTGCAGACCTGACGTGCGGCGTCAACTCAACAAAGGGGACCATATATTTGTAATCTCTGGCAAGGTTCGTGGAGTTCAGCAGTTTGTGATGGGGGGGTTTGAGATTGAATCGAAAATCGATGTTCGTGAAGCATATGATCGATTCCCGGAGTTGCGCCTTCGCAAACTACCTAGTGGAGAGATCGATGGCAATATCATTGTTGATGCTGAGGGCAAGCAGCATAGACTGGATCATCATGATCATAAAACCTTTGACCGGCGCATCAAGAATTACGTCGTAGGCAAGAATCTCCTCACTCTTGATACTGAAGATCAAATTGCCGAAGGAAGACAACAGACTCTCCCAATACTCTGCGATGTCTTCCAAAAGAATGGTAATTCGCCTTTTGAAGTAGTGGGTCACTATGGCACGAGAATGACGGAGAAGCAGATCTATAAGTTACGTGAATGGCTGGCGGAGATCAAAGGAACACCAGCCAAGTGATTATGTGAACAGTTGGCCTTATATTCAAATGAGCAAGCGTGAAGTCAGCATCAAAAACACCCTTTGAAGAGGGTTCTACAGCAGATGCTATTGCCCGAATGACATAAAAATTTTCTTCCCTCGTCACCTTGCAAGAATTATTTATAAGTAAGATGCTCTTCCTACCTTGCTTGCTTCTGGCAAATATATAGGGCAAAATTTCGCAAAAAAAATTTCCAAGCTTTCCGGCTTTGTTTCTTGACCAGAGTTCATCGAATGAAGCAATCGAGCTTCGCCTGTTTTGTGTCGTCAGATCACAAGGAGCTATTGAAGATGGCAAGTTATAAGCATTCAGAATTCTTACAAGCAAACCAAAGCGAAGAGTTTGACAAAACGCATGAGCCAGGCGTAGCCGCACCGTACGCGGGAATTTACAAGTGTACCAAGTGTAAGCATGAAATTGGTATCGCGGCTGGTCATACGTTGCCGCCACAATCTCATCCCCAGCATCCCACAAGCCTAGGGCCAATCCAATGGCAGCTTGTTGTTTATGCCATGCATAATAAGTAGAGGCAAAAAAAAGAGCTTGCTCGGCGCGACGCTTTACATTGCCTCTACACGGCTACCGTTATGAGGACAAAGCGATTGGACGTACGAAGCTGGGCAGGGGAGAAAAAATAGATGGCATATTACCAAGACACGACTGAAGTACAACTAAAGCCACAGGGCATATTCGATCCAATCTACAAACCTGGTGAACATGCTCCGCATTCAGGAATTTATATATGTCCAGGTTGCAGACGCGAAATCTCGCATAATGCAAATGTTGCACTTCCGCCACAAAATCACCATCAGCACCACAAACCTGAACAAGGCAACGTTCGATGGCAGCTACTTGTGGCTGCTCAAACAAGTGTGACTGAAAGTTAAATCTATGCTCTATCGAGGCAGATAAAGATGGCTATCAACAACTCAGGTTCAAGCAAGTCACGGTTTTCAAACAACCCGTTACGTGAAGCGTTTTCCGCTCAACCCATCCCTGAAAAGTTTAGCGCTTACCCAACAAGAGAGATTTTTGTGAGTATACCTATCACCGAACGATTCATCAGTAAACCAAATGCTGAAAGATTTGTTCATCGTCCAGTGTAGAGAGGTACGAACCAATATGGCTGATTATAACCGCTATCATGGAAGCAAAGAGAAGATCGGTATTACATTATCGACAACAGATGGTACAAATTTTGTAGTTCAGTCGGCGGCCGTTACGATTACAGGCTCCTACTACCGAGGTACTACCAAAACGTATAACGAGTGTGTTTCCAAGGCTCCTTGTACAATTGATAATCAAACCAATCAGCCGAGTCACCTTATTGAATACTTGTTTTTTTGCGATGAAAACAAAGTATCTAGCGGATTGAACACGGCAGAATTTGCTGCGACACTTTCAGATGGTCAGGTGGTTGTGCGTTCTGTCACTATTAACGTACAAAGGGCTTAGCAGTTGATGTGGTTATTAGTCTCTCGTTGCCTGCCTGGCGGCGGCTGCCCAGTAAATCTAGATTGCGTAGACATTATCAAAAATGCTAAGAGCGTTTCGAAAAAGTCCGCTAGAACATGATTCCTCACCTTTTCAGAAGAACGTATTATGCGCTCAAAGGGTAATTTGGACTTCGATAACTGCGCAAAACAGCCAATCTTAAGACTTTTTCGAAACGCTCTAAGGAGCGCCTTATAGCTATCACAACGGGCTTCGCTGCGACTGAACCCAAGCCACCAACGATTTAATCTGTTCGTTCTCAGGGTGATCAGAGTGTGCGGCATCTGCAAGACGTCCGAGTGATGCCCCTCCGCCACCATTTTACTGGTTCTATGGCGGAGAACCACTGAGAACGTCCTGAATCGCGATAATTTATAGTCAGGCGAGAAGCGTCACCTCCAGCTCGCGTCCATATGTTCTCCTGTAGCGGTCCAAGCGCGTACAGTTGAGCGAGGATTTCCCATATCTCACTACCCGGCGTGCTGCTCGTGGCTCTATCATCCTCCTGCATTATGGACTGTGCGCACGGATGATCCCGGCTGCTCTGATGGGCCGTTAGGCGGTAAAACGGGCCACGTGTAATGCCCCCGATTCGTCAAACCACAGGCTGGCGTTGTTGACGACGAAATTGCTAGGGTGACTGATAGCGAAGCGCTTGATGGGGTCGTTCCTCGGCGGGAGCGCGACGTGAGGCCGTCCCCGTGGGCGTCTGCGAAACGGATGTCGGTATTCATGGCTCGGCCGTTACGAACTTGCGCCCGTAGCGTACTACGCCCTGCCCCTCAGTGGCCCGGAGCGTTGCGCGGGGGCGGGGCTCCCGGTTTGGATGCGGGAACCGACCCGTAACGAGAGAGCATGGCCAGCAGGATACCGGTCCCGGACGAAGAGGAAACCGAGCGATTCCGGAGGATCGTCGCCGATGAGACAGGGGAAGAACTTACTCATGAAGAAGCGGCCGAACTTGCTTCCGAGATCGTAGCACTGGTCTATCTAATCGACGACAACCCGTTCAGGAAAAATAGAACCAAATGAAGAAGTCTGCGGGCCCATGCTCGAGCGGCACAAATGCCTGACGCTCTCTATTCGGGACGGCCAAGCGAATGCGAGCGAGCCTGGCTATATTCCCGCCACGCAGTGATGGTTGCCGGATTCAGGAATCTCAGAGAATAATGACGTCCTGACGGTCTCTGGCCACGCAAATCCCGTCTTTGATGATGTAGCACTCCACGTAATGCGGACCCGGGAAACTTGTTGGCTCTTCAATGTGCCAAACGCGGTCACCTTGTTCAATTTCACCCCTGATAGAATCATTGCTAATTGCTTCATCCCCGCGATTGAGCACTTTCCAGTAGATAGCGTACGGCGATGGAACGCCGCACGAATCGATCTGGAATCGGATCGAACGCCCCTTCCTCACCCTGTTACCGCGATCCTTCAGATAGTAGGCGCCCATGACGCCATTCCTTAATACATATCCGCTGATCCGGAAAGCGTACTTCGGCTGGACCCTAGTCAGTATGCCGAAGTCTGCCAGATTCTGCTCCGTCTTCTGGTAGACGGCCGGGAGGCTGCTGCCCGCCCTTACCAAGGAACTTGAAACGGAAGCGCTCGCTGCCGATTTCTTGAACTTGTCTCCAAAAACCACGCGCCATTTGCGCAGGCTCTCGTCTCGATCTTCCTCGGTGTACGCGTCCTCGATCTTTTTCGCGTAGTGCATGATCCAGCTGCGAAAGTTGGCGTAGCCTTCCTGGTCCCACCGGTCGCTGAATGACTCACCCGTGCCGCTCGGATCTTCGATGACGGGAAGGTCGTGATTCTCATCCACGTAATCGCTGAGCCGGTTCATTAGGGTCCGCAGTGTGGTAGGGACGTCATCGTAGCAATTGGAATCCTGCAGCAGGGCGGCTTCGTTCACTTGCTGGCCGAGCAGCACGTTCAGGATGATTGATTTGACGCCGAACGTTCCCTTGTAATCCCTTAGGTACTTGACCAGGCGGATGGCGTTCGCGAGGTGGCGCCCCGCGATCCGGTTCTGCCCGTCAAGCCAAGCGTTGTAACCCTCCGGATTCGTCAGCTCGAAATTGTCTTCGTGCCGGTTGGTGATATATTTCTCACCATGCCTTTCCAGGTACGGCACGACGTCGACATGGAAGTCGCCCGCGTAGTTGATGGTCACGCAGCGCGTGCGGCGGCTGACGTTGTCCCTATATATGCCGCTGGCCCGGAAGCAGCCGTACAGGTTCTCCACGTAGTCCGCGGGGTCCCAGTCGTCGAACTCCTCCAGGTATAGAAGGACGTCGGCGTCGAACTCATGGTGATCCTGCACCGGCTTGATGATGGTCTTGTGGGCGTAGGAGCCTTGCGGGATGACGTCGAGGAAGTTGCCTCCGAACGCATCGCTGTCCCTGAGGAAGTCGGTTATCGCCTCCACCCGCTCGTTGAGCAGGGTCAGCCGGGTCTCATTCAGGTTGACGGTGTCATCCTGGAAGTCCTTGAAGTATTCTAGCAATTTCATCGTTCGTTCATCGTGAGCGCGGGCGTGAAGACGTTTCCCACCCGATCATAGATTTTGAGCGCGGGATGGACGTCCCGCATGAGGTGGCGGCCACATCCTATCGCCGCCGTGATAGGGACCGCAGGAAAAAGGTGGATGGCTTTCGCCGACTTATGCGTTTTCTCGAGCCGGGCGAGCAGGTCCTGATACGTTCTCACGAAGGAATCGAGGGTCGCGCGGGAGCGGAAGAGGTTCGGGTTCGGTGTCACGTCGACCGGCCGTATCTCGAAAAGGGCGTAAGCCTCCGTCCCAAGTGGAAGGTCTTCGGGTGGAAACGTACCACTCAGCGGCAGCATGAACGCCACGTCCCCGCCTGGCTCACCTTCGCGGCGCTGAACAATCTCGAACGCGACGGCAGGGCCGTCTTCTGGCCAAAGCCACCCCTCTCCTTCCCCCCGGTGCTTTTGGTAAACGTCTACTGGTATCTTGTCGTCCAAGACGAAGCCGAGGTACACGAGGAGCGGAATCCGGGCCATTGCGAATACGGAGACGTGACGAATGCGCTTGTAGTCCTCAGCTTCCCGGATGCGCACCATAGCCCGGTCAATCTCGATTCTGCGCTGCCCCCAGTAGGCACTGTCCTCACCTCCTGTTTTCTCGGGGTCGGGAAGATGGGTAAGGTCTATTTCAACGTGATCAGGGTTTTGGGACAGCGGAAAGCAGGCGTAGCGTCTGGAGCCGTCCAAGACAGTTTGCGTAGCCTCGACTCCCGTCATAACCGGGATTGACCCTCGGACCGATCCGAACATCCGCAGCACGGCGGTGCCACGGTCTTCGGCTATCGCGGTCAGTAGGGAGATACGTTTCTCATGCCGTTCCTTTATCGCTAACAACGTTCCGTCCGTGTACTCCGGTCGGGTACTGGGAGTGTCCACTATCCTTGCATCATTGTCGCAAAGTAAAATGAGCCTGTCCGCCTGGGCCGCTTGGGAGAGATTGCCCGACGCCTTCCTGCGTAACGGCCCGGTGTCCTGGTTACCGGACGCGCCGAATTGCTCGCTTACGTTGATCTCACGCTCAACGTACGGCTCATCCAGCAGGAGTTTGTTGCAGATCGCGCACCGACCCCCAGCGGCTACCCACAAGGCCAGCGTTTCCGTTTTTCGGGTTGCTGAAGCCGAATGACGTATTCCTGTTCGCTTTTGTGCTTTGCGCCTTGCCATGATTAAGTCGTCCTGTCGAGAATGCGAGAAATGGAGAGCATGTTTTTTGATTCTTCAGCTGGTCCGGTTGGATGAGAAAAGGGCGGTCTCGTAGCCGTAGCAGATTCAATGGTCTTTCTCAGTATGCGGGATTTTTGTCCCCGGCGAGCATCGCCGCGCTATACGATGTTCACGACAAACTCGCCGCTCCGGGCGACGCACACCCCGCGCTGTACGATGAAGCACTCAATCCAATGTCGACCGCGGTAGCTGGTACCATCATGATGCTCGAGAGGACGGTCGGGATCGTGGGAAGCGAAGATTTCTCCCCGAAGATTCAGGCTTACACGCGCGTCCTTACCCGTATTGACGACTTGCCAGAAGACGTCGTACGGCTGTTGCACCGGCGAATACGCCTGGAACTGGATGCTGCTGCCGCGTACGACCTGGGATTTGCTTCCGTCAACCGGTTTCCAGGCACCTGCCTTCCTCCACTTCGCCGTGATGGTTGCCCCGCCGGGTGGCGGCAACGACCATGGGGCATGGCAGCGTTGGGGGACGTCGAATGATGACAGCTCACGTACCGACGCAGGAAGCTGATGCGCGCTTCCGCCGAGCCTGATCAAGCCCGCTTGCTGCTTACGGTTTGCGTAGCGGGTCATGGCTTTCGTTGCCTCGCGCGCCCCGTAGGATTCGGTCAGGTACTCGCCAATTCCAGTGAAGCCGGTTTCCGTGAGCAGGCCCTTGAATTCCGCCTCGAGCGCGCCGAGCCAGTCGAAGAAGGCGTCCGCTTTCCGCGTGCTCTCCTTCCACTTGTCAGCGAAATTCTCCTTCGGGTTGACAGGGTTGGCTACCCACCAGACGCCGCCGCGCTTCTGGCTGTTAAGCGCCTCCCGTATCTTCGGGATGATCGCGACCAACGTGTCCAAGAGCGTCGTCTCGTTCTGGTAAACTTGTGCCGACAGAGTCGTGATAATGATCGAGATCGGCTTGTCTTCATCGCCCATACATCGGATATCGCGGTGGCGTTTAAGAAGTTGGATCGCCCGCTGCAGCGGGGTGCGAACCTCGTAATCCTGGATCGACTCCACGCTTGCGGTAATCTTGTGGGCGCGCGCCCGCTTGCTCTGAATCAGAACGATCCGCATGCGTTCCATAAACCACGCGGCATATCCTCTCGGGTTGCTCTTCGGCCAGCCGTGTTCATAGTCCCATGTCGTCTTGTCCGTTATCCGGATCGCGTGCTGGGATATGCCCACCGGAACCCCGGCGTCCACTCCGGTATTGTGGATGTCCGGGACGGCGGGAAGGATGTCGAGGTGGAATCTCGTACCTTCCGCGTATCGCAACGTCCAGCACCGGCGTCCTCCTTCCATCGGTTCAATCATCCCCGCGTACTCTTTGTGCTGCTTGAGGCGGTCACCCACCATAGCTTTCAGCTGCCTTTGGGTAATCGCTTCAGGAGGGGTATTCAGACGGCACACTGTGTCAACGTCGTAGTCTTCCTCGCCAACAGGCAAGACGACGGTTCCCAGTGCGAAGGATCCCTGGGGATAAATCTCAGGTCGATATGGTTTAAGCGGAGAGCCGGGCGCGTCAAGCCAATCTCCAACAGCGTCGTAATGTTCCCTCGCTTCTTCGTATTTACCGGGCGGAACGTCGAGCGTATCCCCCAGGTCATCCAGGATGTGGCTGATTTCGGTGCGCAGCTCGATGTTAAACATAGCGGTTTTTGTCCCATACGTATCAGGAGTCAGTACAATAGTCGAAGCCGGCTGCGTCGCGGCAACCGCGTTAGGCATCTAGGATGGCCGGGCATTAATGTTCAGCGCTCGTGTAAATTCACCGGTTGCCTGATTTCGATCATAAACGACGAGCGGCAAGTCGGCTTTGGGCATCAGAATCCGACCGAAATCGACCGCGAGCGAAACGGGCATCACCGGGAATACATGGATGGACGCAGCTTCGCCGTGACGTAGCTTGATACGATTCATGAGCGCACGCATTTGAACCCTGAACTCCGACGCTTGTGGCCGCGAAACCAAGAAGTCGTTGTGCTGGTTCGGGATAGAGACCTGCCAGATGGATACGTTGGGGCCGAGGACGTTAGTAATCCGCCGTTCGGTAACCGTGCCGCTGAGGGAGAACACGAGGGCGGGATCGCCTTCGGCGACTTCTGGCTCGACGATGTCATACGACCACGACTCAGGTTTTTCATCCCACCGCCATGTCAGGGGTTCTCGACGCCTTTGGTAAACCTCAATAGCAGGAATGTCGGTCAACAACGACCCGAGAAGAATCAACAGGGGTTGCGGAGCAAGCGCAAAGACGGAGATGTGGCTGATCTTGCCACCGCCGATGAGTGGCCGCACCCTTTGATTCAACAGCGTCCGCATCTGCGCCTCTTCGACTGCCCAGTACATATCCGCCCCGTCCGGTATCGAGCTGTTCACCAGCCCTATCGAAATCGGATTGGTTTCGGCCGGGTATCGATCCGGAACCATGGCTACTCGGGCTTCACGGTAAGAAAGCGGCGAATCTTGCTCGCCTATTCTGGCGCCATAGAGAAGGATGTGGCTGCGCTTGTCTTCCGAAATATCTGCCAGAATGTCGATCCTCTGTTCGTGCTTTAGTTTCATGGCGGTGAGGCGTGCGACGGGATGCCCCGGCACATCCTCCTTATCGATAAGGCGATGATGCCTGTCGCACATAAGCATGAGATTGGAAATGTCTGCTTTCAGCTTGTCGGAGAGAACGGCGTCGCCCCGGGGACCATCAGGACTATCGGCGACGATGTGCGCGATGTACGATGTGTTGAATTGGGCCTTGGTAAGATGGTCGAGAAACAGGCGTTCGTTGCAGCCTTCGTACTCGCATCTTCCCGCAGCTTGTCCCCACAGGATCATCCGGATTTTTTCGGGGACTTTAGTTATGGACATCCCTATAAATTTTCTCCATAGCCCGCAACGAAACGCAGTTCTCGACCATTTGGCGGCGATGGGCGCAAATGCTGATGCTCCTTGATTTGTTTCCTAAGACATTCCCGGATCAAACGAGCAGTGGAATTTGCGCATTCCTCGTGTTTGAACAGGGGTGGTGTCCGGATGTTCAATTAGTCCTCAGGCGATTCTGAACGTTCCGGAGCTGATCTTGACAAACCCGAAGGTCTTGAATGAACTGGGCAGTGTCCTCGACCCTGCGTGCGACTCCCCACGCGTACGGTTGGTGGCTCCCGAAAGCAAGCTCAGCAGGCATACTTTCCAACGCTCCTGGATCGTTGGAAAACGTGACGCGTTCCGGCGCAGATTGGAGTTCCTTCCCGAAACGCTCCAGTTCAAGCTTCCTACGTTCTCCGCCGAGAAGCGGAAGCACCGTTCCTTCTTCGGTCCGTTCCAGAGCGCCGCTGGACTGTCCACCACCTGGCTTCCGCCTCACCTGAGACCGACATTCGGAAGCTCCCTGAAAAGGGTACCGGAACGCCTTAGCCATGGTCGACTTCACGATGGGGGCAGAATACGCGCTTAAAATGCAATCTTACATCCTTGAGCATCAGTAAAAAGCGACCTTTCACATAACCCAGACGACATACTCTCATTCGTACTCTATGCCCGTCTGTTTAACGAAGGCGTTCCATAAGTTCTCAGCGGCCTGTTCCGGTGAGAGTTTTGTCGCTTCGTCACGTCCGCCCAGCATAGCCATTGGGCCAGGGGTCAAGAACAGGTTGTAGTCGTCAGCTTCCACATTGTATGAACCGTTGGAAGAATTATCTGTCGAGTGGGGAGCGTAGATGTAGCTGATGTTGCCAAAGTGGTAGCGTCCCTTTGCGTTGGTAACGGTAATGTGAGCCTCACCCCCTCTTATCTTCGCCCTGTTGACGACGGTGCAGGTAAAGGCGGTCGCGCTCATCCTTTCAAACTTGGCTCGGAGCGTATCGCCCACACTGTTGATTTCGTCGCACGAAGCACGAAAATAATTTTGTATTACGTCATAGGCTTTATCGGCGAAGTCCGATTTTTGGATGCTGTCAAAATCCTGCTTAACTCGCGGGCGGCGCACTGTTACGGCGCTGGGAACCCCGGTGCCAGTTACAGGCGCACTGCCAGAAGCCGACGCTTGCAAAACACCCCTTAGTCCCGTGACAACATCTAAATAGGCCGTGTTCTGATTCGTCCAATTGGAAACGGCTTTTCCATCTTTCGGGAGAGCCATGAAGTTTCTGAAAGGGGTGTTCAGCCAATCGCATGGCTCCAGTATCACCGGCACGATGCGAAGCTTCCCGGCTTCGTGAAGTGCCTGAGCTTTTTCAAATTCTTTGTCGTAGCAGTAGCCAGACGCAATGTAATCGGGGCTTAACAATGCGATGAAGAGCGCGCTGTTTTGAAGTTGCTTGTCAATCTCACCGTCTAGGGGCGTACCGGGAAGAACAGCGCGATCTGTCCACGCGCTTATGCTGCCTTCACGTTGCAACATTGCCATATGTTTACGAAGGCGCTCTAGATCTTTTTCGTCGGCATGGGAATACGATATGAAGGCGTTAACAGCGGACATCGGTTTACCTCGGAGTAATGTTATATTTAGTGTACCACGAACACTTTCAATCTAAACGCCCGCTTAACTAAAGCGGCTTATTTAGAATAATTAGGTAAGGGGTGTCGTCCCCTTGCGCCCTCCAGGGTATGCCCATACCTTATTACTATTCGGTATCAGCGTGGCAGACGCCGAGGCAGATCGAAATGTGGTAAAGTTCGGCCCGCCGATAATCGGACCGCCCCCTGCTATCAAAAATCCAGAACGTGCAAAGGCGGTGAAATCACCGCTCTCAAAACTTCCATTGACGATCTGCGCCGAATCGGGAATTGCATGGAGAGCTGTTGCGACAGCCGCAAGTGTTATTGACTTCCCACAATGTCTTGAAGTCATCCGAAGCCTAGGCTTTGTAAAAAGCATTGTTTTTGCTTACCTTCCTATTCACTGTCCCTGTCGTACGGCGACATAGATTCGTGCCATTGTTTTTTAAAGGGCACGTCCGGACTGATGTGGATGTGCTCACCAACGTTTTTAAGTTTTGCGATGAACAAGTCACCGTAAAAGGCAGCGCGTGAGCGATTCCTGAAACCGCTCCAACGCGGATTCAATCACGGCGAGGGTGCGGTATCTGAATGCCGTCTTTCTGGCTCCCCTTTCAGCACGTGCCTGCTCAGCAGCTTCATGACGTCCAGTAACGGTAAAACCAGATGCGTCACCGTGCGCGAGAAGATCATGGGCGTACAAGCAACTCTCTTCGCAGCCCCTGTAGTCGGTATCAAGGCTGCCATCTACCGCGTGATATGTTTGGGCCCCCACGTCCCCGATTCCGAGTGGCGCAATAATGAGCGACAGCATCTGAAGAAGTTCCAAGCTCGCGCACCCCATGCTGAAGGCGAAGACGTTCTCATTGCGCCTTAGGGGGTGCTTCTCCGGTAGTCCCTGAATGTACGCGGGATCCGCGAGAAGACCAGCCTTTTCCGTTCCCACGAGTCCAGGATCGAACTGTTCGAGGCATTCAAGGCAGCGGCGTCCCGGTGCTGCCACATGCGCTCGCCAGTCGGCGCGCTTCAGGCCGTCTCCCCGGCGCGTCATCTCGGCGAATATTCCCCCATCAACGATAGGAATGAGGTGCGCATACGCGATGGTGTTCATGACAAAGCGCGGCCATGGTCGGTCAACGCAACTGAACAGAAGATCGCAGTCGAGCGCACGCCGAAAGCCTTCGTCCTCGACGATACTCCATTCATAAGCGCCGACCTGGAAATCCGCCGCCGTTGCGCTGCGCCGTAGAGCGCGAGCCATCACATCGACTTTTGCCCTGCCCAGAAGTGCGTCCCAGCGCGTCGCGTGGAGTAACCGGTCCAGATTGACTTGCTCGACACCATCGAAATCAAAGAGATCGACGCGAGCGACTCCCATACGCGCAAGCGCCTCGGCTATCATGCTGCCGACGCTGCCGGCGCCAACGACACCGATACGGAGGCGCGCAAGCCGCAATTGCGCCGTTTCGCCCCACGAGGAAACCGTCCTGTGAAGTTCGGGACGGAGCTGCGGACGCGGAAGCAGACGGTCGTAAAAGGTCACGCCCAGCGCATCACCGACTACGCGGACGCTCTCGCACCAGCGCCGCTCGTAGAGACGAGGCCCTGTCTTCTGCCACTGGCGCGCGCTCCACGCGCCGTCCTTCGCTCCAAGCGTAAGCCCTAACAAAGGAAGTCCAGTCGCGCCCTTGGCCGCGGCAGCGTGACTACTTTCCGCGTCGACATCGTCGCGGCTCATATCCTGCCAACCAGACGCTGGATGGCTATGAAGCAGCGCAAGCCCCGCCCCGTCCGCTACCGCGATATCAAGTGCACGTTCAAAGTAAGCAGGCTCGAAACTAGCGTTACCATGCACGTGCCGATCCCCATCATTGGGCAAGACGATACTGTGCAAAAGGGCAGTGGTGCGCTCCGTGCCGTAGCTCGGATACCAGAGAGCGAAGCAGACGTCCTCCTGACCATCGGGGCGAGCCAGATGTCGGCGCACGTCGGTGTCCACCTTGGATGGCATCGCGACCGAATAGCGATCCACTGCGTGGGTTGGATTCTTGTCTGTCACATGTGACCTCCTTCTCGATTTTTCGCTCCATCCGTGTTGGAAAGCGGCTTATTGATCATCAAACAGGCGCCGGACGTGCGCCATATACGTCCGGACAGAACGATCCGACTTTTGCCAATCCGGGTAAGGCCGGCTCCAATACTGGAAGTCCGCCGCGAAATCGCCGCGACCAACGCTGCTATGGATGGCCCCAGTAGGATGCTCGCCGCCTGGCTGCAGCGGCAAAAGTTGTGGTGACACATGAATCCCACTAGGCGGCGTAAGCGGCCAGGAATCGTCAACGACGATTCCGAGACGGACGGTTTGACCTGCAAACCGTCCGCTCTCGATCACGTAGGAGAAAACCAGAGTGTTCTGCCCCTTCTCCTCCAAGTCTTTCACGCCCACGGATTGAAGGGCCGCAAGGAAATCGATGCGCGGCATCGAAGCACTCTCCTTCTCGCCTCGTCAAGAGACGGTCGTCGGCCCCTTGCGAACGGAGATGAATTTCAGGTGATTCTTCATCTTGATCTGCGCATTCGGCTCATTCTGATAAGAGATTGATTCCTCCCCCTTCGTGACCTGCTTGAGGTAGTGGGTGGTCGCATCGATCCCAGCCTTTGTCAGGATCTGAGTCGGTGTCAGAAACTTTTCATCGGTTGATTGCGGCTCGTCGTCGACAATATAGTCGAACTTTTCGCCATGCGGTTTTTGCTGCTTTTCCATCACTTTAACTTTCTCTTTCTTGCCTGGAGACAGGGGAGGATGGCATACCATAAACTTCTCGGATAGCTTTGATGTTCTGATGCCAAAGCCGCTAAAAGGCCGAGGTATATGGTCGTCTCCTTACGGCGTTTTCGCTCCCAGTGGCAATGTCGTAGGCAGTGCGAAATCCGTGCGGTTATTTTTTGAGAAGATACGAACCAGGGAGGTGAAGCAGCCGTGTTAAAGCAACGGTGGCAAAACCGACAGAAAAAGCACAGCTACAGCCGCCGTGTGCGGCGTCAGAACGGCATCGCTGAATCTGTGATGAAGATCCGTTGGCACGCCAAGGGTACAGCCGTATGAGAAACGGCGCTGTACGGTACAACGCGCGCTCAATCGGGTTCGTGATGACGCCACCCGACTATTTCACTCGACGGAGGGCGGAGAAAGTTTGGGTAGCGCCACGGAGAAGACTCTCGACGCTTCCACCAAGGTTAAGCAATCTCTAGCGGCGGCGCAGTCGCGCCCGGCTCGTCCGTTCACCCGTCGGCTCTACGTCGATGATGCTATCCAGCATCTGGGTTACGTCGGCGACATGGTTGACGATGAGAATCTGATGGTAGTGCGGCTTTATCTCGTTTAGGAATTGCACAAGTTGCGCTCGGTGGAGTTCATCCTGATCCCCGAACACTTCATCCAGTATCAGAAAGCCAGCGTCCATACCCGCGCGCTCCTGGCAGTAGAGCGAGATGGCGACGCGTAGCATCACGGCAAGGAGCGTTTGCTCTCCCCCACTAAAATGATCGATTTGGTGAACGCCAGACCCATTGTCCGCCTCCACTCGATACTCCGGTGTCAGTCGGACCATCGAGAAATGTGGTCCCATCAAAGCGCGTGCCCATCCATCCATCA
>JAZKEA010000149.1:16341-20246 GCA_040387315.1 Armatimonadota bacterium | reverse complement strand
CATCTTCGGTACTGAGAAGGAGTAAACCACTCGCTTCTTTGAAGAGCGGAATGGTATAGAGGGCGGAACGGATCAAGAAGACCACTTTTCCAGGGTTTATGAGAAGTATTAAAGTGTATAATCTGAGCATTTTCAAATAGATGCTCCCTATCAGCTATCAGTTGTGATTTCACATCACTTGGGGGAAGAGTATCTAGTCCCCGCCATCCTATTTGAAGGTTCCATTTGTAGTTCGTGTGTTGCCATCTACCGCCGATAAGAGCATTCAGCCCATCCTGATCATGAAACTCAGGGTACTTCCGTAGCAAACGGAGCATAGGGTCTATCAAGTCAGCCTTCCGCAACAGATCTAGATTCATCATCATCACGCCCGCATTAAAGTAGGGTAGATCAGGATCGATGTTGAGGTCTGTGTGCCCGTATATACCTGTCGTCGGTATATAAAAGTCCTGGACTCCAACTATGTATGTATCATTGAATGGATGCTGATAGAAAGGCCGAACATCACCTCGTACTAAGACGTCACAGTCGATGTAAAGGAGGCGCTTTATCTGAGGGAGTTTTTCAGGCAGTAGCAAGCGCATCAATGTCGCTTCTGTTAGATGGGCGCTGCGATGCATGCCAGTAAACTGGCTAAGGTCAAATTCCAGCCATTCGATATTTAGGTTATGACGTACCTTTCGCAGCACCCTCTCTATATTTTGCTTGTTTGAAAAGGTCATGCCACCGCTGAGCAAGTAGCACGTGATTTCAACTTCGTCTGGCTGGCTCTCTATCAAGGAAAACAGAGTCACCGCTACGGGCATAGCATAGTTGTTATCACCACCGCACGCGACTATTAACTTGCCTGGATCAAATTCTTCTCCGGTGTCAACGCTTGCCAAATAGAAATACCTTTATCGATTGATGTCGCCAAGCACGATGTCTTTGGCATCGCGGAACGCGCGTATGACACCGAATGTATCCGCACGTTCCTGATACGTAATTGTGAATCCTAAGGAAGTGATTTGCGACGCAGCTTCTTCATGGGTGTGACCATCTTGAATATGATATTCACAGGAGAGGTGTCTGACCTTTTGCCAGGCGTCATAATCTTTCCATATACGCCACTCTGCGCCTTCGCAATCTACCTTGGCAAAATCAACGGTTCCGCCCAGCCTATCGACCGCTTTGCGAAAGGCGATAGCCGGGATTTTTCCAGAGTCGTCAACCTGAGAGGTCGTCTGCACCGAGTCGTCATGCAGATCAAGAGAGACATGTCCGTCTTCCAATTCAACTGCTTCCAGGAAATACTGGAAGTTCGCGGCCTTCGCCTGAACCTCAAGATACTTCTCTTGCTGGGGATTTGGCTCGTAGGCATGTATTTTCGCGTTTGGGAATGCTTGTCGGGCGGCGAGAGAGAAAAGGCCGACATTGCCGCCGATATCCAGAACGGTGTTTATTGTGCCTTTAGCCAATGATAAACCATAGCAGTCCGCGAAGACAATCTCGGAGAAAGCTACCGAGACGCCTTGCTCCTTTGGAAGATTGAGGTGCACGCTCTTACCGTTCAAAACAACCTTATCTGGGAGTTGAAACCCCTCAGAGAGCACGAGGTTGATTCCCCACTTATGCGCTCGGATACGCTTTTCAGCAAATGACTTAAGTCTAGAGAACATATGGGACTGTATTCCTCGGAAAGTTGTTATGACGAAGTTAAGTAAGAGCAGTGATGCATCTGCTCTTCGAAGAGCAGACGGTTCTAGTAACAGATGAATTTCTATGACAACTAGCTAACGATCAATATCCCCAAGCACAATATCGATTGAGCCGATCATAGCGACGACGTCGGCAACAAGACGCCCCTGTACCATCCGTGGCAGAGCCTGGAGATTGTAGAAGGAAGGACCTTTTATTTTAGCGCGATAGGGTTTATTACCGCCGTCGCTGACGACATAGTAGGCTTTCTCGCCGCGCGGCCCTTCGACAGCCCCGATAGCATCACCGACCGGAGGATGATACCCCTCGGTGAATAATTTGAAGTGATGAATGAGAGCCTCCATAGAGGTGTCTAATTCCTCGCGAGGAGGCGGGGCGATCTTCCGGTCGCTGGTGCGTACCGGCGCTTTCGGCCCCATCTCGGTTACTTTTTGCCATGCCTGTACCGCGATGGAATGAGACTGACGCAGCTCTTCCATGCGTACGCGGTAGCGATCGTACACATCGCCGTAGGTCCCGACCGCCACATCAAACTCGAACTGTTCGTAAGAAGAGTAAGGGTTCGTCTTGCGAAGATCGAGATTGATTCCAGAGGCACGCAGACTAGGCCCCTGCAGTCCGAAGGTAAGAGCGTCCTCAGCGGAGAGAACACCAACACCACGGGTTCGCTCGATCCAGATTGGGTTATTCGTCAGCAGCGTCTCGTACATCGCGATACGCGGCGGAAAATAATCTAGAAATTCCTTGACCCGTTCCATCCAGCCTGTCGGCACATCCCCGCGAAGACCACCGGGGCAGATCCAGGATGTCTTAGTGCGAACGCCGGAAAGATGTTCCTTAATCTCCAGGATGCGGTCACGGTCCTGCCAGGTATAGAAAAAGACGCTCATCGCCCCTATGTCCAGGCAGTGCGTTCCCAGCCAGAGCATATGGGACGCAATCCGCTCCAGTTCGTTAAGCAGGACACGCATATACTGGCCTTTGATGGGGATGGTCACATCCATCAGCTTCTCGACCGCCATCGAGTAGGCAAGATTATTACACAGGTTGGAAAGGTAATCCTCACGATCGGTGAGAACGAGCGCCTTGTAGTAGCTCAAGTTCTCCATCGTTTTCTCGATCCCGGTGTGGAGATAACCAATATGCGGCGTGCAGTTGACGACGGTTTCCCCCTCTAGTTCCAGCACCAGGCGCAGAACGCCGTGCGTGGAGGGATGGGACGGGCCCATATTGATGGTCATCGTTTCTTGATCGGTATCAGGATCAATGAACCGCTCTAACTCGATCCCTGCGGGAATCGGCTGTTTGCGTGTCAACTCCGTGCTGGAAGGAAGATCAATAACAGTCATTATATTTGCTCAATTCGTTAGAAACAACGATCCGATATTCCATTCAGGTATGTTGCAGGCAGATGCCGACCACTATACTCAGTGCTGACATAGCCTAACACTTAAATCTGGCGGGTAAGTGACCTTAACGTCACGGTACATCTCTCGGTAATGGCGCTGCCAGTGCGGACCGTGCTTACTTACATAATACAATTCGGGGAACAGCAGTAGCAGAGCGCGTAAGGTGTCGCTGCTCAAGGGGTATTTACGCACAATCTGAAGACGAATGCTGATCATACGCCTTAAGTGCTGAATGAGATACGGTTTATGATGCCCCGATTTGTAATAGAATAGAAACTCTGACTCCTGCAAAACTGCCAGTTTCTTTCCAAAGAGAGCAGGCCGAGGCGGATGATCGATCAAAGCATCCGCAACAAACACTACTTTTTCTCCCAGGCCATACACGCGCTCTCGAAAATCGACATCCTCCATATAAGCCACGGGGAAATTCTCATCGAATCCCTGTACGGCATCGAAGAAAGTATGCCGCACCATCATATTGCAGGACCAGAGAGCACCGCCGTTCTCATTGATGGGTGCAAGCTCAAATACAGAGCGCAGTCCTTCGGCGCAAGTCGTTTTCCCTTCAAGCACATTTCGGTCACTCGCTATTGCACTATGAAAGGCAGCCAGCCAGCCTTCTGAGGGCAGACAATCGTCATCAGTAAAGGCAACCCATGCCCCACGGGCGTGTTTAGCCCCACTATTTCGGTTCCGAGCAGGCCCACGCTGTGGCCCTTTGATCCATTTTGCCCAGGGGAAACGCTCTGCGATTAGTGTTTCGGCGGTGCTTTCTCTTCCATCATCCGTGATGATAAC
>JAZKEA010000149.1:13876-16331 GCA_040387315.1 Armatimonadota bacterium | reverse complement strand
ATAGTTTCGGATCTATATCTTTTGGTAAGTCTGACAAAATAACCTCCAGACAAACAGTCTTACAATACGCTTACAAATTTTACGTCAACTGAGGAGTTATAGGAATGACGACCGAAATAATAGGATCATCTGACACTCCAGCGAAGGCGGGAGCGGCATCATTGTTACCAGCAGGGGCTTTATTTGCAGTATCTTCAGACATCTAGTTGCAGCTTCTGTAACACCAATCGCAGAAGTGACGCACGCCTACCATCAGGACAACAGGCATCTGCGGACATTTCTCAGCTGTCTTGTCCGCGTACATTATGGGAAAACTCGACCTCTTCGCCGCCGAGTGGGAAGTCTTTGCGGAGGGGGTGCCCCACCCAGTCATCGGGCATCATAATGCGTCGCAGGTCGGGATGTCCATTGAAGGAGATTCCAAAGAGGTCGAAGATTTCCCTTTCCGGCCAGTTTGCCGGAGGGAAGACGTCGGAAACGGTATCAATCGTTGCTTCGTCCTCGTCTACCTGGGCTTTCACTACGATGCGTTGGTACGTTGTGGGCGAGTAAAGGGAGTAGATAACCTCGAAGCGGGGCTCCCTGTCAAACCCCAGCAGATCCACGCAAAGGATATCTGAGACCATTCGGTAGTCGAGGTCTGAATCATCGCGCAGGGCGGTCAGTATATCCACGATCCGGTCTTTACGCACCGTCAGGAAGTCCTGATCACGAAATCGCTTCCCAAAAACGATCTCGCCTGCGAGGCCCGCCTCTGCGAGAACCTTGATCTCCGGTGAATTGTCAGCATTGAGCGTGTTTTCGTCAATGCGCGCGAGATCACTCTTGAAAGTTCGATTGCGGATCGCTAGGTCTGACCCGGAAAGCCCCAGGCGGACGTCTGTATCTACCATTTACTTCCTGTCGGAGAATCGTTCGTTCTCCACGATCTTTTGCAGTTCCATGATCGCATGGATCAGTGCATCGGGGGACGGAGGACAGCCAGGAACATAAAGATCCACAGGCACGATCTGGTCTACCCCCTGCACGACGGCGTAGTTGTTGAAGACCCCGCCATTGCTGGCGCAGTCCCCCATCGCGATTACCCACTTTGGGTCCGGCATCTGGTCATACACCTGACGCAGAACGGGGGCCATCTTTTTGCAGACGCGTCCGGAGACAATCATGACATCGGCCTGACGGGGAGAGGCGCGAAAAGCTTCGGAGCCGAAGCGGGCAAGGTCGAAGCGGCTGTCCGTCGACGCCATCATCTCGATGGCGCAGCAGGCAAGCCCGAAAGTGGCGGGCCACAGGGAGTTCTTTCGAGCCCAGTTTACTAACTTATTCAGAGACGCGGTCATATAACCGGCGTCTGTTTCGACTCCCATATCAATTGTCCCATTCAAAGGCGCCGCGGCGCCAGACGTAAACGTAGCCAACCAGGAGAATCGCGACAAAGATCGCCATCTCAATCAGGTTAAAAAGCATCATTCCGCCGCTATGCCGATAGATCACCGCCCAGGGATACAAAAACACGGTCTCGATATCAAAGACGATGAACAACATGGCGATGAGATAAAACTTGATCGGGAACCGCTCACGGGCGGAGCCGATGGGAGTCACTCCGCACTCATAAGGGGCAAGTTTCTGCGGGGTGGGGCGCTGTGGTCCCAGAACGCGGGAAAGACCGACAAAGACGGCGACAAGAAAGAGCGCCATCAGGCCCATGCAAAGAACGGGAATATAGCTGTTAAGCAAGTTGGTGGTCTGGCCCGGCATAGCGACTTCCATAACCTCGCAGTAGATCACAAACGGAACACAGGGCGGTCGTTTTGCAAGCCGCCGACATTGAGAAGTTTATCACAAAGAGAAATTTGATGTCAATTTGACTGAGCGGACGGCCTCCGGGCGAAACAAAACACTCCCCATGCCAGAGGCGTGGGGAGTGCCGGATGACCGTTCATTATAATCAGATTTTGGGTGTCGGACCCAGGGGGACAACATCGGCGGCCTGAGGGCCTTTTGCCCCATCGACGATGTCGAACTCAACGTCCTGTCCCTCAAGGAGGGTCTTGAAACCATCTTTTTGAATGGCGGAATAGTGGACAAAGATGTCCTTCTGCCCCGAGACTTCAAGGAAGCCGTATCCCTTGGCCTCATTGAACCACTTCACTTTGCCCTTCTGCATTACCTACTCCTTTCAACTTTCACCGGTGGAAAGCACCGCGTTACCGCGGTTAATTGCAACTATCCTACGGCGAGAAAACCGGGCTTGCGAGGGATTTTAACACAAGGAAGCAAGCATGTCAATTAGACCGATGTGTGTGATTTCTTACAGGCCGTCGGACCAGAGTTGCAGCGTGTGCATCTCGGCCGCCGTCTGGACCCAGGCGACTGGCGCGGCCTGCATTGCCTGGAGCAGCGAGAGCTGGCTGGCGTAGACAAAGAAGTCCAGATCGACCATCAGATGCTTCAG
>JAZKEA010000149.1:4663-13866 GCA_040387315.1 Armatimonadota bacterium | reverse complement strand
CCGTCGGACCAGAGTTGTGTAATTCGTGCTGCCGCCGCCGCACCGCCGGGGGCAGGTCGCGGTGGAACAGAACCGAAGGCAGGGACCGCTCTCAGGCTATTGTTCCAATCAGCCTGGAGGAAGTCGGCTGAACGAAGAAGGAGTCGACCCGGCCAGTCAGAGAGTGCCAAATCCATGGCCTGGTACTCGGCAAAACCGAGACGAGGGCAGTAGAGAATCGGGGTGCCCGCCGTCAAACACTCACCGACGATGCCATATCCCAGCTTGGAGATTACAAGATCTACCGAGGCGACAAAATCGGGATGGGGCATCGCCCCTTGAGAAATAAGGGAGGCGTTCGAAACTTTGGTATCAAAGGGGCTCAACGAGAGGAAATGCCAGTCCGTGAACTGCTCCAGTTTCTGCCAGGGAACCGGCAGTCCCCAGTTTCCCGCGTAAACGAGCGCAAGCCGTTTACCTTCCGCCTCAGGTCCGAGCATTTCCAGAAGTTCCGCACGGCGGGATCTGCCCGGACGGGCAACCAGACCGACTGCTTCCCGCTGCGGGAAATAGGGCATCGGCAGCGCAAGATCCGTTTCCAGCATCAGGGTCGCATGGGCATACTGCGATTCAAGAGACGCCACGATAGGACCGAAAGAGGGTTCCTCGCTCACGTACTCGGCGTAGATGTCCGCCCAGGTGAAATTCGCGACACAAATGCCGGGGATGCCAAGCGCTTCCGCTAACGTAAGGGGGAAAGGTCCCACATCCGTCACGATGACCCGTGCCTCCTGCTGGCGCAGAGCCTGAACCTCGTCGTGGAAACGAGCCTTATTTTGAGCGGCAATGGCCTGCCAGACAGCAAGTGTGGCGGAGATGTCTACCTCCAGCGAGGTTGTCTGGATACAGCCGACATCGAAGCTGTCACGGATAAACTCGAACGGGCGCTTTACTTCCTGTCGCCAGAACCATTCCGGCGCCGCCGATTTGACGACGAGCGGTATCTCTTCAGGGAGGCGACGCAGTATCTCGACTTCACGCGCGGAATGCCCAAAACCGTGACCGGAAACATACGCGACAACCGTCATGCGGCCTGCCGGTTACTCATCGAAGCGAAGGGCTTCCGCCCCCTGAGCGGCGACGGTCGGCAGAAGAGTCGCCTCCCGGCTGAAGCGGGCGCGGTAGCCTTCGGACAGAGTTGCGCATAGTTCATCAGTGACACTTGGATCATGGAGAATGACGGCACAGCCGCCCCATCCCCCTCCGCTCAGTTTCGCACCGTAGACACCAGGATGGGTCTGTGCGATCTCGACAAGAGCATCGACCTCGGGAGCGGAGTTCTCGAAGAAACGCCGAATGGATTCGTGGGTGTTGCTCATCATCTCGCCGAAGGCGGCGACGTTTCCCGCCTGAAGCGCCTCGGCTCCCATCCGGACGCGCATGTTCTCGTAGACGATATGCCGCGCACGTTTCGCCAGTGTCGCATCCAATTGACCGTCGGAAGATTCCAGCATCTCCGGGGTGACATCACGCAGGGTTTTGATACCGTCGTTTGGGTACCTGGAGGCGAACCAGCGCGCTGCCTCCTCGCACTGGGCACGACGCTCCGTATACCCTCCCCCGGCTGCCAGCGCGTGCTTGACACCCGAGTCAGCAATCAGAATACCGGCGCGCTCCGCGGGCAGACGAACGGCGCGATGCTCCAGTGTCCGGCAGTCCAGAAAAAGGGCATGTCCCGCCTGTCCGAAGATCGAGGAGAACTGATCGAGAAGCCCGACAGGCGCTCCGACAAAGTTGTTTTCCGCACGCTGACAGAGTTTAGCGAGTCCCATCGCATCGACCATCAAGCGGTGTGGGTAAAGAGAAAGGACCAGCTGCGCGGTGGAAACCTCCAGGGCCGCCGACGACGACACGCCCGCGCCCGCGGGTACGCTGCTCGTGATCAGTGCATCAAAACCACCAATCGTCGCACCAGCCTTGTTAAGCTCATCCACTACCCCCTTGACATAATCGGCCCAGGAAGCGGCAGGGTCTTTTGTCGGAGCGGAGGGATCGAAGGTGATAGCGTCGCTGTAACTCCGGGAGGCCACACGCGCCTGGGGCACTTCGCGGGCACATCCGGCAACCGCGATCCCACGGTCGATGGCGCTTGTCAGGACAAAGCCTTCATTGTAGTCGGTGTGGTTACCCAGCAGTTCCACTCGTCCAGGCGCGACGCCGACGGCCTCGGGCTCGTGTCCGAATCGAGAAACAAAAGCCGCACGGGCCTCTTCGATTAGTTCGCTTCTATCCATAAGTATTCGATGGTAGCACAGGGGTTGAGGTGGGTCAAGGATAGACTGGGAACACGATAAAAGACGCATGCAGGCTTTTCGCAGACATGCAACAAATTAATGAGTTACGTGCCTTAATATTGTGCTACGCTAAGGTTACCGTCACAACGCTTCACTGTTTGAACGACTTCCTTGCTCCGATACACCAATGGTCTGGAGACAGGAGAGGATATTCGCGAATGACTACTTCCCGTACTAAAATATTGTGTGCCCTATCGCCGCTTCTGCTGCTGCCTCTGGCAGGCAGTGGGTGCAGCCGACCGCAGCCGGTGACAATGGCTCCCCCCGTCAATAACGCGCCGGTAAACTCCGCCCCTATCAATACGGCTCCACCGGTGACCGGTGGAGCGCAGCAGGGAGCGGCCCCTACGGGCGAGAATGTTTTCGACTGGCACGACGTTCCCACCGGAGAGCAGATACCTGTTACTCGGGGCGTCTTCGATCAGAGCGGCTACCAGCTCTTCGCGGGGAGCGGCGAGACTATTGTGGTGCCGTTCGCGAACCAGAACATGTATGTCATGCGGTTCGGCAAGTCCACGAGCGGCGGCATGTACTTTACCAGTGACGGCAAAATCCCGACGCTGTATGTGCCGAACGGCGGCTATCTGGAGAACGCCGTGGCCCAGGGCGCAAAATGGTATCCTTTCCCGCAGAACTACGCCTACACACAGCCGGTCTACATGGGTATCGCCCCTTCGTGGAGTGCCTACACCGGCATGGGCTGGTATCCGGGCATGGCCTATTACGGTGGCTACTGGTCCCCCCATCCCTACGGGTACGGCGGCGGCATCAGCCCCTTCGTCGCGATGGTAGGCCTGAGCATGCTCATCAACAACCGTCCCTACTACGGCTGGAACTCCTACCAGAACTACTATCGATCTAATCCGGGGTCAAGCGTCCGAATGCGGACGGTGTACAACAACTATAACAATACCCGCCGAAATTCTCCGTCCGCGTTCGGCAGAAGCCGATACGGGGCCACAGGCAGCAATGGGCGGGGCTTTGGAAGCAGTTCCGGCTCCAGCGGATCCTTCAGCAGCGGACGACGGTTCGGCGGCGGCACGGGTTCCACCGGATCCTTCGGCAGCAGCAACCGGCGGTTTGGAAGTGGGTCAACCGGCAGCACCGGCTCCTTTGGTAACAGCGCACGGACGGGAAGCGGGAGCAGCACCTTTGGCGGAAGCTCAAGGCCCTCCGGATCGTTCGGCAGCGGGTCATCTTCAGGCTACTCGTCCCCGACGCGGCGCAGTCCCGGATCGTTCGGTAGCGGATCGTCCTCCGGGTACGGGGGATCGTTCGGCAGCAGCCATCGCGGTTTCGGCAGTGGGTCCAGTGGTTCCTCTTCTTCGACCCCCTCTTTTGGCAGCAGTCGTCGCTCATCCGGAGGCTCGTTTGGCGGAGGGTCTTCCTTTGGTGGAAGCCGTCGATCAAGCGGTGGGTTCGGACGGCGACGCTAAACGGGAACGAAGAGAAACAACTAGATGAACGATATGGTTTTCCACACGGGCGGCGACTGGGACAGTACGACGCTCTACAACAACGGAATGGAAGTGGCGGCAGCACAGCTCTTTGTGGAGCTGAGGGCGGGGCGAGATGACTTTGGCAATCCGATAGACGGCGGTATCTTCGAGGGTGCGGATCTCAGCGCCCTCGTTCGCCCCCAGGACGACCCGGAGTATCCGTTCGATGTACTGCCGGGCAGGCTGACCGTTGAAGCGCCGGGGCACACGATCATTCTGGAGAACTACCATCCTCTGGTCGAGCTGGATCAGACGCGTGTCTGGTACAACGGCGAAGAGGTCACCGAACGAGTCGTCGATTTGTATGTCGATATCAATGCGCTGGATGACGTCGTGCAGGCCTTTCTGACCCTCTACAAACCGCGATGGATTCGCCGCGACGAAGTCATTACCTATACCCTGCTCGGGTAAAACAAGGAGTTTCAGGCTTAATGTTCGGAAACAACAGTAACAACGGCGACATGGGCATCGGGACGGCAACGAACCGTCCCGCCGCCTCAAGCCAGGCGGCAATTGAGGGGAATCTCACGCATCTGCTGATCGGCGACCCCACTTCAGTGGACGGGTGGCATCTCTTTATGAATGCCAAGCAGATACCGACCGGCGAGATAGAGAGTCTGAGCATCGAGATCATCGCCCCGAGCGATGCAAGCGAAGGCACCCTGACGGGCCTGCTGTCCCGCTACGTCACCGACAGCAGCGGGCAGCGCACACAGCGCAGCGTCAGCCTGTTTCCCGGAACCGTCGAGGTAATCGCGGGCGGGCGCCGTATCACGGTGACCTGCCAGGAACCCGGCTCTTTCGATGGCCTCTGGCTTGGCCTCGGGCTGCGCTCCGATGGAACAAGCACGGAGCTTGGCGGCGTTCAGAGTCTGCGTATTCTGGCAGACCCGGATAGTAAGCTTCTGGATGCCCGACTTAGCTGGGTGGACAATGCAGCTGTGGAAGATATTTTCAAGTAGGCATAAAGGTCTGCGGGGGTCCGCAGACCTTATTGCTTCACCAGCGTATTTTATTGCGTGACTTGTGTTTCAGGCTCAGGCCCCAGCGGTTCCCCACATCGCGAGCAGGTTCCTTTGGCAGTGTCCGCCCAGATGCTTTTACGCACTCCACACCGGACACAGGCCGCCTCGCCCCAACGGTTTCTTGCCCGCTCCTGCAGAGCCAGTCGGTCCAGGTCCACCCAGGGTGGTTCTTTACGCGCTTCACCAATGTTCACAATACGGAATGTTGCGTCGTCCTGACCCATGACGAAGAGCTGAACCCAATCCGGCTCCTCCCAGAGAATGCCTTTGAGATGTTCGAGAAAGAGGGGGAGGTGCAAGTGGTTAAAAGCCCCGATTGCAAGATCAACCTCTAAGGTTCGATTTCCTCCATACCAGCGGCGTGGAAGTTCAGGACTCTCTACCGACACCATCCCGCGGATGTTGTCGAGTTCGAAGAACGTATTAACCAGCTTGAGCTTTTCATCTGGGTCGTCTTCGCTAAACGATAGTATAAGATTTGTAACAGAACTCATCGAATTCTACATAGGAACACCAGCCGGGAACTCTGCGGTTAGGCGCTTTCAAACACGTTGTAGAGCGCGGGAACCAGCTGCTTTTTACGGGACACGATATCGACGAGGTCAAACTGGTAGTCCTCGACGTGTGAGAACGGCAGCGCATCCACCAGATTGTTGTCGCCGCGCGCAAGCATAATGCTTCGCCCTGTTACCACATCCGTTATCATCAGGCAGAGCAGCGCCAGATTCTCGCGGTAGAGACGCTCATCCATCGCAGCGAAAAGCTCCTCTTTTCGCTGCGGAAGCTCCTGCATCCCCGTCACCTCAACCTGACTGACACTGATGTTGACACCGCCCATCTCATAGCTCTTGCGGTCCGTATCCAGAATCTCGCTCGCGGTACGTGAGCCAAGACTCGGGGCCGAGCGCAGAAGTTCTTCCCCGTACCGGTGCATATCCACCCGGCAGATCTGCGCCAGCCACTTCGCGACGGCCTTATCGCGCTCGCTCGTTGTAGGGGAGCGGAACGTCAGCGTATCGGAGAGAATACCGGAAAGGAGCAGCCCGGCCAGACCGACGGGCGGCATTTTGCCGTGGCTCTCGCACTGCTCAGCAACCAGAGTGGACGTGCTCCCGACCGGATCCACGACAAAGGGAATAGGCGCCGCCGTGGGCGGATTTCCCAGGCGATGGTGATCCAGCACCCCCACAATGTCCGCTTCTTCCGCCCCAACGACCGCCTGCGTCAGTTCATTGTGGTCCACCAGTATCAGACGGGCGCGTGGCGGCTGCAGCAGATCGCGCTGCGTCGCCATTCCGAGATACATCCCGCTCAGTGTGGTGACCATAAACTGATGACTGTCCGCGCGCAGCAGCGCACTGCGGTGGTCACTGATACGCTCACGCTCCTTGAACATGATCGCGGGCTCGGCAATCTCGCGGCAGGTCGGAAGACCGTCGCCTTTGCCCCGGTCTGTCGTTGACAGAGTCAGAGAGCGGGCGTAGGCGCGGGAAAGACCGAGCGGCGTCACAATCCCCGTCGGCCTGCCGGAAGCCTCCACCACGGGGACGACCTGTTCTCCCGACGCGATACGCGCCAGCGCTTCGGAAAGAGGCGCTTCAGGAAGAACGCTTTCACACTCTTTGACCACATGAGCAAAGGTCGGAGCGACACCCGTCAGCAGACGTGGCAGCCCCTGTTCAAAACGGTTGAGAGCGAAAAGCGCCTGTTCACCCGGCTGCCCGGCGCGAGAGGCGACAATGTTCTTGTGCCCGGTCTCGGTCAGCAGCCAGGCGTAACCGAGTGCAGCAGCGATGGAATCGGTATCCGGTCGCTGATGCCCGATGACGTAGGTATACGCGGGGTCCCAGCTATCAGTACGGTCAGAGGATGTGTTGGGCATAATGTGAGTTATCCCAATATACCGTGTAACCGGCACTTTCTACACTCTCCCGCACTGTGGCGTTTCGCACCATCTCCGCAGTGGGATATCGAACCCGCAGAGGGTATCAGCGGGCGCTGCCGAGGCGGGCTGATACGGACGTTTCCGGGCAGTGATAAGGGGTGAGCAAAGGCTATTTGCTGAACAAACAGACGAATGTCACGGTCTAACCAAAAAATAGCGTTATTTCAGCAGAATTGCCAGTCAAATGCTACAATTCTATTAAAGAGGCAGATCGAGAAATTGGCAGTACCTTACTTCGATATACCACTCAACTTACCGCATGCAGGCCGGGTAGCGGAGCGGATACGTCGGCTGATAGAACAGCGCGCCATTGGCAATGATCTGCGCTGGTTTCAGCTCGCCGAGACAGTGGAGGAACTGGATGTCCTGCTGACCCCGTATCGTATCGCGGACGAAGATCCGCCTCCCGAAGAGGCCGAACCAATCCGCGAGAAAGCGATAGATTTGGGAAGGCGTCTGGCGGCGGAAGCAATCCGACAGGAGCTGCGGGAAGACAGATTCGGGCAATGTGTTCGGAACCTGTTCGAATGCCTGGCTCTTGGCGAAGAGGGAGCCCTGTTATCGCTGCGCGTGGGCGAGAATCCCCGATCCCTGCAGCGGCCCGGTTAAGATTTTCATTTTGAAGGGAATAGAATCTGTCGGGGTCTTATAGTGAGCGATCCCTGTTTTCAGACCTCACTAACCCACGACTCAGTACCTATCCTGGTAAATTTGTGGATATAACCGTTCGCCGCGGCCTCTTTTCGCGTGTCATTTGAACCGAAAATCGGGTAAGCGCCCATCTAACCTTCGGCACAAGCATCTCTGTGCAGATGCCTGACTTATATAACGTAGCTCGGATGTACCTTTGACGTACTCCATTCCAGGAGGATCTATTTTCACTATGAACCGATCAGCAAAAAGTAACAGAATTAAAACGACGGCAGCCTCCACAGCGGCAGCGCTCTCGGCTTTTGGTCTGGCAGGAGTCGTTGTCGCCCCGGTAACAACCGCTCTACTGCTCGCCACACCCCGCCCCGCGTCTGCCGCTGACCCGGACACGGAGTATAACAACGGGCTCGCCGCGTATAACGCGAAAGAGTACGACAAGGCGATTGCCGCGTATACCCAGGCGATCAAGGGACGTGCGAACTTCGCGGACGCTTACTTCAACCGATCACTCGCCCACTTCGCGAAGAATGACACGGCGAATGCCATCGCGGATGCCACCAAGGTCATTCAGCTCAAGCCCAAGCTGGCGGACGCGTTCTCGAACCGCGGTCTGTACTACTATTCGTCGAAGGACTATGACAAGGCCATCGCCGACTACACAACAGCGCTTGAACTCAAGCCGAGCCTGGTCGATGCCGTCCTGAACCGGGCCAACAGCTACTACTACAAGGGCTCGTTCGATAACGCCATCGCCGACTACAAGCGGTATCTTGCCGCCAAACCGGCAAGCGCGGACACCAACCTGAACATCGGTCTTGCGTATCTGTCCAAGAAGGACTACCCTAACGCGATTGCCAGCTTCTCCACCTATGTGAAGGCAGTTCCCGCGGACACCGAGGGGTATGTGAACCGGGGCGATGCGTATTCGGCCAGCAAGCAGTATCCGGCGGCGATTGCGGACTACACCAAATACCTTTCGCTGAACCCGAAAGGCGATAACGGCTACGGACTGAATGCCCGCGCCCTCGCCTACTTCGCCAGCGACCAGTTTGCTCAGGCAGCCGCCGACTGGCAGAAGTATACGGCAACAAATCCCACAGATAAAACCGCGTTTTACAACCTGGGCGTTGCCTACACGAAGGCGAATCAGCTTGGCCCCGCCGCCGATGCCTACAGCAAACTGATCGCGCTCGACCCGAACAATGTCGCCGCTTACAACCGACGCGCGGATGCCTATATTCAGCTTAACAAGTACGATCTGGCTATCGCCGACTACAATAAAGTCATCCAGGTCAAGCCGGAACCGGTCGCGTATTACAACCGTGCTGTCGGATACACCAAGATCACCCCGCCGGCATGGGACAAGGCCGCAGCGGACTTCAGCCAGTACATCACGGCGCAGCCGGGTGAGGCCTCCGGCTACAATGGGCGCGCTATCGCCTATAACGCACTGAAGCAGTACGACAAGGCAGTGGCGGACTACACCAAGTACATCTCCCTGAAACCGGGCGATGATAAGGCGGTCTACGCACGCGGCCTTGCAAACTATAACGCGGGCAAAACCAAAGAGGCTCTGCCGGATATTCAAGCCTATGCCACGAAGAACCCGGCGGACAAGCAGGCACAGAACCTGCTCGGAACGCTCTCGCTTCAGGGCGGTGACTACCAGGGCGCTCTCAAGCGCTTGATCCCCCTGACGCAATCAGATCCGACAAATGCGGACAACTGGTTCAACCTCGGGGTCGCCTAC
>JAZKEA010000149.1:598-4653 GCA_040387315.1 Armatimonadota bacterium | reverse complement strand
AGGCGGCGGCGGCATTTGGAAAGGCCGCGGCTGTCAAGCCGGACCCGGATACCTTTAACAACCAGGGGATAGCCTACGGTAATGCGGGCAAGAACGATCTGGCGGTTCTGGCTTATGGTAAGGCGATCACGGCAGACCCGAAATACGCAGCGGCCTACCTGAACCGTGGCGACATCCACATGGCGAACAAGGCCTATGACCTGGCTATCGCCGACTACACCAAGTATCTGGCCGGTAATCCCACGCTGAAGCCGGAAGAGGCCAGCGCTATCTACAGCGCACGGGCAGCGGCGTATGTCAACAAAAAGGACTACGCGAGTGCGATCGGTGACTATGCCAAAGCACTGGCAGCGAACCCGAACGATTCCAAATCGCGCTACGGTCGTGCGGTAGCCTACTACAACATGAAGGACTATGACAAGGCTATTGTCGACCTGAATGCGGTAGCCAAAGCGCCCGATGCGGGTCCTGATGCGAACAATCTGCTGGGTCTTGCCTACAATAATAAGGGTGATTTCGCCAATGCGGTCAGCGCCTTCTCGGCCTATATTCAGGCGAAGCCGAACGAGGTGGAGGGGTACACGAACCGCGCTTATGCCTATGCGCAGAACAAGGATTTCGACAAAGCGATCGCGGACTACGACAAGGCCGCGACCGTGAAGCCGACAGATCCCGCCTCGTACTACAGCAAGGGCTTGATTCTGGAGAAGAAGGCGAACGACATCACAACCGATGATGCCGCGCAGGCCGGTGTCTACCAGACTGCTCTCGTCGCCTTCCAGAAGTTCGTTCAGGTCGCCCCGGCGACCGACCAGCGAGTGCCGAAGGTCAAGGCACACTTGGTGGAGTTGGATGCGAAGATCAAGAGCCTGAAAGAGGGTGCATAATCACGGTATCCCTTTCTGCCGATAGGCAGTGAGGCGGTAGAGAGGACGGGGGCGACATCGGATGATGTCGCCCCCGTTTTGGTTTCAGGTGGCCCGCTTACGGTTCTGGTTAAACGCCTCGTACAGCAGGACACCCGCCGCGATAGCGACATTGAGCGAGTCGGAGCGACCGACCATTGGGATACGGACCACGCTGTCGCAAAGGTGCTTCTGTATCTCGGTCATTCCCTGACGCTCGCCGCCCAGCCAGAGTGCGACCGGCTTTCGTGTGTAGTCCACCTCCTGGTAGTCCGCACGCGCGGCGGGAGATGTCCCGATCAGGCGGAGTCCTGTCCGCCGCTTCCACTCGATCAGCGAGTGCTCGTCGGTGCGAACCAGGCGCAGTGCAAACAGCGCTCCCATCGTGGCACGTACCACAGCAGGCTCGTAGGGGTCAATATCCGGGCCGACACAAAGGATACCTGCCGCGCCCACCGCGTCTGCCGTCCGAAGAATTGTCCCCAGGTTCCCCGGCGAGCGGAGCGTATCCACCGCGACCCAGGGATGCCCTACTTCAGGCTGAATATCTTCGAGCTTTTCCCAGCGCTGGCGCACCACGGCAGCTATCCCCTGGGGTTCCTCTACCCGTGACATACTCTGATAAAGCGGTCCGCTGACGGTAATGCAGGGCGTTCCTCTTTCACGCAGTGTTTCCGCAAGGCGCTGCCCGAAAGGGTGTGTCAGATAATCCGGGGCGACAATCAGTTTCTCTACCTGAAACCCGGCCTTTACGGCATTAGAGACGAAGCGCATTCCCTCGACATAGAACAGTCCCGTGCGGCTGCGCTCCTCGCGGGTGCGTACCAAACGCGACAGGGCAACGATGCTTGCACTCTGGGCACTGGCGACTATTTTTGACTCCGGCTTCCGGCATGACTTCTTGTATCCTTTCACAATGTACTGCGGACTCTGCGAACCGGCCCGCACGGTAACGAAAAACAAAACCGCCCCGACCATACCCGTTTTACGGGCACAGCGCAGGCGGCGAATAAGCGATAATTCTGCTGGATAAATGAGATGTGTTGCTGCTGAGCATCAAGCCTTTCCTGGTCCACGGCATCCGCAGCAGACCAAATTTTCAGTAATGGTTGTTAGTGGTCCGAATTCAGGCGGGCTATCGAGGCGGCAAGGTTGGCGCGTGCCGCCGCATCGTACTGTTCGTGGAAACGCGCGGTCTGGTAAATGCGATCTCGCTGGAGAAACCGGCTTAGTATCTCGGCTCGCTTGGTCCTAAACACGGTCTCGGGCACCCAGGCATACTCACGGCAGATAGCGTCTTCGTAGGCCCAGAATATAGCCTCGTCCTTGCCAAGAATGACAAGATCAATGTCCGCTATCAGGCGATCATCCCTGTCGCTAGATTCCGTCGCCCCATGTTTTGTCGCGAGAATCAGGCGGTGCACACTGTTCGCGCGTCCATCGCCACCCAGTTCCCGAACAGCCCATAGCGCACTTTGTTCCTCATTATCCCCGGCGTGGGTGTCGTAAACGGCATCATGGAACCAGAGCGCGATCTCGACAGCAGCAGCGTCCTCCGCATCATTACGGCAGCTATCCAGGGTCCTCAGGCAGTCGGCGACATGACCGAGCGTATGATAGTGACGATCCGGTGCGCCATAAGCGGCTGATAGTTCATCAAAAACCCGGTCACTCTCGCTTTCCGTACCATAGGGGCGCCACACGTCCTGCCAACGCACCTTGAGTTCGTCTTGTATCATGTATTTGATTTAGCTGGGGCCCCTTCCGGCTGACTGTAGACGATGCGACCAGCGGATTCGTCCATCACCCCGATCCAGACGGATTCGGATTCCGGAATGCGTGACACTTCGCTGTAGGTGCTGTCCGCCAGAACCCTGGCCTCATCCAGAGTAGAAAAACGCTGGATACATCGCGTTGTTTTTGCAAACGTCTTTTTTGCGCTGAACCAGTAATACTCATTGACACTGAACATACTATAGAATACCTCGTTCGCCTACGAGTACGGCTCATTTTCAGGGAATTTGCGGGAGGGGACGGGGTTTGACATCCGCTTTTGCCAGCCCGAGCGCCCACTCGATGCCGCCCCGCAGGTGGTCGCGGAACCAGGGAGCGGACCAGACATCCTCGCGGTGCCCGAGCGCGGTATAGAAGACGCGCCCCCTGCCCCACTGCCGTGCCCACGCGAGCGGATACAGGCCAGGAGTTCCCGCATTCGGGTGTTTTTCCAGATACAGGAGCAGGCGCACTTTATCCCCGGTGAAGTTGTTAAAGAGATAGATCTCTTCCCTGGGAATGGCTATAACGGCGCCCGCCTTCTCCAGACCGGGGAAGCGGTTATCCGCCACAAGGCAGGCCGCAGGCACCTGCGCACCATGCGTTTTGAACTCGCCTCCCAGCATCTCCAGATACGGCTTGAAGTTGTGGAAGGTATCGGAAGCGGAATGCACCCCGACAAACCCGTGACCGTCCCGAACCCAGTTTACAAAAGCCAGGGGGTCCGGCAGCGGCAGTTCGCCGGTCGTATTGCAGAAAACGACCGTGTCCCACGCTTTCAGACCGTCCGCCGAGAGCTTCTGCCTCAGTTCGTCCTCGGTGCGGGCGTACTCTGCCGCGTACCGGCCCCCGCTTCGGTCCGCCAGATCCTTTATCAGAGCTTCTCCGGCGGCGATAGAGCTGTGCCGAAAGCTCTTTGTCACGCTCACAACAAGCAGGCGTTTCGGGGCTGAAAAAAGACCGATCATTGCGGAAAAGTTACCTTGCGAAAGATATTGCTCAGTTCAAGTGTACAGCCGATGGTCTCCAGGGACACAGACGCCTCCAGTCCTGCCGAGTCCGCGAGCAGCCAGAAGTCCCCCTGCCGAACGAAACGCTCGATGCGGGCCGTATTCTGCGCCACCAGCACATACGCCTGTTGTTCCGAGAGCCGCCTCCCAATGTTCAGGGAAATGAGGTTATCTTCCCGGCTTGCGCCCGCCATCGCGAAGACTTCGCCGAAGATATACTCGCTCCGAAACTCCGCCGCGCGCTCCTGCTCCAGATACTGCTCCGGTGTTAAAAAGAGCTTTTGTACCGCTGACATAAGAAAAATACTACCTTATTTCCCCGGAACCGGAAGAAAGTCCGCGACCGGGAGACGAAAGACATCCCGCT
>JAZKEA010000149.1:0-588 GCA_040387315.1 Armatimonadota bacterium | reverse complement strand
CATTGGTGACGATTACGGTGTCGTTCCCATCGAAGCAGATGGCCTCGCACTGCTTCGCCCCGGTAAATACCAGGCGACGGGCCCGGTTTGACAGAAACTTGTCTCCGGAGCGGGGCGTTTCGAACAGCCAGACGGAAGAGACAGGCAATTCGCACAGCACTGCCAGCGTTTTGCCGTCCGGCGAGAGTTTCGCCGATGTTACCCATCCGCCCAGATCCTTGTTTGTATCCACTTTGGTCAGCGTGTTGACTTTATCCGTATGCATCGAATCCAGACGGTATAGATTAGCGCTGACTTCCGGACCTTCGACATCACCGGGCACGTGATGCTTGGTTATAAAGAACGGCTTTTCTTTAAAGACGAACATCGCCTCACAATCAAAATGCCAGCGCACCCTGCCGGGAAATTCCGTTTGATCGGGATACTTGATGGGGACCCACTTCCAAGGGCGTGTCTGGAATGTCGCCTCCGGGTTGGGCTCAGGGACAATATACAGCCCTAAATCCCGGCGAGCATTCCCATTGTTGCCGGTATCGGCGATATAAAGCGTGTCACCATCGATGGCGATATCTTCCCAGTCCGAGTTGT
>JAZKEA010000148.1:2070-7196 GCA_040387315.1 Armatimonadota bacterium | reverse complement strand
CCGATGCAATCGAAGAGGATCTACGGGCTGCCATTCACGAGGGACGTGAGCTGCCCATCCCCCTTTCCCTGCCCCGGCTGGCGAAGCATTACGATGTCAGCCTGACCCCGGTACGGCTCGCGGTGAATGCGCTTCTGAAGCAGCAGATTTTACTCAAGTCCCCGAATGGGCGTCTGTGCGTTCACCCCTCAGCATCAAAGACTTTTCAGCGAGAGCGACGCAAAGGCGCGATAGCTCAAGAAGTTTCCTCAGAGACAACGTGGGCAGCCTCCCTTGCCGAACGACTGACGGAAGAAATTTTGCGGCGCAGCCTCCGGCGCGATACCGAGTACCTGCGCGAGGAGGCAGTTGCGCAGCAGATGGGCGTCGGACGCACCGTGCTTCGGCAGGCATTTAATCGCCTCGCCGGTGAGGGACTTTTAGAGCACATTCCCCGGCGCGGATGGCGGGTTCGCATCTTTGACGAGAAAGACATGGCAGCCTATCTGGAGGCGCGCGAAAGCCTGGAACGAACCGCTCTTACACTGGCACGGCCCTATCTCCACAAAGCCGATCTGGAAGCGATGCTGGCAGGCAACACTCCGGTGTCTTCGGAAGAGGCGCCCCAACTAAACAACGACCTGCACGCATACCTGATCGAGAAATCGGGAAACCCCTACATACAGGACTTTTTTGCGCGGCATGGACGCTACTGGGCGACTCTATTTGACTTCGCCGCGCCGGAAACGCACGTCCTTCGCGACGTTGCCCACCAGCATCGCACTATTCTGACGGCGCTACTTCAGGAAGACTGGGAGGCAGCAGACCAGGCGCTGTCGAAACATATACAAGCACAGCGAGCTATTGTGCATCAGCTCATGATGGTAAAGAGGGAAGACGAGACGTGATCGAAGATAATATGCTAACCGGAAAACACCTTATTCAGGGTCATTGGACCGCCACTTCCGACCAGACGTTTCAAAGTGTCAACCCGAAGACGGGAGAGGCGCTTCCCACTCGTTTCACTGAAGCAGGCGCGGAAGAAGCCGAGTCTGCGCTCCGTGCCGCCTTGTCCGCGTTCACCCAAACCCGTACTTTCGCCGGAACCGATCATGCCGATTTCCTGGAGGCTATCGCCGCCGAGATCGAAGCGCAGGAAACCGCGGCAGCCCTGATCGGCATAGCAGAGCAGGAGACGGCGCTGCCCCCAGCGCGTCTTCAGGGAGAGCTGGCGCGGACAACCGGTCAGCTTCGCCTCTTCGCCCGGATCGCCCGGGAGGGATCGTGGCAGGAGGCGGTGATCGACACGCCGGACCCGGCCCGACAGCCGCTGCCCAAGCCGGATCTTCGACGCATTCTGCGCCCTATCGGACCCGTTATTGTCTTTGATGCCAGTAACTTCCCGTTTGCATTCGGCGCCTGCGGGGGGGATACGGCTTCCGCTCTCGCGGCGGGAAACCCGGTGATCGTCAAGGCGCACCCCGGTCACGCGGGAACAGACGAGATGATGGCGCAGGCCGTACTCAGAGTCGTGAATCGGCTCGGGCTGCCTGCCGGTATTTTTTCGCTTCTGCAGGGAACAGGAACCGAGATCGGTAAGCTTCTGGTAACGCACCCGGCGGCAGAGGCAGTAGGTTTCACCGGATCACAGTCCGCGGGACGCGCCCTGTTCAACCTGGCGAGCGCACGACCACGCCCGATTCCGGTCTTTGCGGAAATGGGGAGTGTAAATCCGCTGGTCGTCCTGCCGGGCGCGGTTCAGGAACGGGCAGAGACAATCGCAGACGGACTTGCCGGATCGATAACCATGGGGGTCGGTCAGTTCTGCACCAAACCAGGACTCATCTTCTACATCGATGACCAGGGCGGACGGCGCTTTACCGAACTTCTTGCGGAACGTCTGGAGGTCAGCAATGAAGGAACTCTTCTCTACCCCGCGCTGCGCACACGCTTCGACGAAACGATCAAATCCTGGCAGGGTGTAGATGGTATCCAAACACGAACCACGGGCGCAAGTTCCGGCGCGGCGAACTGTCGGCCCTGGCTCCTCGAAACGGACTCGGCGCTCTGGCGCGGCGCCGACGAACTGCATGAAGAGGCCTTCGGACCTGCGGCGCTTCTAGTTCGATGCACCGATACAGAGGACTTACTGAGCGCGCTGGATCTATTGCCGGGCCAGTTGACCGGAAGTATCCACACAGGTGCCTCAGATGAACCCTCGAATGTACGGAGCGTTGTGGGACATCTGGAAGCAAGGGTCGGACGTGTCGTGTTCAACGGCTACCCTACTGGTGTCGAGGTTGGGTTCGCGATGCAGCATGGTGGTCCCTACCCCGCCACGACGGCTTCCGGAACCACTTCGGTCGGCGCTTTCGCCATACGACGGTTCGCGCGCCCCATCGCGTACCAGAATCTACCCGACGCACTGCTGCCGCCGGAACTTCAGCAGGCAAATCCTCTTGGCCTGCTCCGTATGGTTAACGGGGAGTGGACCCAAGCTGCTGCGTAAGCAGCGCTTCTGCGGGAAAGTTGCCTGGTATCAGATCAGCCCAGGGCAGGAAATGAGTGCCTGCCTGGGCGAACTATATCGGTGAAAAATTGTGTACAAAGAGGTCCAAATAAATGACGCAGATTCCGGTCGCTTTACAGCTTTATTCGGTTCGTGAAGATTGTGCGCGTGACCTGCCAGAAGTTCTGAAGGCCGTCGCCGCAATGGGATATTCCGGCGTGGAATTCGCAGGCTACTATGGTTTTGACGCCGCCCAGCTAAAGCAGATGCTCGATGATCTCAACTTGAAGGTTGCGGGAGCGCACGTTGGGCTGGACACCCTGCTCGGGGACAAATTGGAAGAGAGCATCGCTTTTCATCAAACGCTCGGAAACAAGTTCCTGATCGTTCCCGGTCTCGCGGAGCAGCACCGCAATTCAACGGAGGCGTGGAGAAAGACGGCGGACACGATGAACGGCATCGCCGCGGCCCTGAAACCTCATGGCCTCTACACGGGCTATCACAACCACGCAATCGAATTCAAGCCCTTTACGGAGGGTGGCGAGCTTCCCTGGGATACCTTCTTCGGGAATACGTCCGCAGATGTCGTGATGCAGTTCGATACCGGTTGACCATGATCTGGTCGAGCATCTTCTCCAGGGCGTCGAGCCGGTTGTACGCGGCGTCGATCCCGTCCATGATCTGCGCGGGCCCACTGCTCATGCCGGCACCGCCTCTCGCTCAAGGCGCTTCCGTTCCTTGTTCGCTATCCCCACCGCGCCCTGACAGTCCATCTAAAAGAGTACGCCAAGGATAAACCGCAGGCACTGCTCGGCGAAGGAGATGTGCCCTTCCCGGCTATCTTCGAAGCGTGCGAAACAATTGGGGACACGCAGTGGTACATCGTAGAGCAGGAATCCTACCCTTTTCCACCGCTAGAATGTGCGGAAAAATGCCTGCGCAATCTGGAGAAGCTGCGCGATCCCTCCTGAAGCCAGCAGTTTGCCCTCGATACATTGAACTGCTTAGCATCGGGGGCGCTAACCCTCTGAGGCGTTAGCGACTGCCTCAACCGGCTTTTTTTCCTCGAAGCGCAGAATTTTTTCCGCACGTACTGTTGTCCCATGAGGACTAGTGGGGAGAAACTCGACACGGTCGGCCAGCATCTGTACCAGAGGCAAACCCCAGCCCCCCATCCGCTCCCCACCGGATTCGTCCACACGCATCGTTCCCGGAGGCGGCACATTCGCGAAAGAGAAACCTTTTCCCTTGTCCGTTACGATAACCACGGCCCGATCGGGATGCAGTTCCAGCTCAATGGAGTAGGTGAGATCATGAGCGTGACGAACGGCATTCGTAGACAGCTCGCCAATGACATACTCCAGATCGTCAATGTCTTTTGGGCTGACGTGCATGCTCTCCAGAACAGTACGGCTCAAATGACGGACCATCCCGGTCAGCGATTCATCCTCGGGCAGGTCAAGGGAAAGTCGTAATATCACTGAATTCTCCTTTTCTCTAGCGCGCTACCGGTTTTCTTCATACTGTCATTTTTATACCCAGACAAGGAGACATTCATTCTATTTTTCAGCTACAGCTTAGAAAAGCATTGTGGGTACAATGGACAGCGGAACAGGAAATAACTTTCGATGACATTGCCGCCCCACTCCGCTGAAGTCCCTGATGCTGCCTCGCCTCGCACTCTGGCTGATCCCGTACATGATCTCCTGCACGCTACACAGACATCTGCTCTGGATGTCTTCTTTGCGCCTAAGAGCGTCGCAGTTATCGGCGCGACGGAGACTCCAGGAAGCGTAGGCCGTACGCTGATCACGAACCTGATCGCGAGCCCCTTCGGCGGCACGGTCTACCCTGTCAATCTAAAGCGTTCGTCAGTATTGGGAATCCGCGCCTACCCGACCATCAAGGACGTTCCTGAGACCGTAGACCTTGCGGTAATTGTGACTCCGGCTCCCGTCGTTCCCGCCATTATCGCCGACTGCGTAGCCGCTGGGGTCAAAGGGGCAATTGTCATCTCCGCGGGATTCCGCGAGAGCGGAGCGGAGGGAGCGGAGCTGGAGCGGCGGGTTCTGGAAGCCGCACGAAGCGGCGGGATGCGAATCATCGGCCCGAACTGCCTGGGCGTGATGTCACCACGAACCGGTCTTAACGCAACCTTCGCGCAGGCGATGGCGCGACCGGGGAATGTCGCGTTTCTTTCTCAGTCCGGCGCACTGCTGACCGCGGTACTCGACCACGCCATCCGGGAGCAGATCGGTTTCTCCGCTTTTGCGTCTCTTGGTTCGATGCTTGATGTTGGCTGGGGTGATCTGATCGACTACCTGGGCAACGACCCAAATACATCGTCCATTGTGATTTATATGGAGTCGGTCGGTGATGCCCGCGCCTTTCTTTCCGCCGCTCGCGAAGTGTCTCTGTCCAAGCCGATCATTGTCATCAAAGCCGGACGTACGAGCGTAGGGGCGAAAGCGGCAGCATCGCATACGGGTTCGCTGACAGGCAGTGATGAAGTGCTGGATGCCGCTTTCGCCCGCGTCGGGGTTCTGCGCGTTGAAACGATAGCCGAGGTCTTTGCGCTAACGGAGGCCCTGGCAAAGCAGCCGACGCCCAAAGGGAACCGTCTGACCATCGTCACCAA
>JAZKEA010000148.1:0-2060 GCA_040387315.1 Armatimonadota bacterium | reverse complement strand
TGCAGGTGGTCCCGGAGTTCTCGCGACCGATGCTTTAATCAGCGGCGAGGGCACCCTCAGCGAAATCAGTGACGAAACGATGACGGCCCTGAATGCGGTCCTTCCGCCAGCCTGGTCTCATAATAATCCAATCGATGTTCTGGGAGATGCCGGCGCGGATCGCTACGCCCAGGCGCTGGAGATTGCGGCTAAGGACACCAGTACCGACGGCCTTCTGGTCATCCTGACACCCCAGGCGATGACCGATGCGACGCGAACCGCAGAGTATCTGCGCCCCTATGCAAAAACGCTGGGTAAGCCCGTCCTCGCCTCCTGGATGGGTGGGGCTACCATTGCCGCGGGAGAGCAGATCCTTTCCGATGCGGGCATTCCCACATTTCCGTATCCCGATGCCGCTGCCGACGTCTTCAACACGCTCTGGCGCTATAGCCAGAACCTTCGCCAGCTCTATGAGACCCCAACACTCGCGGAGGCCGGGTCCGTTGATGCCGGGGCAGCGACACAGCTGCTGCAGTCCGTTCGCGCTAAGAACCGTGATCTTCTCACCGAGGCGGAGTCCAAGCAGATTTTGACCGCCTACGGTATCCCTACCATCGAGACCCATATCGCCGCAGACCCGGATTCTGCTGTCGCCTTCGCCGAGCGGATCGGCTATCCGGTCGTCCTCAAGCTCCACAGCGAAACTGTCACTCATAAAACGGATGTCGGCGGGGTTCAGCTGAATCTCCGGGATGCCGAGGCTGTTCGAGCCGCGTTTGACCGTATCGGACAGGGTGTGACAGCCGCCGACTTTCTGGGCGTCACCGTGCAGCCGATGATAAAGATGGAAGGATACGAGCTGATTCTGGGAGCCAGCCCGGACCCGCAGTTTGGACCGGTACTTCTTTTCGGTACAGGCGGTCAGCTGGTGGAGGTTTTTAAGGATCGTGCTCTCGCCCTTCCCCCGCTGAGTTCTACCCTTGCCCGCCGCATGATGGAAAAGACAAAGATATTTACCGCCCTGCAGGGCGTCCGTGGTCGCCCGCCGGTTGACATCGCGGCTCTGGAGCAGATTCTGGTTCGTTTCAGCCAGCTGGTTCTGGAACAGCCTTTAATCAAAGAGATCGATATCAATCCGCTGCTCTCCTCACCGGAACGGTTTGTCGCTCTGGATGCCCGCATCGTACTCTACGGCGCGGATTACCCCGACGCTGAGATACCACGTCCCGCGATTCGACCCTATCCGACACAATATGTCAGCAGCGGGGAGATGCGGAACGGCGCAAAAGTCGAGATACGCCCCATTCGCCCTGAAGACGAACCCGCTCTCGTTGCGTTTCACCAGACCCTGTCCGAGCGCAGTGTTTCGCTGCGGTACTACGAGCCGCTGGCGCTTGAGCAGCGGGTTGCCCACGAGCGGCTGCAGCGGATCGCCTTCACGGACTATGATCGCGAGATTGCCCTTGTCGCCCTGGTCGAGGAACGCCTCGTCGGAGTTGCTCGTCTCTCTCGCCTCCGTGGGGGCATCGCAGCCCAGGGCGGGGATACGAATGCGCAGTTTACCCTGCTGGTCAGCGATGAGTTCCAGAACCAGGGAATCGGAACGATGTTGCTGGAGCGACTCGTCCAGACCGCGCAAGCGGAAGGATTAAAGCGAATTCATGCCGAAGTGCTCGCGGAGAATCTCCCGATGCAGCGCGTGTGCGAAAACGTCGGCTTTGAAGCAGACCCCGCCACCGCTGGTACCGCAAGACTCGCGTACACAAAAATCATCAGCAGTCCCGCTTCGTAAAGCAGGAACTATCGGTCAGGAAGGACAGAGACAATTTTCGAGTGGTATGAAGACGAGGTAAAGCGCCGTGAGTACGAGCGGTCACAACTGGCCCCAGACAAACCCATTCTCTTCTATGGGTCGTCATCGATTAATTACTGGCACACGCTCGGTCAGGATTTCCCGGACCAGCCGATCCTGAATGCCGGATTCGGGGGATCGACGCTCGCCGCCTGCGTGCACTACTTCGAACGATTGGTGGTACCTGCCGCGCCACGGTCGATCGTCTTCTATGCGGGTGACAATGACC
>JAZKEA010000147.1:0-6093 GCA_040387315.1 Armatimonadota bacterium | reverse complement strand
ATCACGGTATAAATCCGAAAGGCTGGCATCCCCGTGGTCAAGGGCGTAGGCGCTGACCCACTCTCGCATCGTGTCGCCCACGGATTGAGCAGTGGCAATTCGGCGCTCGCCCTCGATACAGTTGATACTGCCCTGAGTCGCCCAATCTATCTGCTCCAGAAGCGTCGGCAGAATGTCCCGCAGCGGGACTTCACTGACGATTCGCCGTCCTGTCTCCGTGTGAATGATGCCGGTCCATCCCCAGCTCATCGTCAGCTCTGAGAAGACGGTATCGGCATCGGGAACCGATGCCAGCGCTTTCTGCAGCGAGACACCGCCCTTTTGTTCGAGAAGCGCTCGTGTCGGCACGTCCTCAGACCCAAAAAGGGAACTCATCTCGCCCGCGGCAGACCAGAGCCCGCGCGTACGAACATCATCATGGCCTACCAGCGCATACTTGTTGTCGGAGGCGCTGGATGGATGCCCCGGCAGCTTCGCGAAGTAATCTGTATCGTGAACCGCGGCGATCATCGAAACGTCCGGTGCAAGTGTGTCCAGTATTCGGCGAAGCGTTGCTTTGGTCGGTTCGTCCCAGAGGGCAGTTTGACCGAGTGCAAGAAAGGGCGTTCCGGGAAACTTGTTGGTGATCGCCGCGATTGCAGCGGCAGCAGATGGATGGAACGTCGACGACGGATCGTTCATGAAAACCCCATTGGTAAGTGCGGGCGGCAGAGAAGCCGGAAATTTCGTGGCGGGCGATGGACCAGCAAGATAGAACCTGCCGTCGGTATTATACCCAGAACCCGCGCCGCCCACAGCATAAACACCGAGTAACGCAGATAGTTCCGGCACCGGGCAGCCTTTCTCCAAAATCTATGGATACTACGACTATTCTGAATATTCCGTATTTGTCGGCTGGCTGTTTACTCTGCTGTATTTAATGTAGGCAAATTTGTCGTTAAAGAGGTTGGTCATACTCGCTCAGGGTAGCTATGATTGTAAAGTAGTTCTTATAAGTAATTTATTTTGCTGTTTAGTTCACCTTTGACAGCGTAGCCGGTAGACTATGTACATGATCTTAATTCTATTTAGTGACGGGAGAAAATAAACTATGCCACCCCTGCCGACACGAGTTCGTGAACTGACGGATGAACAGGTTGCGGATCTTCGTGAGAACCTGCGATTTCTTCTTAATGAGGGCGACTGGAGTGTTCGAGACCTGAATGAGGCGCTCGGCTTTGACATTAAATCGAATGCTCTGCGAAACATCCTGAACGATAAGACCGGCAAAGCCAGCACAACGCGTGTACGCTACGAGGCGCTGAAACGGATTCGCGAGGAGGATCTCGCACCGGGTGTCGTGCTGGTGGAGGGGCAGCAGCCTCGTTCGCGACAGCGACAGCGCAGTACCGCGGAGACCACTCGCGGCTCCGGTGCCGGCACTCGTCGGGGCCGTCATTCCAGAAACGAAATAACTCTGGAACCGATGAGTTCGGTTTCCGTGAGCGTTGGGGGACAGGCTATAGCGGACGCCTCCTCCGCCCTCGTCTTCAAGATGGGGGGTACGGAATTCTCCGCGACCCAGCAGGAGGGCGGCGACTGGCAGGTGATCCTCAAAACGACCTGTTCCGCGGCGCAGATGGTCGCTCTTGCAGAGCAGGTGATGGCGGATGGTCTCAACCTGTCACTGTCACGATTAAATACCGTCGACTTAATCAGCGCGGAGTAGTAGTAAGTTCGCCTGCGCCGAACAAGCCTGCTAGTGCGGAAGTAATAAGGCCGTGACCAATGCGCCGCAAAGAGTGGCAAGTAAATTCACGGCATCGTTGTTCATCCAGAGTAGCCCACGTTCCCACCGTGTCGGTAATCCGTGATGCAAATGACGCTCTGTGGTCTTACCGCACACTGCACAGCGATACTGTACCTGCAGTGTTGCCCCTAATACTGAGTCGAACAAAGAACCGGCAATACCGCCTATAAGCACGGCGATTATCCCATAAACGCCGAATCCGAAGAAGAGCACAGCGACAGCGATCAGTAATGCCCCGGCGACGGATGCCACGGTGCCTGGAACCGAAACGGCTCCCGAGGAACCGGTTGGTGCGGGCCGGAATGTGGTGATCAGGCGGGGAGGACGCGACGCAAGAGAACCGATCTCGGTCGCCCAGGTATCCGCGTTTGCCGAGGCGAGCGCTCCGAGCATCGCGGCGGCAGGCAAGGGGGATTCGGGAAGAAACAGAGACAAAAGTGCGGAAACGGCGGCAGCACCGCCGTTCGCCAGCACCTGCGCCGCGTCTCGCTCGCCACCCTTCTCATAATCAAGAGACTGTTTGCGCTTCTTGTCGAGTCGTGACAACGCGGACGAGGAAACAAAGAAAAGCAGCAACGCCGCTCCCCCCGCCCAGCCGCCGAATCCCAGTACCAGAAAGCCGACCGCGGCGGCGGCAGTAGCGCCGGACGTCGTGAGAGCGCCCATTCGCCTCGCCGCGGTACTGATCGCCAGCGCCAGTCCGACGGAGACTACCAGATGCGAGGCATCCGGGGCGCTCATCGCTTGGAGATAAACCCGGAGGAGCGCACATAAAATCGCCAGGGCAGGTCTGCTCCCTTGGTGATTCCGATACGTGTGGTCGTCACGACATCCTCTTCCGGCACTTCCGGGCCTTCCAGCAGAAAGATAGGGCTTTCCGTGTCGGTAAGGTCCGTGTTGTCGAACGTTCGATCAATGATAAGGGATTTCGACAGGCGTCCCGGTCCGGCTCCAAGGCGCTTCTCCGCCCGCGCGGTCGCTTCCAGATAGTCTGCCGAGAAGGCATCCTCAGCCGCGACCTCACCGTAATAATTCCGAAACAGTCGGGATGCGTTCTCCATCGGTTCGATGGCTCGGATCAGTACCGCTTCGGCAGAACCTTCCGGCGCGGTCACGACATTCAGGCAGAAATGCAGTCCATAGTTCATATGAATATAAGCGTGGCCGGGGGGACCGAACATCGCCTGGTTACGCTCTGTCTTTCCCCGAAAGGCATGGCAGGCGGGATCATCGGTTGTATAGGCCTCCGTCTCGACGATTCGCCCGGTGGCGACAACGCCATCCGGAAACCGGCGGGCAAGGGTCTTCCCCAAAAGGCGACGGGCGGCAACAAGTGTCGGCTGAAGATAAAAACTACGGGCGAGCGGAGGGGCAGTAGAAAGTGCCGGAGATGGTTTCATAAGCTGTACTGTGACTTTATCGCATTCGAGCGGCTTTTTGCGATTTACTGTTGTGACTTCAGTGTCTGACGGAGACGGGGCAGCGCATACGTGTTGATGACGTCATCGGCGGTCAAACCGGCGCGGCGCGCCATAAAAAGGCCCCAGGGAAGCAGCCCCAGACCCTCTGTGGAGTGGGCGTCGGCATTCACGGTGAGCTTTGCGCCCTTTTCCTTTGCGCGCCGGGCATACCCATCGTTCATATCCATGCGTTCCGGCGAGGCGTTTATCTCGAGAATAGTGCTGGTACGCACGGCGGCCTCAATCACCGCTTCCATATCGATAGGAAAGGCTTCGCGCCGTCCCAAGAGGCGACCTGTGGGATGCCCAAGTATATCAAGATTGGGATTTTCGACTGCTTTGATAACGCGGGCCGTCATCTGCGCCTCGTCCTCTTTATGGCGAATATGAACGGAACCCACCACGATATCCAGCCGTGCCAGAATGTCCTCATCGCCGTCCAGGGAACCGTCCGCGAGGATATCGACCTCCTGCCCGGTAAGTATGGTAAAACCTCGCTCTCTAAACTCCTGGCTCAGCGCCTCGATCTCTTCCAGTTGGGCCAATATCCGCTCTCGTGTCAGACCATTGGCAATCTTCAGCGATGCGGAGTGGTCGGTGATCGCGAGGTACTCGTACCCTCTGGCGATTGCCGCTTCCGCCATCTGCCGTATGCTTGCGGTCCCGTCGGAGTAGGTCGTGTGTTCGTGAAGCTGGCCTCGGAAGTCTGCCTCGTTGATCAGTTTCGGCAGTGCGTTCCGCTTTGCCAGATCTACCTCGTCCTGTCCTTCGCGCAGTTCCGGCTCAATAAACGGCAGTCCGAGCGCTTCGTAGACCTGCGCCTCATTCTCGCCGCTGAATTTTTCCTCGCCGGAACTGGTTTCGAAGATACCGTACTCGTTGATCTTTAGTCCTCTGGACTCGGCGATATCGCGGAGCTGACGGTTGTGCTCACGCCCCGAGGAGAAGTGATGCAGAAGTGCGCCGAAATCCTGTGGCGTACTCAGACGGACATCGACACGCAGTCCGAGATCGCACATACCGACGACCTCGCGCTCTCCCTTTGCCGTGACCTCGATCATCCCCGGCAGAGCAGCTATGGCGTCCGCTGTCGCCGTGGCATCGGTCGTTGCCACAACAAGATCAATATCTCCTACGGTATCCCGGCGGCGGCGCAGCGACCCCGCGGGCTCCGCCGATATGACCTCCGGACAGTCTCTCAGAGCGCGAGCCATGCGCTCCGCGTAGGGGAGCGCAATGTACAGCGGCGCTCGTTCCGAAAGGCGGCGCGATCGCGCGATCGCTTCGAGGATGTTCTTCTCTTTGGCGGGACCGAACCCGGCCAGGGGACGAATCTTCTCCTGCTTCGCAGCCTGTTCCAGTTCATCCGGGGAGGTAACCTGCAGCGCGTCCCACAGCGTTTTCGCTGTCTTGGGGCCGACTCCGGGAATCGCCGCGACCTGGACAACTCCCGGCGGCACGGCATCCTTGATCTGCTCGTACAGCTTGGTCGTCCCGGTCTTCAGGAAGTCGCGTGTCTTGCTGACGATAGCCTCCCCAAAACCCGGAATTTCCGCCAGCCCATTACGCGCCTCGATGCTCTCCAAAGGTTCATAGAGGCCGTCTATCGCCTCCGCGGCGCGGCGGTAGGCCTTTACCTTGAACGGGTTCTCCCCCTGAATCTCCAGGATGTCCGCGATCCGCTCAAACCGGCGGGCGATTTCATGGTTTGTCATACGCTGTGCTATCTATCCGTACGTCTTTCGGGCGCTCAGCCGACCGGGGCAACTCGCCGGACGCGGGGGTCCGTGAACACATCCTGCTCGTCATAGGACGTGGTCGAGAACTCCGTGACCACCGCGCCTTCATCTCCGCCCTGGAACCAGTGAGGAGTATCAGCGGGGATAGTGACCTGATCGCCCGGTTCGAGGTAGAACTCGTTGAACACGGTGAAATTCTTCTCCTCGCCCCGTGGGATCAAGGCCCCGATCTGCGGGGTTACCGTGCCCGGAAGGTACAGGTAGACCGAACCGGCACGGCACCGGAATGTCTCCTCCTTCCCCGGATAGTTCAGAGATGAGATGGGGGGATGGCGGTGCTCCGGACACGTCTGACGGGGGAAAAGAACGATCTCTTTGGCGCAGCAGCGGTCTGTATTTACATACGTAAACAGCTGCAGTCCGTAGTGCGCGAGGTCCGTGAGGCCAAAATCGGTGACCTCAATCCTCTCCTGCTCTTCCGGTTTGAGGAGGATCCCGGCTTCGTCGAGAAAATGCGCTGCGCGATCTTTCGCGGCCTGATAGGTAATTGGAGTTAACATAGCATGGCTGTTATACCCGAATCGGGATTGAAACAGGCAGGGCTCGAGCCCAAAGCGGTATAATGTTGCGTGCTTTCAGAAACGCCGCCTCACCAACCCTCTCATCCCCGTCACATCGTACTGCTTGGCGCGACCGGGTCCATCGGCACGCAGACGCTGGATGTCGTTCGCCGCCTGGGACCGGAGCGCGCGAAGATCGTGGGCCTCTCCGCCAACCGCAACACTGCCCTTCTTGCCTCACAGGCACGGGAATTTTCCGCTGCGTACGCCGCTGTTACCGACGAGCGACTCGGCGCGGAACTGGAGACAGCGCTTGCGGGAAGCGGCGCGAAGGCGGGGTGGGGCGAGGGAACGCTTTCCTACCTGGCGTCTCTGCCCGAAGCGGATACCGTCGTTGTCGCTGTTGCCGGGGCAGCCGGACTGGCGGCAACGCTCGCGGCCTGCAAACTCGGAAAGCGCGTTTGCATCGCTACCAAGGAAGTCTTAGTGGCGGCGGGCGCTCTCATGATGAAAACGGCCCGCGAAAACGGGGCCGAAATTCTGCC
>JAZKEA010000146.1:0-26497 GCA_040387315.1 Armatimonadota bacterium | reverse complement strand
GCTATCTGCGGCGAGAACATTATCACGGCGCACGCGGAAGATTTGAAGTTTCTCTATAACCTGATCGCGTGGGGAAGTTCCAGCACAACATTCCGACGAAGCGCACGGCGCACCGCGGCGTCGTTCGACAACGTCGGCGCTCCGCTCGTCGAGAGCTTTTCGCTGCTGCCCACGACCGTTGCCGCCACCGATATCCTTGCCTCGAACAGCGCGCCGCTGATTATCAATGGCATTCTGTACGTCACTGGTCGAAACAGCGCGGGCACTGCGGTAATCGCCGCGTACGACGCCAACCCTTCGACGGATCTGGACGGAGACGGCAACCCCGATGATGGCGTTGTCGATCTTGGTGCGGGCAAGCCGTTCGACCTGTTGTGGTCCTCTGACCTGGGCGGCTCCTATCCTACCGGCAGCATCCAGCCCTCCGCGCCGGTCTATGGAATCGTCAATACCCCGATACGACCTATTGCCACCATATTTGTCACGCTGCCGGATGGAACCCTCGTAGCCTTTGAGGCATTGCCGGTAAATGCTGTCGGGAAAATCAACACAACACCAAACCCGCCGCTCATCACCAATGCCGCGACCCCGGCGGTCGGCGGCACTCTCTATGCGCCTGTCAACCCATTAAATCCGGACCTTTACTCCGCTCCCGCGCCAGTATTCTTTGAGAACAAGGTATTTGTGACGCATCCGGACGGCTCCGTCCGCTGTGTCAACCCGGTAACCAATGCCAATGTTTACCAGACGTTTAATGTTCCGGTAACGAGACCAGCTGCGCGGACGATGCAGGCCAGCGCCTCGGCGACCATCGGGTATGTCGCTCAACGCAACTCCACTGCGTTTTCCCGAGCCTCAAACGGCAACACAAACGATCTGATGCTTTATCAGCCCGTATTTGAAGCTACTGTACCTGCCCCTGGGACGGGACCCGTGGCGGATATTTTGGCTTATTGGCTGGGAACGCGGAACGAGGTCATTCGCAACGGCGACAACAACGGTATATTTAAGACACGCGTCGGGGGCAACCTTAACCTTATTCCATCAAATACCGGGGTTCCTAATACCCCGCCGACAAGATTCCGTGTTGCTATTCCTGCTCCTACCGACCCATTCATCTTTCCTAAAGTTCGGATTTTCGCGGCCCAGTACGATAGGACCGTGAATCCGCCTTTGCTTGTCCGTTCCCCGGAACAGAGTCTGGCTGATGGGATTGAAGCGGCTCCCGGAGAATTCAATATCGTTTTGGACGGGAACGGCTCGCCTATCACACCGGATGGGCTGATTACCGTCCAGCCCGGCACCAGTCAGACACCGATCCGAGAGATTTTGCTGTCGGTCGATTATGACGTTCTTTATAATGAGCCCGACAACGGTTTCAGTAACGCACGCACTAACAAGCCGCTCGCAGTGGATGGCATTGCCAGCCCTGTCGCAACTGCTGCCCTGACACCCGATGACCTTCTGATGTACGGCTACACGCAGGGGGCACTCTCTACCATTGTTGGCACAAATGAGCAGGAAGGCGCGATAACCGCCACGCGGCAGCGCATGCGGCTGACGCTTCATCCCGGATACGACTCTGTTACGCTTGGCAATACGACCGTCTCCGATGTGCCTGTTTTCCGAAACCGACTGCTCTTTGCTGGGTGGCCCGACACCCCGGCGACGCTGCCCAACAATACTATCGAGGGAATTACGAATGTTACGCTGGTCGGGGCTCCGATTACGACCAGCAGTGGGATAGCTTATCAGCTCGCCCGAGGGACATCGCCCGCGAACGGTCCGGTTACCCTGCTTGTAGGCATCAAGACAAATCAGGATGTCGTGCTGACGCTGCCCGAGGCGTACAATGCGGGGCAGCCGGTGACGGTTCAGCAGTTCAATCTTCTGGATACCTCCGGGTCGGCAACGCCACAGCCGGTTCAGAATCAGGTGGGGCGACCGGGACTGGACGGCGACGCGGCCCGTGGTCGAATCACGATCACGAACTTCCAGACGGCAGGCAGCAACGGATTCTCGGCTACGCAGAGCTTTGTGGTCACCTATACTCCGGCAGGGGCGACTGCGCCCCGGTCTGTTGTGCTGGCGCCGACTCCGAGTCTCGTGGGCGCTACCACTGCCGCGACCGATACAACGAACCCCAACAACAATGGCTTTGACCCGACGACTACCGGCTCCCGCCGCGTTGCGTCCAGCGGCTTCACGCCTATCCTGTGGTACTACGTGCTTCCTGGCGAGCCGATATCCTCGCCGACCTTAAATGGCGATGTCATCTACTTTATGCAGCAGCGCGCAGGGCAGGGTGCCTTTATTGTTGCCGCTGATGCAAACCCGGCAGCCAATGATCCCCGCGTACGTTCGGGTTCCGGAGAGCAGGTGCTCGGCATCTCCGACACTATCAATGGCGTCAGCAGTATCAATCATATTCGCTGGGCTAATGTCCCGGTCAGCACGACAGGGGCAGTTGCTCCTCCCGTCGGCGGACAAGGAATCCTGGCAATGACCGGTAATGATGGACTGCGTGTCTATCAGAATGCCATCACCCTGATTACGGACAGCAAGCGAGTTATTGAGGTGGACGGTGCAAGCGCCGCACTCTGGTCCGTGGATGCTACCTTCCGCTCAGATACGATTGGCGGCGAGCTGCCGGTCTATAATCCGCCTTTTGGTGGAGCGCCAACCAATACGCCCATCAACGATCCTCTGGCAACCGGACGCACCGCGGTCCAGCGCACCGCCTTCGCACAGCCGAGTATCGCACGGCGTCTGGCATCAGCGGATTACCTGGTAGCGGACACCGGCAACAACCGGGTCCTTCGTATGGATCGCAGCGGCAAACTGATCTGGAACCTGTCCGAGGTTAATGATGCTTTTGGTATCCTCGCTGTTGGGGAACCGCGGACTCTGAGCGCCCCGACCGACATTCAGGTCTATGTCATTAACACCGTGGATAACATTGCCGCTCCAACGAATGTGATTGGATACGAAGTCCACTACATCATCGCCGACTCCGGCAACTCACGCATCATTGAGGTCGCGGATTACTTCGATACCCGAGGTCAGATCCGTACCGACCTTCAGGCGAACGGGGCATTCGGAGGCGGGAACGGGCGCGGCGAGCACGTCGTGGTTTACACCACCCGCACGGGCTCCGCGCAGGGACGCTCACTCGGTTTCCGGAGTGTCCAGCGGATCGCCCCGCCGGATGCCGCTGGCAACCCGACCCCACCGGTTCTGGTAGCCGTTGTCGGGAACACCGCTGTGGCCGGTCCAAACACAACAACAAATACGGATTTCGGCGGCGGCTCTCTGGTGCAGATTCAGTACACACCGTTCCGGGTTCCCGCGGCGACGCTCTGGACCAATCCCGCAAAGACCGGTGTCGGAACCGAGCCCGCGAACAATGGAACGATTGGACAGGCGTTCAATCAGATCTCAATTATCACGGGCGGACGGGAATCGGTTCAGCGGATCACCCGCCCGACCTTCTTCCAGGAAGTGACCATACGAGATCCCGCAGGCAGCGGCGGCTTTGTTAATGTCTATTTCCTCTGTGATGCAACCGGGGTCTATGGGCTGCTGTATGATCCACCGATCGCCACTCGGGGACCACGCCTGCGCGCTTATTGGGGCTTCCGTGAGTCGGATTATCAGGTCCTGACAAATGCGGCTGCCATCCCTCAGCAGCGATTCGTTGGGATACCATTAAATCAGCGACCGAAATTTGTCCCAACCTCGGTTCAGCGGTTGGCGAACAACGACTTCCTGATTACCAACGGATACACCGGAAGCAACCCTTTGTTCCGGAGCGGACAGTTCTTCGGAGAGGCCTTCCAGGTGAAGCCAATAACTTTTGCTGGAACGGATACGATTTTCGGTGGGGTTTACACCGGATTCTCTGCGCCGCGACTGATTCTGGAAGGCGATATCACCCTGCCTGCTACACTGCGTTATCGACAGATCATGGGCTTCTCAGAGGGTAATACGTCCCTTTTGGAACAACCTCGGTCTTCCAGCCGTCAGTAAGAGGATACTTCCTCATCAATTATCTGAATGCCACTTTCTCCGTCCCGGCAGCAGTGCCGGGACGGGTTGCCCATCCGAACCCATGCGATAACCCTGGTGATGTCTGCCAGGAAGACACCCGATTTGTGTGTACGTGACGCGAAATATTTTATGAACGTGAACTTGTCTCGAGTAACTTCGGCGGCAGCGGCGCTGCTTCCCCTCATATCCAGCCTCCTCGCTGCCGCTTTTGTCAGCACCGCGGCGGAAGCACAGCCGCCTGTGGCGACCGAAGGGCAGTCTCAGGTCAACCCATACCCAAAGGTCGGCGGGAACACGCAGAACCGTGGCCGCGCCTCCGATGACAAGTACTGGGGCATCACAGACGCAAACTTCCTCTGGAACCAGACGCCGATGGCGCGTATTCAGAACCAGAACGGAAATGAGTCTGTCGGCTTCAGCTCATGGAGCTTTCCGCAGGCTGTCAACGATGGACCCGGAGGTGATGGTCGCCGGATCAACCTGTATGGTGCGCCTCTCAGTACCTTCGTGAATCCGGGTATCACGCTTGATGACATTGTTCCGCCCGCCACGGGGCCCGGCGTTGCGGTTCTTCCCCTCACGCCATCCCTGCTTCCCGCCGTTCCTGGGGCGACCAACGCGGGGACGGGTTGGGTTTCACTGCCGCCACTCGGTGTGGTGTCTGCGAACGCTACCGGGGGGACCTATTCCCGGACACCCGCCGTTCCCCGCCCGACGGCTGCTGCGGCCGATTATATCGCCGCTAACCCGAACGCAACCTTTACGTGGTACCCGAACATTCCCGGAGACGCGGGAGTCGTTCGGCGCTATGCCATTCGGGTGATTTTGCCCAACATTGTCGATGAGACGACGGAAGCGCGTGTTTCAGACGCTCGCTATACGGTCTTCTACTCATTCCGCGACCGCGCGGGCATTATTCAGAATCGCTCCAAGGTCTGCTTTGTTTCCCAGTCCTCCGACTCTTCGGCGACGGCGAAATATCTGTCGGATACGCCGGGCGGAGCGCCTGCTTACTTCCCCTTCTTCTCTGAAGCCAGCTACGGAACCGCAGTTGGACCGCCGCAGCGTGCGCGCGTCGTTCTCGATAATACGACAGCCGATGATCAGACGACAGATGCTGCCGGAGCCCCCAATCAGTTTGTCCTGGCAGACGCCCTGCAGTTCGAGCAGCGCGTCGCAACCGTTACCGCCACGCCAACCCTGACGCCGATCAACAGCGGGCGCGGGCGAAAGCTCGATGCGGTGGCGGTCGCGCCTCGGCGACAGCCGGAAACCGGACCGAACTACCGCATAGGTAACGACGGTATAGTCACCCCCGTTGCCGGTGGCGTGTACATGCCGAACAGCGCCTATGGCGCGAACGGATTCACGGGCAATCCGACCGACCCGGCCAGCACGCCGAACGACTTCTCCGTTCTCTTCATGGGACCGGAATCCTACGCACGGCCCAAGATTCTTCCGGATGAATTCAACGGTCAGTATCCGTTTGCACGAGTCATCGGTACGTATCCTCCCATCGTTCAGGTTGCATCTCCTCGCGAATTCGATCCCATAACAGGTCTTGAAACGGGTAACCGAGTTGTTCCTGATATTGTGCCGGTTCCGCCCACCGTACTCCCCGCTGATGTAAACGAATCTGTCGGAACCCGGCTTCGCCTCGACCCCGCAAACGGAATTGTCGCGGGCGGGCTTCCTCCTATCCCGATTCAGGCAGTCAGCGCCAACAACTTCCAGGTCTATCGCCCGAACGCGAACGCTGCTCCTAACTACAATCTCCTGGATCCTGATCCTGCTGCCAACAAGCCAACACCCCTGTTTTCCCAGGTTCAGGTGATCATGGCGCGAACCGTCTATGTGCCGGACCCGGAAACCGGCGTATCCAACAGTAATCTGGACGGCACTAAAACAATCGAGGTTGGTGAGGTGCTCGGTTTAGACTGGCAGACAGGCGCGGTAATCTGGCGATTCCCTGACCGGACCTATCTGCCGCAGCGGCGTCCCGGTCTGGAACTGCGAAACCGTTTCAATGGTTCGCTGGTCCCCTTTGCGGGTTCTCGAAATCCGATCATCGGTTACGAAAAGCGGCCTGTCTATGCCGGCAATACCATCGCCAGCTATGTCGATGTTCTGCAGCGTCCGATCAACCAGATCCCCGGCATTGAGGGATACGACGTAAACGAGAACGGTGTTATTGATGACACCGAGGTCTTCATCGCACCCCAAGGCGACAACACCAGCGCCGGAATGGGCAGCAGTGTCACCCTTGCCGGTCAAATCCCGGTATTTGGTGATGTGGTAGTTCCTATATACAAACCGGACTACCGGGTACTGCCACCTTTTAGCGCCACTGCTGCCGCTGTCACCACGGGACTTGCCACCAGCATCGTTCCTGATGGCGGCCTTCTTACCGTCGCGCCTGCGCCTGCCGGTCGCTACAAGACCGCCGCAAGCGGACCGGTTTTGACGACCCTTGCCTATGTCGCCTCCAACAACGGCGTCGTCTACGCCTTCGATCCGTACGGAAACAACGATAACGCTTACACGGAGCAGGAATACGACGCGGCGACAAATACCGCAGGCCCGCGCCGACTGGGACGCTCCCGCCCCGGCACGACCAATGTTCTCTGGACATTCAACGCAAACAGCCTTCCGCGTCTTCGCTCGGGCCAGTATGTTTCGAATCCTCCGGATGCCACCGTTCGCCAGAACGAGAGTGTCGAGCAGTACAATAAGCGGCTTTACGGCGAAGTCCCGGCGACGCTCGGATTCGGCGGCGCCTCTCCTGTTATCTCGTACCGCAAGGACGAGAACGATACGACGATCAACCGCCTGACGGAAGAGCCGCGACTGTTTATCGGAAACCAGAACGGCGTCATGTACGCGCTGGATGCCTCCGCGATATCAATTCCGAGCGGTGGAACAATCCCGTCTCTGCCTTTCCACAAAGGAGAGCAGCCCGCCAATACCTTCTATGCGACGCCGGTTGCGGTCGGTGCAGTCGCGAATATCCCGGCGGACGTTCGGTATCGTCTGGATTTGAAGTGGTGGTTTGAAACGGAAGCGCAGAGTGAGCTCGGGGGCGGCGCGATCAGCGCACCCGCCGCCGTTTCCACCAATCGCGTTATCGCCGGTCCGCCGTCCGCAAATACGGTAACACCACCTCTGACTGAAAAAGGGGTCTACTTTACGTCGGCTGCGGGACGTGTCTACTGCGTTGACTGGACCGGCCCTGTTTCGAAAGAGTACAACGCCGCCGCGCTGCCGATCATCGGGCACGATATCTCCTTCAACTGGAGTGGGACAGACCCGTCCGCAGTAAACGGTCAGCCCGGTTTCCCTGTTGCGCCGATTTCGGCGGATGTCAATGTCGCCTTCGTGCCGTCTTCTACCATAAACGACAATTACCGGTTCCATAATCAGCGGGCGGCTACATCGCTGGCACGCCCGGATAACACCGAGGGTAAGGTACGTCCCCGCTGGGTCTATCCTTCCCAGTATGTGGACATTCGCGGTGCCGGTTACCAGACGCCGACCCAGGCACGCGACAATGTAGAGAGTGTGGTTGGCGCAATTCCCTACCAGGCCCCTGCGACTGCCCCTATTTATGGTGCGCCGACTCTGATCGACTTCCCCTGGACCAATCCGACAACGGCCCAGACGGTTATCCGTCATTTCGTCGCGGTCGCGGCGAATGACCGGGGCGACGGTGATACCGCGCCCGCGACGGGCAAGGTGTACCTGCTGGACCAGGCAGGGGATCGTCGTGACTTTCTGACCAACCCGCAGGGATTTGGAGGCGGAACCCGACGCGCTTACTCCAGCCCGCTGGATCAGTACGCCGTTATCAATGAGCCCCTGGGGCGTGCCGCCCCGGTATGGACCTATCGGTTCCAGTATGGCACCTACGACGCATCCGGGAACCTGGTCATTCAGAATCCCGGTAATCCAACGCTGTCTTTGAATCACGGTACCGAAGTCCGTAATACGCCGGATTACGATGGCGACGACACAAAGGTCGCGAACGCACAGCCATCGCGCCGGATTACGCCGACCCTGTTCTTCGGTTCGACAGGCCGTATGTATGCGATTGACTTCGACCTCGCCACCGGTCTCTTTACACGATGGCGTGCCGGAACCGGGCTCGGCAGTCAGCCTGTGCCGCTACCCATCTCAGGCGGAGCCGTGCGGACGGAACTGATTCCTGACAATATCCTCGCCAGCAATCCCAACGAAGAGCTGACGGATTGGCAGAATCCTGACCTGGTCACGACACCTGTCGGGAACCTGCGATTCCGGCCCATCCTGGCGCGAACCGTACCGCTCTTCAGCGACCCGTCACCGGTCGATGGAAACATTACGATCTCGGGTGGACCGCTGCAGACGCGTGATTCTAACGTAACCGGCGGTGTTGTTACCGCGGTAAATACCTCTCCCACCAAGCCGACCAATGACCCGCCGGTGCTCAGCCCGCCCGGAGTTGGAATAGATGTTACCGCTGTTGCGGCGCGATTCCAGACGTCTCCGGGGTCCGACCCCCTGCTTGCCACGGACCGCAGAGTTAACCAGGAGATCGACGATCCTTTGGCGACCACGCGTGGTTCCCGCACACCGGAGTTCCTTGACGCTACTCTGGGCCAAACAATAGAGCCGGATCCGGTCCGAGACCGCTCGTTCCAGTTCCCGACTCTCTTTGTCACAACAGGGGGAGCAAGCAACGGGGTCAACCCGGTTGCCTCAGGTGGCCTTTACCAGATAAGCACGAACCTTGATGGCGAAGACGCGGACACCATTACAAACGTCCCGACGTCCGATTTCGGTACGCTCCCTGCCCAGACATCCGCTCGCGGATGGGGCTTCACCACGGACCTGCTGCGTTTCAACAACAGCGGTCACGTGTTTCAGATTGCGCTCTCCGGGCCGGGTGGCGTTGGAAGCGGGGTGTCTGTACTGACACCGGCGTACTTCCCCGGTACCGACCCGTCACTTGCCGCCTATGTTAATGGCGAGCCTCACACTGCCGGACAGTTTGCCTCACCCCTCATAACAGTCGAGGGCTTTGGTGGCGTTCTGCAGCCGTTCGGGGTAACCGCAACAACGGCAAATACCGGTCAGGTAGGATTGCCGCTGGATGCGAATGGTCTCTACTTCGATAAGAATGTGGCAATTCGTCGTGTAAATCTTGTCGCCGGTGACCCGACTGACCCGGCAGAGCCTTATGATCCAACGCGGTGGCGATGGGGCGGTAGGAACGTCCTGCCGACCGATCCCACGGACGACGACGGTCAGATCTCGCTGCCTGGCTACAGCACTCCTGCTATACGCGCAGCGACGACTATCGACGATCCGGTTTTCGCAAATGAGTTAGCTGACGGCATTCGCCCGGACTACGGGCGCTATGGCAGCACGGACCCGTTGCTTCCCGATATCCAGAACAACGACGACTTCAACCCGACGGCTCAGAACGCGGTTTGGATCTTCGCGGGAAGCCCCGACGGAGCACTGAACGCCTTTACCCCGGCGTTGCCGATCCGCTTTGGCGGTGATGGCGGCAGTGGGTTTGGAGTCGGACTGCCTATCGCCGACAACAACAACCCTTTTGCCAACGGTCAGCCAAAGATCGATATCCTCGATCCCACCGGGCCGAATTTCGCTGCCATCGTGGCTGGTAACCAGCGTCCTAACCGCGCAACGGATACGGTTGTTGCGCGTGGTGGCAGCAACTTCTATGAGTGGGGCGAGACGGTTTATATCGCCGTCTTCGACGTCGCCAAGACAGGCCCGCCGCGGAGCCGAAGAAATCCGTTCACCAGAACTCCGTCTCAGAACGTGACCATCGAGATCGCGGACAACAACGGACGCGCCGTTCAGACACTTACGGGCCGCATGGGTGGGCTCGGTTACGCGCCACAGGATTCCTACTTCCCTGGGTCTACTGCGCCAATCGGCTCGTCGCCCACAGACTATCCCACGCTCGGTGTTGCAGTTATTCCCTACAGGCTGACGCAGGGTTCGTCACAGACACCGGGAACGATACTTCGTGCCCGCCTGTCGCCGAATTCACTGAATAACATCACGCTCAATTTCCGCACCGGAACCCGGACCGCTCAGGCAGTCATACCCGGCGGGGCAAACGATGCGCAGATTCTGGAGAATGCGGACGTTCCCTTCCAGATCGCAAATCCGCTGGCGCTCCTGGCTTTCATCAAGGACACGCGTGGATTCCCGACGCTTCCTGCCGGAGCCAATGCCAATCGCACGGCAAACTCTATCGGGCCCTTTGAGTCTAGTGCTGCTGCCAAGACTCGCGTTGCGACCGCGGCGAATGCAGCGACCAATCTGCCGGACAATACGAACGCCCAATATAGTCAGGCGCTCGCGAACGGCAACGATATACGGCGCTATGCTATAGCGCCGTATACACAGACCGGCGGCAGCATTCGCCCGGTGCGAAATATCGGACGACGTATCTCGCCTAACGACCCGACATTCCATATCAACGTTGTTGCAGGAATTGGTATCGGGGATCACGGTAAGACTGCCTCCAGCGATGCGGAGAACGGTCGGCGGTACCTGCGTATCGCGAACCGCAGCCTGCTCGCCAACCTGCGTGGTGTTCGTGTCCAGGTTCGGGACGATATCCTGTGGCGCACGTGGCCCGGTAACATCCCGAACGACGACGCGACCGACGGTGGCGCTACGCTGCCCGACGGGACACCGACGGCGCCCGGCGGCTCCAACCCGCGCCTGACACCGGTAGCCACCAATGGCGGTTACGCGATGCGCCCTGACGGCATCATCAACTTCCTGCCCTGGGAGCAGCCGGTTCCGGAGGTGCAGCCTTGGAAGCGGTCGACCATCGGCAACGGCACCACGGGTGCTGGTGGAAACTCCAGCCAGGATTACCCGGACATTCTCGCCCGAGCGCAGGGAGCGCTCGACAATCAGGTCGTGTCTGTCAATGTCAATGGGGTGGACCTGGCAGCTGGTCAGGGTTCACTTGCGGCCAACATCGCGTCATTCACCACTCCGCCGATTATTGGAAATCAGCCAAATATTGTGCCGACAAGTAATGGAACAATCGGTGAACCGTTGCTCAAGAATCCCTATTCGGTTGTGGTACCCGGACTGAATACGTCAGTACCGCAGTCGATCTTCCGGCAGAGCGCGGCGTCTCTCAACGTCAAGATTCCGAAGTTCCAGCCAGCGAACCTGGTCGCCATTCACTCCGTCACCTCGACATATCTGGGGCCAAACGCCAGCAACAACGACGATCCGACTAACCCAACGCAGGTTCCGACAAGTGGTGGGGCAGTTCAGCTGCCTCAGCTGGCGGCGGACCGGCGAATCAGTGCGCTGGACCCCAATACCGGTCTGCCGACCGGAGCTCAGGATATTGCACCGTTCGGCTACACCACCCGGCTTCGGGTCTATATCGACTCCGACAACGACGGGCTGTATGACGACAACGAAGCTTTCCGGGACGTAGAGACCTGGATGGGTGTCGGCGTCGATCAGAGCCTGTCGGCGAACGAGAAGACACCCGTCGAGGTAACCGGACCGACCGGCGGTCTGGCGATGGGTTTCGGTATGCAGAACGGGTTCCTCGGCTATGGTCAGGGAGCCAATGCGTTCCAGCAGGGTCTCCTGCCATCGCCGCTGTTCAACACAGCGACGTTCCAGGATTCGCCGTATAAACCGTTCTTCGCCAGCTTTGCCGTGAAGAACAGCGGCAACGTCAACATGTGGAACCTGCGCGCCGCCCAGAAGGCGTCGATCAGTTCCCTGGGAGCACCGACCTCCTTCTATCAGCTGCGCTCGACTACCGTGGACCCCCTGATGGGTATCTTCGCCTTCGGCGCGGATCCCGCACTGGGAACGGGTGTGATGCCGCAGATCGTTACCTCACTTGACGCGAATCTCGACTCAAGCTGGGATGCGTTCTTCGGAGCGGCGACGCCAACAAATGCACTGCAGAACATCGTGGACCCGACAGCGACGCCTACGCGAACCATCTACCAGCAGTACTATGCCGGGTTCGGTGGCAAGCACACGCTTCACAAGCCGAAGGTGGGTGACCCTGTCGATTCTGGGACTCTGCTCAGCATTCCGGACGTCCCGTCCTCGCAGCCGCTTTCAACGAACCTCAGTGTCAACCTGACACCTGCTGTTCCGGTGATCAGCGTCGCGGTACCTATCGGAACACCCAGCGGAACTTACGGTCCTGTGGACACAGCCCCGGCAGACTTCTATGTCTTCGAGGACCACGACACCGTCCTTCCGTATACAGCGGTTCCGCTTCTTAACGGCAACACGATCAGTCCGGCGGGTCCCCTTTATGCGGGACAGAACCTCCTCCACCCGGGATCAGCGTCTATGCTGCCGATAACGGGCAACGGAATTCTTCGACCGCGTACTGCGGCTACCGCAACCGCGAACGCCGAAACGCTGCCACGCACCGATCCGGGCATTCGTATCAAGGTCAAGGTGGTCGAGGGGGCGATGACGGGCCAGATCGCGGATCAGGCTGCGGGAACTCCCGCAACGACTGCGGTAACGACGGGTATTCTGCCCTTCATCGATCCGCAACCGCTGCTTGATGTCCCGGATGCCTCCGGACAGCGGCGACCCGCCGCGGCTCTTTCCCCGGCGGCGTACCGAGACGCGAACGGCTCCATGCATGTGTTCTTCGCACGCAACGCCACACCGCTGACCGCCACCGGTACAACAGGGGCAGGACAGCCGTACAATCTGTTCCAGTCCAGCCTCCTGTGGAACACGGCGACAGGTCAGTGGCAGGCAGCACTACCTGGCGCAGGGCCACTGGCGCTGAGCTACAATGCGGCGGCGGCACCTGCGGGACAGTGGTTCACAACACCTGCGCAAATTCCGGCAGGCGCTGCGAACTCTTCGAGCACCTCGCCGTTCGTTCTCCAGCAGACGGCAGGGACTCAGGATGCGAGCCTGTTCTTCCTGAACACCTATGCGGGCACCAACGGCGCTCCGATCCGTAACATCTATGCGGCGTCCCTGACACCGGCTGCCGGCGGCAATGTGGCAGTTGGTCCGGCTAACCCGGTTCTGTTCAATGCAGATACGTCTCTGCAACGGTTCGGCCCCCGCGCTGCCTACGACGATGTGTCGAACACAACGTTCGTTATGTACTATGGTGGCGTCGGGGGAAAGTGGACCCTCTATTACGTTGCGACGCAGGCAGGTGTCGGCGGTCTGCCAACGGTAGCGGGTGCGGGCTCGAACCGCCGTGAGCGGGCGCTCTCGCTGCCGCTTTCCATCACGACAGCCTCCGATCCGGTGCCGGTGATCCGGACTATCCGTGAGCGAGTAACGAATACCGATTTCCGAGTCATGGATCTCTACTACACTGCGACCGCTCGAACCGACAGTGGGCCGAACATCTACATGACCCGCTACCGCATCCAGGCAATCCCAGGTAGGGGTGATGAAGCTCGCCTCAACGCACTGCCGCTTGTGCCGAGGACACGAGAGCAGCTTGCGGCGACGACGGGCTCCGGTCTGTACAAAGCACGGGATATCGCCTGGGTGCGGGATGGCAATCCGACGCTTCTGCCGCAGATCTTTATCAACGGAGCTCAAATCACGGATATCGACCCAGCTACCGGTCTACCGTTGACCACTGGGACCAGATGGGCCTATGACGACACCACGAATCTGCTGTACCAGAAGTTCCAGCGGCCTGGTCTCGGTGTCACCTTCGTCTACGTCGATACATCAGCTGGCACGGTCCGCTTCCGTGGAACCAGTGGTCCGACCGGAACCCAAGTGGTCTCGGCAAGCTATGTACCGCAGACCTACCGTCTGACCCTGGATGGGGCGGCGAGCACGGCGGTGACGGGCTTCTTCGATGACCGGGCCCTTCTGGATTCGGCGACCGAGAACGCTTTGATCCAGCAGCGACCAGTGCCAATTATCGCGGCAAATCCGCCGAGAGATTACATCATTCGCCGTCCGTCGAATACTCTGGTTGCGGGACGGACGTGGCTGGTCTGGAACCAGAGCGCGAAGGGAGCGGGTGCAGCGGGACTCAAGATGCTGACTCGGCGTGTCGGAGTCGACCTGAAAACAGGTGCTATTTCAGGTGCACGAGACAACGGCAGTGGGAATCTAGTGCCGATACCCCCTGGATCGCCGAGTCTATCGCCGCGCTCGGACAACCCGGAGAGCATCGCGCTCACACCGTCCGGTCTTGGTCCGGATGGCCGGGACAACCGGGTTCAGGAGCCACGTGTGGTGAGTGTTCTGGTGGACGGCGTGGAGCAGAGAACGAACTGCGAGATCGATGCCGCCAACGGACGGATCTATGTCGACCCACGGCTCGAAGGCCACAAGGTGACGATCAACTACTTCGCACAGCCGGGCGGCACAGGGGCGCCGATCCCCTGCACCGCCGTCTATGATCTTGCACAGATATCGGATCTGGATCCATCCATCCCGTCCTCAACCTTTACCGGTAAGGGCGTCCCGATGCAGCGCAGTATCAATGAGAACCAGCCCTACGCCTTCCTGGATCGCTTTGACCCCAGGACGACGACAACGGGACGTACGGCGGATGCACCAAACCCGGTGTTTGATCCGATTACCCAGCCGGGCCGAGTGTGGCTCTTCTGGACCAGCCCGCGAGGACGCACCGGCGTTTTGCGGGACGGAACAAGTAATATCAACGCCAATGGATTCGATATCTACTGGCAGACACTGGCACCGTTCTTCGACTTCTCATCCTACAAACCGTAATGCCTGTAGGGAGATAAGCCGGGGCGAGAAGGGGTTTCTAACCGAGCTTTCCAGCCGGACAATACGCGGGAAAGCTCGGGTGGATTTATGCAGTGGGGACGGCTCGAGTGCCTCCTTGACACTCGTTTTAACACCGTGCTAGAATGACCCGTCTTCTCACCTGAAGGCGGGCAGGCAGCGGTTCATTGCTGCACAGCAAGGAAGGATCGTTACGTGAGGATAGGCGGAGCAGCAGGAGCTACCAAAGCGCCCAAACCAGCTAAAGCAGCACCCGTTCGCGCGGTCGGGCCATCCCGACCCAGTGGCGGGACGTTTATCGGCCTGGATATCGGGACGCAGAATATTAAGGTCATCGAGGTTCGCGGTTCCGGAAAGAGCCTTCAGGTAACCGGGCTGGCTATGGGGGATACCCCTCCAGGAGCGATCCAGCAGGGTATTGTCACCGATGCCAAAGCCCTGGGTGCCGCGATAAAGCAGATTTGCCAGAAAAACGGCATTCGATCCAATAAAGTCATCGCCGCCGCCGCCGGTTCAGCCGGAGTGGTGGTTCGCGTCATCGAGGTCCCCAAGATGACCCCGAGTGAGCTTGCGGAAACGATGAAGTGGGAAGTGGAGCGGCATATTCCGTTCCCGGTCAATGATGTCGAGATGGCTTATCAGTCTATCGACGATCCGGCACTGGCTGACCCGAACGCCCAGAACATGGAAGTCCTGCTGGCGGTCGCGCAGCGCGACATGGTGGCGGCGCAGCTGAGCACCCTGGAGACCGCAGGCCTCCGTCCTGTTGCTATCGATGTGGAACCCCTGGCGATTGGACGCTCTCTCCTGAACTTGAGCCGGGAGGGCCTCGCTGGAAAGAACGTCGTTATCGTCAATATTGGGGCCGCAAACACCGATGTCGCCGTCTTCAAGAGTGGCATCCTCCGTTTCCCCCGCTCTATCCCGATCGCCGGAGATAATTTCACCCGCGCTATCGCGGATACGCTGGGCCTTTCGCTGGAGCAGGCCGAGGCGGAAAAGCGTCTGCATGCCGCCGTACTGATGGATGTGTTGGCCGCGGCGAGCGCTCCTTCCGATAACGACCCATTTGGAAGCGCATCTCCGACCGACAGCACCCCGCCCCCATTCGTGTTCGATTCGCCTTTCGCGGATGCCAGTGTGCCGCCGCCACTGCCGACCTTTGGGGCGCAAACAGCTGCCAAGGCACCAGACTCGACAGACGAGATGGCGGCAGGAAACGCACCCGCAAATCCATTTGCGGACACCCCGAACCCGTTTGCGGACGCTCCCAATCCCTTCGCCGCTACACCGAATCCTTTCGCCGAGAATCCTTTCGCCGTACCGGTTCCGGAAAGCGAGCCCACGCTGGCTGATCCCGCTTCTGCAACCGTAGAGGCGACGACACTGCCTGCTCCTGTCGTCAATGATCCGCAGGCGATCCGACGGCGCGAGATATTCGATGCGCTCCTGCCGATACTCGACGAACTGTCCATGGAGATCAAGCGTTCTGTTGACTACTTCAGTTCGCGCTACCCGACGGAAGCCGTTGATCTTATCCTGGTCGGCGGGGGCTCCGCTCGTATAGCGAATATCGACCAGTTCCTGCAGAGTCAGATGGGGGTTCCGACCACCATCGCAAACCCGTTCGCGGGCGTTTCTGTCGCATCCAAGCAGCTTTCGTCGGTGCGTCTGTCGGAACTCGCACCATTTTTCCCGGTTGCACTTGGTCTGGCGGCACGTGACGCCGTACTGGGCGCGGAAAAATAGTCTGCGCAAAATAGCAGGTAAATAGAGGAAGCGGGGGGTAGCATGGCGTACTATGCTTGGACAGTCACTACCTCCTGAAGCCTCCTGAGTTAGATTGGTCTGATTTTGGCCCGTTTCGGACTCATCCGGACGGCTAACCACGAACGAGGATAGTTAAAACACAGCAATGCTGCGTATCAACCTACTTCCCGCCTATATTGCGGAACGTCGAAAAACGCGGACTGCGATTGCTCTGTCAACCGCAGCCTTCGCTCTTGTCTGCGCTGGTCTTCTGTTCTTTTTCGTTACACTTTCCTCTCAGGTAGCCGCCAAAGAGCAGGAAGCGACAGACGAAGAGGCGAAACAGGCCGCTGTCGAGGCAATCAAGTCCAAGACCTCTCAAATCCGTACACAGATTGCACCGCTTCAGGACAAGGTCAACTTCGTCAAGAACGTCCGGTTCCACAACACGCTGGCTCCGAGTATCTACCGGAATGCCGCCCGCTATACGATTCGTCAAGTGGAGTACAACTCCATGCGAATCGCTGGAAGTACGCTGACAATCGGCGGGTTTGTCAGTGGCGAGGGTGCCAAGGGCGAACCCACCGGCAAGCAGAGCGTACAGAACTTTGGTCGTTATCTGATCACTTTCTTCGGTAACCCGGACATCACGGCTCTGAGCGTCGCGGGCCTCCCCGGTTATCCTTCTCCCGCGACAGGTACCGGAAGCGGTACAAACACGGGAGCAGGCGGGTTTCCTGGTGGTGGTGGTCGTTCCGGCCCTCCTTCCTTCCCTGGTGGCCCCGAGGGCTTCCCCGGTGCTGGTGGCGGCGATGTTCCCGGCGGATCTGCGGCTCTTGGGCAACTGCCTTCTCGTCCCGGATTCCCTTTCACGGCCACAGCGACGCTCAAGCGTCCTGTTACCGCGCCGACAGTTCCCGCCAGCGCTGGTGGGGGAGCAACGGCAGGCGGAATTCCTGGAGCGCCTCCCGGATTTGATCCCGCATTGGCCGGTGGTCCTACGGATGGCGGTCCTCCTACGCCACCCACAGATGCTCCGCCCGCTCCGTAGCCGCCACTGCATCTAGCACCGGCCTGCTAAGGTCAGGTGAAATCGTTATCGCAGGATTTGAGACCGTTTCCATCCGGTCCGCGAACTTAAAGAAGACAAAAGACCCATGGGTGCATTAGCCAAAATAACTCAGATGCAGGTCTACATTATTGCTGCCGTTTTGGTGGCTCTAGTAGGCGCTGGAATATGGTTTGGTCTGATCAAGCCGAAGCAGGAGGCGCTCGACGCCGCTCAGCAGCGTTACGACGCCGCCAATGCCGTGGCTATCACGCGACCCCAGGCGGAAGCGGATCAGAAAAAAGCGAACCAGGAAGTCGCGGTCGCGAAGGCGGAGTGGAACCGGTTCGACAGCACCCTCATGCCGAACATTAACATCTCCAACTTTCTGACAGGAAGTCAGCAGTTGTGGAACGAACAGGTCCTCGTTCTGGGCCCCAAGGTCCGGCGCTATCTGGAATCCGACAACAAGGTGCGGGTGACGCAGTCGAATATCACAATTCCTGCGCCAAGTACGGACCCCAATCAGGTGAACCGGAAGTCGTTTGAAATTCCCCTGGGGAGCGTGTCTGTTCAGGGCACTTTCCAGAACGTTTTGAATCACGTGGTTCGCTGGAATCGTTTTGATCGTTTAGTTCTGGTTGATGGACTTTCCCTGACAGGAAACTCGCCTCGTCTAACAGGAACGTATACGCTTCGCGTGATCAACTTTACTCGAGGAGAGGCTTCGACGGAAACGGTTCCTCAGGCCGGTCCGAGCACGGGTGGTGCCGGTGGTGGATTCCCCGGAGGCCCCGGTGATTATCCAGGGGCGGGCTACCCGGGCGGTCCTGGTGGACCTGAAGGAATGCCCGGCGGCATGGAAGGCGCGCCTCCGCTGTAGGATTTAGGGACACTTCTTGAGCGCGACTGTGCGTTCTGAATCTGAAGCCGTGACAACTGGTACAATTAGGTAAAATAGAGATGGCAAATACTCCAACAAGCGAAATATTTAAGGACCGGCGTGTTCAGCTCGGCGCTGCCGCTGCCGCTCTTCTAGCGGTTGCCGGTGGTGCGTTCGTTCTGCTGAATCCTGGTGGCGGCGAAGATGTGGCTACGGACACTGCGGTCGCGCCTCCTCCTCCCGCAGATCCGGGTGCGCCTGGTGCGGTTCCTGGCGTGCCCCCCGGTGTGGCTCCTGTTGGAAACCCTGGCGCTCCGGGAGCGCCCGGCGCTGCCGCGACAGCTCAGAACCGACCGGGAGGAGCAGGGGCTGCTGCCGTTGCGCCTCGTGACTCCTGGGCGGGTGCGCCGTCCTCTTTCCCTACGGGTGGCGGAGATGGAACCGGTGCGGCACCAGGTGCACCCGGCACCGCGCCTGCTGCGCCTGGTACTCCTGCTAACCTTCCAAAGCCTATCCGGTATGGCTCGGCAGCCGCAGGGTTCCGTGGAGACCCGTTCCTTTCCACGCAGCGCTTCGTTGTGGAACTGCCTTTTGCTTACCAGTTCATCGCGCCTATCCGTCTCGCTTCGCGACCAAGGCCGGTTGTGCCGGCGCCCACCGACTTGACCCTGGAAGAGCGACTTGGCCCCATTCCTCGCATTCCCCGCCGCGTTGCGGGCGTACTTTATGATGGCGCTGTATCCGCGATTCTGGAGACAGGTACTCCTGGACCTGAAGCCGATGTGCGCGTAATTCAGCCCGGCTCCGTGGTGCCAAGCGGCGTCCCCGGACTGCAGGACTTCACCGTGAGCGTTATCACGACAACTAAGGTTATTCTGCGCGATCAGTACGGGCGTACATTGGATGTTCCTCTTTCCACTCTTCCTCGTGAAGTCGGTGAGGCTCTGCGTCAGCAGGCAGGCCAGCAGGCAGGACAGGGTGGGGTTCCGGGCGGAGAAGGACCGGGCGGTCCCGGTGACTTCCCTGGAGGACCACCTCCCGGTGTTCCTGGTGGCGGCGGTCGCAGAGGGGCTCCAGCGTTTCCCGGCGGCGGGCGGTTTTAACCGGTAGTTTCGGCAGACAATCCATCGGGTAGTTCCGTTACAGGCGATTACTGTTTCGGCGTTAGACCCCCGGGTTTAACAGGAATAACTTGGTTTGCTTTCAAAGTTTTAGTGAAGGATACACGTACATGAAATCCACGATGAAGAAGAGCGGTCTTTTGGTTGTTGGGGTGGCTCTCGTCGGAGCGGCGGTTCTGAGCCCGTCGATGACTACGGCAGCCTTTGCCCAGGCACAGACCCCGGCTCAGACGCGGGCGCTTCCTCCGATCACCCTTGACCTCCGGGACGCGCCGGTGCGCCAGGCGCTGGAGCAGCTGTTCAACAATGCCAAGGTGGACTTCTCCATCGCCAATGAGGTACAGGGCTTCGTGACGCTCAAGATCACGGATCAGCCGTTCGAGAACGCGCTGCGCCTGATCCTGCGTTCATCGTCGATTCCGCTGACGTTTGTGAATGAGGGCGGAGTGTACATCGTTCGTCCCCGTATCGTCGAGGCGGCGGGGGTGAATGACCAGGCTCCTCCTCCGATTACGGACCCCAACGCTAATGCGCTTCCGGCTGCGACGTATGACCAGGTCCAGCTGACGTACATCGATGCGATGGATCTAGCCTCGGCGCTGAACATCCGGTTTGTCCAGACCTTTGCACGACAGGGTAACGGACAGCAGGGCGGTGGCGGCATGGGTGGCATGGGCGGCGGCATGATGGGTGGCATGGGCGGCGGCATGATGGGCGGTATGGGCGGCGGCATGATGGGCGGTATGGGTGGCGGTATGGGCGGTGGAATGATGGGTGGCGGTATGGGCGGTGGAATGATGGGTGGCGGAATGATGGGTGGCGGAATGATGGGTGGCGGAATGATGGGTGGCGGTCGCGGGTTCTAATAAGCCTCATTGCTCTTAGCCTCACGTAGTAATTAATATCGATATAATTGACGGCGGACATGTGCGCACGCGGGAGATAGCGGTGCGCCAAACGACGCTCTCTGATCGGCACCTTTACAGGTGCCGATTAGCAGCGCCCGCTGGTGGGTACGTTTAGCGGTTAAGCCGCTCTTCTCCTGAGGAGGATTTTTCATGCGAATTTTTATGCGGTCTCCGGGCCAGCGACATCTTGCTGCCACGACAGCAGCAACGGTTACCGGTGCGCTCGGTTTTGCCGCTTCTCTCTCTATGGTCGCGCTCTGCGTGTCCGTGTCACCGACTGTGGCAATGGCTGCCGACAACATTGATTTGTCCAAGACGCTTGTGGACATGGATCTGCGCGATGCGGACCTGAAACAAGCCGTTGCGATGCTTACGCAGCAAAGCCGTGGCATGAATATCGTGATTCAGTCCGTGCCGGGCAAAGATTTCGCCCGCGTTAATGTGAAGCTGAACGATGTTCCGCTTGACCGCGCGCTGCGGACTGTCGCGGCGTCCGCCGGTGCTGTTCTCACCGAAGACGAGAACATTTTCTATCTGCGTCCCCGCGGTGAGAACGAACCTTTCGCAACTCCCGTAGCCGCTCCGACAGCAACGGCAGTAACGCAGGCAATTGAAGCCCCCACCGTAGTTCGAGGCCCGAAGCAGTTTGTCAGCATCAAGCTGAACTTTATTATGCCGAGCCTTCTAAAGCGAACTCTTAGCAACTCTGATGCATTAGCGATGGTGGAAGACGATTTTCAAATGCGAAAAGCTATGAAAACGGAAATCACTGTCCTGACGCCTGAGCAGTTAAACGAACAGAACCAGCTTAACTCCACAACAAAGATGAGGCCAGGTACTACCGAGGGTACATCCACTATTAACGGCGTACCCAACAGCGTTGGTACCGCGGGAACCGCAGGTCAGAACGATCCTTCCTTCGCCTCCGCCGGACGACAAGGTGGTTTTCAAGGTGGCGGATTCCAGGGCGGCGGTTTTCAAGGTGGCGGTCAGCCCGGCGGTCAGCCCGGCGGTCAGCCTGGTGGTCAGCAGGGAAACCAGCGACCCCTGACCCCTGCCGGTGTGGATAATATTATCTCAAACGATGCGGATAACACCCTTATCGTTCAGGGAGACGCACCGGGAATCGAAGAACTGCGCCAGATAATCCGTCTTCTGGATGTCGCTCCCAAGCAGGTACTGATCAAAGCGGAGTTTGTCCGTGTTGACCTCGCAGATGCGGACAGCTTCGGTATCAACTGGCAGATTCAGCCGTCCCCGAACACAAGCGCTTCCACTGCTGTTTTTGGTGCTGGTAACTCAGTCACTGCCATCTATTCCGCTGGTAATGCGGTAGCAAACCTCCGCGCTACCCTGACACGCCAGACAACAAATATCCTTCAGGCACCTATTATTAGCACTAGTAACAATCGGCCTGCCTTTGTTACCGTTAGTGACCAAGTACCTATTCAGCAGACGATCCAGAACATCACCCCTCAGGGGCAGGTTATTACAAATATCGTCACCCAGTTCATCTCGGCTAACAATACGCTCAACGTAACTCCTCATATCAACGGGGATAACTCGGTTTCGTTGTTTGTTCAGCCAATCATCCAGACGTTTGGTAACTTTAACTCACAGGGTGTTCCGCGAACCACAACGCAGGGTCTGTCGACCTACCGGCGTATCGCCAATGGTGAGTCGATGGTGCTGGGTGGGTTCATCACGAAGCAGGAGAACCGAGCACGCAATGATGTTCCGTTCCTTCGCAATCTGCCGATCATTGGCAACCTGTTTCGGTCCTATGACCGATCCGTTGCAAGCCAGGAAGTGTTGATCTTCCTGACACCAACAATCATTGAGGACCGCGCACAGGGAGTCATCGGAACCGGAGGCGGAAGCCCTCCTCCTACTCCGTAATCTTCCGCAGCTATCGCTCAAGCCGCTGTGATCGGATAAAACCCTTCACAGCGGTTTTTGCGTCTCTTGGCCCTGGCTGTGGTCAAAGCGACCGAAAGTCGCTATAGTATAAATTAACTATGTTTCGATTTTTAACCGCAGGTGAGTCGCACGGGCAGGCGCTGGTAACCGTTATAGAAGGGTTGCCCGCCGGGCTGCCTCTTACCGCAGACCCGATTAATTCGCAGCTTCGGCGCCGACAGGGGGGCTATGGGCGCGGCGCTCGCCAGAAGATCGAGACCGACTCGGTCGAGATTCTGACAGGAATCCGGTTCGGCAAAACGCTCGCATCCCCGGTGACCTTTCTGATCCGCAACCGCGACTGGGAGAACTGGAAGACGCGGATGCAGGTCGAACCTGGGTCAGCGGAAGGGGCATTGTCCGCCGAACAGCCCAAAGCGATTACGGTTCCTCGTCCTGGTCATGCCGACTATGTCGGCATGGTGAAGTACGGTCATGATGACCTCCGAAACGTCCTCGAGCGTTCCTCCGCTCGAAATACAGCGACTCTTGTCGCCGTAGGGGCCGTCGCACGGGAGCTTCTCGCCCAGTTCGAAATTCGAATTGTCTCTCATGTCATGCGCATCGGGAGTGAGGCGGCGGAGTCTCCCGTCGGTGTCACGGCGGATGATCTGGAAACTGCCTCTGAGGACTCCCCCGTCCGCTGTGCGGATGCCGCCGCCTCTGAGCGCATGGTGACGCTGATCGACCAGGCAAAACGGCGCGGCGATACCCTGGGTGGCGTGTTCGAGGTGGTTGCTTTCGGACTGCCGGTCGGACTTGGATCCTATGTTCACTGGGATGAAAGAATCGACGGACGGATCGCGATGGCGATGATGAGTATCAATGCCATCAAAGGTGTCGAGATCGGAATGGGCTTTGCTGCCGCCGCGACGCCGGGTTCTCAGGTCCATGATGAATTTGCGCCCGGTGGTCCCACCGGAGTGCAGCGGCTCTCCAATCGTGCCGGGGGAACCGAGGGTGGGATTACGAACGGCGAACCGCTTGTCGTTCGCGCCGCAATGAAGCCGATTGCGACGCTGATGCGGCAGCTAGGCTCGGTTAATCTGACGACTGGGGAGGCTGTGCCTGCCTTTGCCGAACGCTCGGATGTATGCGCTGTTCCCGCCGCCGCCGTAATCGGTGAGGCGATGCTTGGTATCGTGCTGGCAGAGGCTTTTCTGGAAAAGTTCGGGGGAGACTCTCTTGAGGAGATACGCCGCAACTACGATGCTTTCCAGGCAACCTATCACAGCGCGTCAGCGAGCGAACCTGTTTCGTGACTGCGATGCTGCCGGTGCGAGTGGCGCTGATAGGATTCATGGGGTGTGGCAAAAGCACGGTTGGCCCTCTTCTTGCCGGTCGCCTCGGGGCGCGATTTGTTGATACCGATGCGCTGATCGTCGCGGATGCCGGTGGGCGAAGCATACCCACTCTGTTCGCCGATGAGGGAGAGGCCGCATTCCGGGACCGGGAATCACGTTTGATCGCCGCCGTGTGCGCATCGCCTGAGCCGATCGTGATTGCCACCGGGGGCGGCGCTATTCTGCGCGACGAGAACGTTTCCAGCCTGCGCGATACGGCAACGGTAGTTTGGCTTACCGCCCGGCCCGATGTGATTCTTGCCAGGACGCTGCGTGACAGGAACAGACCGCTTCTCGCCGGAGCTCAGACGAAAGAGGAGAGGCAGTCGCGTATCCTTTCCCTGATTGCGGAGCGTGGGCCGCGTTACCAGTCCGCCGCGCATCTGATCGTTGACACCTCTGACCGCCCTCCACTTTCTATTGCCCGCCACATCGAGCGCAAGGCAGCACTACTGAGATGACGACAACGGTAAACGTTCCGCTTTCCGGCGGTCGTGAGTACGATATCCACATCGGGCCAGGGCTCATTTCGCAGGCAGGTTTCCTGCTGCGAACGATTGCTCGAAGCAGCCGTGTGGTTGTGATAACTCAGCCACGGATCGCCGCGCTCTGGGGCGAGCCACTGCGTCACTCGCTTGTTGAGGCGGGATTCGACACGCCCGACTTTATCACCTTCCCTGCCGGAGAGCGCTTCAAGACACTGGCGACAATGGCACGGCTTTGCGACAAGTTGTATAATCTGTCAGCAACCGTCGACCGCAGGACGCTTGTGGTGGCCCTGGGCGGGGGCGTTGTTGGCGATGTTGCCGGCTATGTTGCTGCCTCTTATCTGCGTGGTCTGGATTATGCGCAGGTGCCTACGACACTGCTCGCGATGGTAGACTCTTCGGTTGGCGGTAAAACCGGAGTCGATTTTCGGGACGGCAAAAATCTGGTGGGGGCTTTCCATCAGCCCCGCTGCGTGATTGCCGACATTGACACGCTGAAAACGCTGCCCCGACGCGAGTTTCGATCCGGGGTGGGCGAGATAGTCAAATACGGCGTTATTCGTGACCCTTCGCTTTTACTGCCGATAGCTCTTGATCCCACGAAGGCGGACATTGTCAGCCACGTGGTCCAGCGCTCCTGTGAAATAAAGGCCGCGGTTGTTGCCATGGACGAGCGGGAGGAGACCGGGCTGCGCGCGATTTTGAATTACGGGCATACGGTAGGCCATGCGCTGGAGTCCGCTACCCGCTACCGGCGCTACAAGCATGGCGAGGCGGTCGCTATAGGAATGGCCTCCGCAGCCTGCATCGGCGAGGCGGCTGGCGTGACGCCTTCCGGAGTGCGCGACGCGATTATTGCGTCCTGTCGGGCGCAGGGGTTGCCTACAATGCGGCCTGCTGAAATTCCGGCAGATGCCCTGCTGGACCTGATGACGCGGGACAAGAAGGCGGAAAAAGGCACTGCCCGCTTTGTGCTGGCACGGGACCTGGGAGATGTCGAGCTCATGGGCGGTATAGACGAGAAGACCATACGTGCCGGCCTCTCCCTGCAGGACAGGGTCTGCGGATCGGACGAATCTATGGAAAGTGAAGCTGCTCGATGAGCCGCACCTCTCCACTGGCGGATGTTGCGATCTGTGCCTGGTTTTTGGTCGCTGCTGCCGCTTATTGGGCACCGTCTTTTGGTTTTGCCCTGCCAATTGGACCCCTGAACGCACTTTACGCGGTTTTTCTGCTTGTCTCGCTGACGGTACTTACGCTGCGTCTTTTGCGACAGAATAACCAGACCGGTGACCGGATTCCCCGTGTGCCGCTGGTAGATCTCCCCAAGGAGGATGCGCTCCACCGTGGCCGCTGACAACTCTGAAACCCAGCGGTCTTCCGCTGTACCTGCTTCCGGTAATGCTCCGGAGCGTTCTGCAGCCGCTCTGATCAACCGGGTTCTGTCCGGGCGCTACGAGATTCTGGAGTTCATCGGCGAAGGCCCTCTCCTCGCTGCCTATCGGGCGCGGGACCGCGCGCAAAATCGCGTCGTCGCGCTGAAGATTCTGCTTCCTCAGCGGGCGATAGACCATGTGACCCTGAGCGAGAAGCTGCGAAGCGGCCTGGGCGAGGTGCTCACCTTCAGTCACCCCAGTATCACGCGCACCTTTGATGTCGGTTCCGACGAGGAGAACGGGGTAGGGGTCTATGTCACGGAAGAGTATATCCGTGGTATCGATCTTAAAGAGCGTATCCGCCGCGCCGCACCGTTTCAGCTTACCGCCGCAACGGACTGCGCAATTGCCCTGGCTGAGGCTCTGGAGTTCGCCCACGCACGCGGAATAGCACACGGCGACGTCCGTCCGCAGAACGTTCTGATTGGTCCCGAGGGGCAGGTGAAACTGTCCGGGTTCGGGGTCGCCGAGGCGCAAAATACCATTTTGTATCAGGACCCCGGTCTGCTTTCGCGTGTGGTGGCATACATCGCCCCCGATGCCGCGGCGTCCGCCCACCCGACCGCTTCCGCGGACCTGTACGCTTTAGGGGTTGTCCTGTTCGAGATGCTGACAGGCGATCTTCCTTTCAAGGGTGACAACGCGCTTCAGGTCGCGCTGAAACATGCTCAGGAACCGGTTCCCTCCCCGCGTGCGATCAATATTGGTATACCCCGCGCGCTTGACG
>JAZKEA010000145.1:0-4610 GCA_040387315.1 Armatimonadota bacterium | reverse complement strand
CGGTTGCGCTTGCCTCAGCGACAGCACCTGTTTCGCCCCCTGCGGACGAGGTAATGAGTGGCAGTGAGTCTATGACGTCGATGGAGTCAACGGGCGACATGATGTCGTCCATTGCCGCGGAAGGATCGTCCTCGCGGGCCGCGCAAAAGAGGTTGGCAGAGGCTTTCACCAAGATTGGGCGGGAAACACAGGAAGCGGAGATGCAGCGCTACTACGATTCGTCCCGCCGGGCACGGGGTGAGGCGGAGCGTATCATCAACACGACGAACACCCAGCTCACGGCATCGCGCATGATTCGAGCTGTCGAATCCAGGCGACAGCTCCGTGAGGTGCTTGTCGATTTCTGGACCAACCATTTCAACATCGATCAGCGTAAGGGTGACTGCCGCTATTACCTCATGGCCTATGACCGGGATGTGATTCGTCCATCGGTAATGGGCCGCTTCCGGGACCTGCTCGAATCGACGGCAAAGAGTCCCGCCATGCTGTACTACCTGGACAACTATCAGTCTTCCGCGCCGCCGAAGATCATCCCTGGCAGACCACTTCCCCGCACCGGTCTGAACGAGAACTACGCGCGTGAGATCATGGAGCTTCACACGCTCGGCGTGGACGGCAGCTACACCCAGAAAGACGTAACTGAGGTTGCTCGCTGCCTGACGGGATGGACCATCGACCGTCCGACCGGCAGCTTCAAGTTCGACCCGAAGCGCCATGATACCGGCGAGAAGATCGTTCTGGGGCAGACCATTCCTGCTGGTGGCGGTATCGAGGACGGCGAAAAGGTGCTCGACATCCTGGCGAGCAGCCCGGCGACGATGCGCCATGTCTCCTACCAGCTGTGTCAGCGTCTGGTCGCCGATGTGCCGCCCACCTCGCTCGTCAACAAGTGCATGGCGACATGGGAGCGCACCGGCGGCAACCTCCGCTCCGTCGTGCGAACCATCGTGACGTCGCCGGAGTTCTTCGATCCATCGGTCTACAAAAGCAAGTATAAATCTCCGCTGGAGTTCGTGGTATCCGCCATTCGCGCCCAGGATGGGGTTATCGCGGTGCCCACCGGGGGAACGAGTCCGGACGGGAAGCCGCTGCCGCGAAACCCTGCGGAGCGCATTCAGCCGGTTGTTTTCCAGGTCGGACTGCTCGGACAGCCGCTGTACCAGTATCAAGCGCCCACGGGCTACCCGGAGAACTCGCGAAAGTGGATGTCGTCGGGAGCCGTAATCGGAAGGCTCAACTCATCGCTCAATCTGGCGATGGGACGGATAGGCGGGGTTGCTTTCCCTGCACCGGAAACCCTCTCCTCCGGTGAGGACAACAGCGCCCCGGTTCCCCTCGTAAAGCAGATCATCAGCGCCTGTGTCAATGATGACCTATCGGCAAAAACGCGCAATGCACTGCTGGCACAGTACAAGGACGAGGCTGCCGACGCCCCCCAAACACCCCAGGAGAAGCGGCAGGAGGCCCAGCAGATCATTACGTTCCTGATCGGCTCGCCAGACTTCCAGAATCACTGACGCAGGCCGGAGCGACTCCCCCACCCAGGCCCTATCCTGAGAAGGACCTGGGTGACTTCTCCTATCCGCCTGCATGATAAAATGAGGCCGATAAGAGGTTCCCCTTTATGCCCGTTTCTCAGGATAGAATCCGTAATTTTTGCATCATCGCGCATGTCGACCATGGTAAATCCACGCTCGCAGACCGTCTGCTGGAGACGACCCATACAGTCGAGGCACGGGACATGCAGGCGCAGCTTCTGGACCAGCTCGACATCGAGCGTGAGCGCGGCATCACGATTAAAATGGCTGCGGTCCGAATGCCCTACGTCGCCCTGGACGGCACCGAGTACCAGCTGAACCTGATCGATACCCCCGGTCATGTGGACTTTACCTACGAAGTGTCGCGGAGCCTCAATGCCTGCGAAGGGGCTTTGCTGGTTGTCGATGCCGCCCAGGGGGTGGAAGCGCAGACACTGGCGAACGCGAACCTCGCGATGAACAGCGACCTCACGATCATCCCGGTCATCAATAAGATCGACCTTCCCGCAGCGGACCCTGACCGCGTCGCGGAGGAGATCGAAAACATTCTCGCCATTGACGCGTCGGAAGCCATTCGTGCATCGGCGAAGCAGGGCATCGGTATTCGGGACATTCTGGAGTCAGTCGTACGCAACGTTCCGCCACCCAAAGGCGACCCGGATAAGCCGCTCCGCGCCCTCGTTTTCGACTCCCACTACGACGGCTACCTCGGCGTTGTGGCCTACATTCGTGTTGTGGATGGCGAGGTCACGGCAGGCGATAAGATCCACATGATCGCCACCGGCAAGGAGTTTACGGTAGACGAGGTCGGGGTCTTTACCCCGAGCATGAAGAAGGTTGACAGTATACGCACGGGCGAAACGGGCTACCTTCATGCCGCCATCAAATCCGTGACCGACTGCCGGGTCGGCGACACAGTGACTGTTGCAGGCCGTGGCGGTCAGGGCGTGGAAGCGCTTCCCGGCTACAAGCCCGCGAAGCCGATGGTCTTTTGCGGCCTGTATCCTATCGACTCCGCGCAGTTCCCGGACCTGCGCGAAGCGCTGTCCAAGATGCAGCTCAACGATGCCGCGCTTTCCTTCGAGGCGGAATCGTCGGCGGCCCTTGGCTTCGGTTTCCGCTGCGGCTTTCTGGGCCTTCTCCATATGGAGATCGTGCAGGAGCGTCTGGAGCGGGAATTCAACCTGGCACTTCTCGCTACCTCGCCCTCTGTTGTCTACAAGATCTACAAGACGGATGGGACGACCCTGGATGTCGATAATCCCGCGAACTGGCTTCCCACGACATCAATCGAGCATGTCGAGGAGCCGTATGTCGACGCGACCGTGATCGTACCGACCGAATATGTCGGGACAGTGATGGAGATGGGACGGGACCGGCGCGGTATCTTCGGCGAGATGGAGTATCCCGCGCCGGGTCGCGTTATGCTCCACTATGAAATGCCGCTGTCCGAGATCATCATGGATTTCTTCGACCAGCTAAAGAGCCGGACCAAAGGTTACGCCTCCTTTGACTATGAGCTTGCCGATTATAAGGTCGCCCATCTGGTCAAGCTGGACATTCAGATTAACAGCGAGCCCGTCGATGCGCTTTCGTTTGTGACACACCGCGACAAAGCGTTCCAGCGGGGCAAACTCCTGGTGGAAAAGCTGAAAGAGATCATTCCGCGCCAGATGTTCGAGATCAAGCTTCAGGCGGCTATCGGCGGCAAGATCGTCGCCGCCGAGCGCGTGTCCGCGATGCGCAAAAACGTTATCGCCAAGTGTTACGGCGGTGACATCACCCGCAAGCGCAAACTGCTGGAGAAGCAAAAAGAGGGCAAAAAGCGCATGAAGCAGTTCGGGTCCGTCGAGATCCCGCAGGAAGCCTTCATGTCTGTTCTCAAGATCAGCGAATAAACCCGCTCCAATCAAAACAAACCCATTCAAGGAATACTCATGCCCGATCCCCGTGTTGCCAAGCTCGCTGATGTACTCGTTGCTCACTCTACAAAACTACAGCCCGGCGAAAAAGTCTTTATCGAGACTTTCGATGCGCCGGATGAGATTGTCACCGCCCTTATTGAGCGGGTTGTGGAAGCGGGAGCAACCCCTTTTGTGGAAACGCGCTCGAACCGGGTACTGCGGACCCTGTACAAGACCGGTACCGACACACAGCTAAAGCAGATAGGCGAGCACGAGTTGGCGCGCATGAAGTCGATGGACGCCTATATCGCTGTTCGGGGTGCGGTGAACTCCCTGGAAATGGCGGACGTCCCCGGTGAGAAGATGCACCAGTATCAGGCTAACTGGTGGCGTCCCGTCACGGACTATCGCGTCAATCAAACGAAGTGGGTCGTACTTCGGTATCCGTCCCCTGCCTTCGCGCAGGCGGCGGGGATGAGCACGGACCAGTTTACCGACTTTTACTTCAACGTCTGCACGCTCGACTACAAGAAAATGGGCGAAGCTCAGAAACCACTCCACGCCCGGATGGCGAAAGCCGACCGTGTGCGCCTGACCGGCAAGGATACCGATCTCAGCTTTTCTATTAAAGATATCGGCGCGGTGATGTGTACCGGTGACCGCAATATCCCCGATGGCGAGTGCTTCTCCTGCCCGGTTAAAGAGAGCGTGAACGGTGTGATCCACTTCAACGCACCGACGATCTACCAGGGCAAACCCTTCGACAATATACGCCTGACGTTCAAAGACGGAAAAATCGTTGAGGCGACCGGGTCGGACACGGCTGCGCTAAACGCCATTCTGGACAGCGACGAGGGCTCGCGTTACATCGGGGAGTTCTCCATCGCCTTCAACCCCTACATCATGACCCCGATGCGCGACATTTTGTTTGACGAGAAGATCAACGGCTCGTTCCACTTCACACCCGGCAATGCCTACGAGACCGCGGGTAACGGCAACAAATCGCAGGTCCATTGGGATATGGTTTTCATCCAGCGGCCCGAGTACGGCGGCGGCGAAATCTACTTCGACGATGAGCTGATCCGCAAAGACGGTCGTTTCGTACCTGAGGATCTGCACGGATTGAACCCGGAAAACCTGAAGTAGGTCCGGAAGTCTCTAAACGACT
>JAZKEA010000144.1:2067-6884 GCA_040387315.1 Armatimonadota bacterium | reverse complement strand
CTTAACCATCTTTCGGGTGATACTGACGGTACTACTTCACCTATAAACTCTTCAATCACGTCCGATTCTGTTACTAATTCTTTATCTGTATTCGTGACCTCTATTTCGTAGGAAGCAACCCCTTTCGAATATTCGAGGCGCTTCAGCTTTTCAGGTGTGTCAATGGGCAAGCTCATTGCGCCTCTACGAACATACGGCATCTCATTCGACGCGCGGATAATTTGCAGTGTCTTGCTAACTTGCAAATGAAGAACTAGACCTGGAAAAAAGTCTGATTTCAGAAATTCGTATTGGAACTCATTACCGAGCGGAAATAATTGTTCGAATATTTGAACATGACCATTGGCGGCCTCTTGGTCAGAGAATCCTTCCCATGATCTAGTTTTAGAAATACCAGTTTCCGAAATCCCTATGTAAATATCGCCGCCGTCGCTGTTAGCGAAGGCTGAAATAGTTTTCGTAAGCTTGGCAGGCGCGATCTCAATGCTCTTTACGTCACTGAACTGACCCTCTTCAATATGAATAATCTTCTGTGATTGATCGGCTGAGATACGCTCTACTTCTATCATTCTGTAAATATTTCTCCCTATTCTTCGAGAATCTCCCGCTTACTTGTTCGAAGATTTTACGTTGAAGCAAAAAGTCGTTCAAACTGATAAGTGGGCCGGTGAACTGGTGGCCGTCATATGGGAAGAGCCAGCCGTTATCAAATAACAGAACCCCGATGTTGTACTTCTAGTTCAAAAATGGGGCATGTGCCGACCGATTAATGGCAAGCAGTGAGCATCGTGACGGAGACACTCGCGACCGTTTCAAACGCGCCGTCTTCCGCCCCGGAACAATCCCGCTCACCAATCACCGGAGTCACCGTCCACCAGAACCCGCGCCTTCTTCATCGCTTCTTCATAGCAGCGCAGGCAGGGCAGGGCCGAGGAATTGTAAACAAACGGCTCAGGCTCGATAGTATGCCCGCACTCCAACTGGTACATCGTGCCGTCAGCTGACCAGCCTGTCCTCCGGCGAAGTGGGACAGCCCGCAATCGGGACGCACGCTCATCCAATACCGAGGTTTCCTCGTGACGGCCTCGCCTACGCTCGTTTTCATGACGGTCCAATCTAGCTTCCTTCTCCGGGTTCATCCTCTGGCATCGGCAGATCCAGTCCCAGGCTGTTTCCAAGTAGCGTCGGCAGCGCGTAGAGCTCGACCACAACGCTGGTGAAGTTGCCTGCCTTCTCCGTCTCCAGGGCCTCGGTACACTCGTGATGGGCGAAGTAGACCGGGCTGCAGGGTTCTCCGTCCTCCTCGACCACGTACAGGTAGTTGCCGTCATAGGCGCTCTCAATGTGGCGGCCACACCAGTCACAGTTGACGATGGGGATATACAACCCGTCGGTATCATGGACAACGCTAAGAGGCACGATCTTCGGATAGCTCCTTACGGCTTAATAAACGGTTCTCTGGCCCTGAGCCCGGTCCCCACGAACTCTTCCAGCACGTGCCGTGGCAGGATATGTGTCTCACCATCCACGACGAGTTGTCCATCCTCATCCTCTCCGACCTGCGACACGACGGCAAAGGAGACGCCCGCGTCATCTCGGAACGAGAGCACCTCTCGCAGTACATAATAGCCAGGGGGCAGATCGCCGCCTTGACCCTCCACCCAGCGGCGCAGCTGGAGCACCTCGCCTTCGCGGCAGTCGGTAAACGGGTGGCTGGCTCTAAGGACACCCATCAGCGAGAAGTCGGCTTACGGGCGATTTCTGCCGCTTTGGCGGTTTCCAGCGCCTCCACCTCTTTCTCGACCCTCGCCACTTCCGCAACAACGGATGCCGACGGAATAGGGGTGAGCTCCATCAGGCCCAACTTTGCGCGGTATTCTTCGAGCAGACGGGCGCCCTCGCCCTGGCGCGGCAGTGGTCCGTACTTTGCCCGGTATCTCTGCAGCAGCGCGTCATAGTCGCGGATGGTGCGCCTATTTCGGTTCTGAGCCTGCACTAATTTGTCGATAGTCTCGAAGTCTTCCCGCTCACGCTCATATCCTGCCTGAATCTTGCGTTGATAGGACTCCGCATACCGCCGATAAGTATCTTCATTGGATGCTTTCATGAACGCGAATGCGGTCGTCAGGAGCAAAACCCCAATCGTAATGCGCTGCCATTTGATCAGCCGAGTTGTTTTATCCATACTGGTTTCCTTTATTCGTCGCGCAATAGTCCTACGTGTCTGCACCCTCACACCTCCGGTGCCTGAGGAACAAGAGGCACACGAGGACGGGGACCGCGCTTGGGCCGCACCATCAGTCCCTCCGCGATCAGCGCTTCCTTTTGCAGCCGTAGCAGCGCACTTTTCCGCTGACAGCGGAGCCGCTCCTCTTCTCGTTTCTCGGGATTCTGGGCAAACCGTTCCCGCTGCCTGGCATTGCAGCAGGCTTTGCAGTCAGACCGGAGACCTCCCCGCGTCATCTTCTCCGGGCTGAACGCCTCAGTGGGCAGTTCCCTCTGGCACGTCCGGCAGACCTTGAAGGCGGGTTGAACGGGTTGCCCTCGCTTCTTTCGGTACTCGGCTTTGTCCTCCAGGCGGCACGAGCGGCAAAACGGGTCAAGCCCGCTCTTTACAGCCTTCATGGGATAGAAATCACTGACCGGCTTCGAAACCGCGCACTTTTTGCAGATCTTCTCCTGAACCATCCTTCTCCTGCCTACCGTACATCACCAGCGGCCTTCAGCGCCCCAACCGCTTCCACTGCTTCTTTTACAGCCGCCGCTGCTTCTGTTTCTATGGGAGGGTGCTCCCGCAGTCCGAGCTTCCCGATGAGGACGCCTTCGCCCTGGCGCGGCAGTGGTCCGTACTTTGCCTCATACTGGTCTAGTCGCTCCATCGCGTCACGGATGATGCGCTTATCCTGCTGGCGCATTTCACTTTGCACTCGGTACGCGCGAGTCACACCTTTGAGCTGCTGGCGATACTGCCAGAGGTTCATCATGCATAAAAAGAGCGCCGCGAACAAAAGCACTAGGAGGTGACGCTGCCACCGGATCAGTCTCGTTGCTTTATCCATGTTGGGTTCCTTTCTACTGCCTCGCCGTCCTCATTGACTTCGTTATAGGCTTCGTTGATTTGCGCATCCTCTGCATGTCTCGCAGTTTCGCCGAAGAACGATAGCCCTGCTTTACCGCCGACTTCATGTCCAGGTACCTGCCGCCCGGGGTGCGCCCGAAGCGGCTGTCTCCCGGAAGGTAAAAAGTGCCGCTGTGCGTGTCAACCCAGACTGGCAGGGTGTTGTCTGCTTTTATCTCCAACGTGCCATAAGGAACGACAACTTCCCCCTTTATCCGCGGCAGTTCCGATGGCAAGCCCAGTGGCTGTCCGGGAACCTTGACGGTGGCGTACTGTGCAAAGGAGAAGACGAGTATCAAAAGGATTCCGCCGCTGAAGAAACGCCCAGCAAAGGCAACCGCAGGCTTCGCCCTTTCGGAAGACGCCGTGGTCTCCGGTAAAAAGAATGATACGGGAGCTAAGTTCACTCCTCGCCCTCGTCGGCTTGAAACGCGCATCGTCTTGACATCCTTTGTCACCGCAACAGTAAATAACGGATCCGCTTTAGCTCAGATTTAGCTCAGAACACCGCTCTCCTGCGTCCCTTCTTTGATTTGTTCGTCGCGGAGTAATTACCGCTCTCTTATCCGCGCTTTAAAGGGGAAGAGCCCTTCCTCGCGGCGTTGCAGCGCCCACCCGACAAGGATGAAGCAGCCTGCAATTCGGAACAGGGAGTTCTTATGAGGCACTCCCGGCAAGAGAAATAACACCGCCATGGCAAACGCAGCCCATCCTACCCACATGAGGACTTTGCTCAGGCGAATCCGACGATCCACTGATGCTGATGATACTGATGATCCTTCAACGGCTAATCCTGCCATCATGACAACCCCCTGATCTCTTTGCTTCTGTATTCCGCGCGTTGCACACATTACCCAGCACCTAGCCCTCAGCCGCCCCGACTATTAATGATTCGTTGTGGAATAAGGACTGTGTTTGAACTGCGAGCGCAGGGATTCGAACCCTGGTAGGTCCGCAAACTCAGGACAGTCTTTGCCGATTTAAACGACGCTCGCTTATTTAATCTCAATTAAAATTCACTCAATACCGCATCACCATACCCCCGGGCCAGCCAGGACCCGAGGGAGCCTTGGCACCGTCACCACTGTTACCTTCCTTGGGGATGTTCCGGCGTCGCGTAGGCCATGACGGAGCGGTCAGGAGCATAGATGTAAACGCGACCATCAGGGCCGAGCTTCTGACGGGCGGCGGTGGCCACTAACTGCGCCGTTCCGCGATCGAGATCCCGAGGATTATTGCTGGCAGGAAAACGCACGGTAAGTGTATTGGGCGCATCCGGTTTCCAGGGTGCAATAGTACAGCCCTCCCGCAGGAATACCTCGGCGACGGAAGTGTAGATGGGGCTGGGCTTTGATTTGGACGATTGAGCTGAGGAATGCTGCGTTCTTTTGCCAGCATTGGTACAGCCCGTTAGCCCCAGAGCGACGAACGAAGCCACGGCGAGCAGCAATGAAAACCGTAACCAACGGCGCATGATCGGATCTCCTGGATAACCGTGATAACCGCATCCTCTATCTGCTGACCTACTCTGAAAGCCTGAGCAGGAATCTCTCGTCAACGTGGCGGTTATTCGCTGGAAAGATTATACACTGATTGCCTGGTAGAAAAGCCTTTCTGAAAAAGTTAACCAAACAAGAAAAAGCGCCCCGACTCACCCAGAGTCGGGGCGCTTTTTATCTCTCTATCTACTTACTATCTT
>JAZKEA010000144.1:0-2057 GCA_040387315.1 Armatimonadota bacterium | reverse complement strand
GGGTCTCCCCGATCCGCTCCTGCTTGCCTCCGCACTCGTGGATATGCCCGCAGACAACGAGCCGGGGTTGGTGACGCTCCACGTAGGCCAGCAAGCCCGGTGATCCCCATCTGCCCGGCCCATCCAGCACGCCCTGGGGCGGGCCGTGGGAGAGAACGATATCCACGGGCGGAAAATCGAAGGCCGCGGCATCCACGTCGGGCGAATCCGTCATGTAGTCCCAGACCTCTTTGAGCACAGGCTCGGCAAAGCAGGTCGTCAGGCTGATGCCATGGAGCCGCAAACCACTGACCGTCACGGTCTGGTTCATGACACACAGGGCGTTCGGAACATCCTCAAAGCTTCGCGCCGTGACGCCGATGTCGTGATTGCCGGGAATCCAGAACAGACCGGAGTAGCGCTCCCCCATCTCGCGCAGCCAGTTTGCGGCCCGCCGGATCTCGCCGGTGCCGTGGGTCTCGCCGCGGTGCCCGAACTCGGTCAGATCACCGGCCACCAGGCAGATATCCGCCTCGGGCAGCTCTTCGGGATCGAAGTAATCAAACTTGTCGTGGATGTCACTGACACACAGAATCTTCATCGGATTTTTCTCTACCCAATTATCAGCCATCATTGTGGCGTTCAGTTCTTCAATCTGCAGCTGTTCCTACGAGAGCGAGAATCATCAGCGTTTTGATCAGTACAAACTAGTACAAATACGTGTATCAAATTTGAGTGTGAATCGACTACACTCTTCACAGTTTCCTCTCTTCATCGATGAAGAGCGCATATGCACTGTTGCAGGCAACTAAGGGGATATCACACAACCACCCCCGGCTCATTAAGCCATCTGCTTTCCGACAACAACTGCGTCTCCGCTATCGATTCTGTCTGCGTTGAACTGTGTTGAACCGCGTTTACTTTAACCGGTTGGTTTGATTGGTTATGTTTCTGTTGGGGTGCGATGCTGCGGCACGCATCCGGAAGGGACCACTCACATGCCTCGCAATACCTACGCTCCCATGCCTCCGTCAGGAAAACGGCGCAGCACCACTGCCTCAGCAGTAGTCACTGCGGCAGCATCGCTTTTGCGAATCTCCCTTATTTCTGCCTCACTTATTCCACTTTGTTCCGTTACCGCCAACGCGCAGCCGTCCACCTACACGATTCCGGTCGGCGGAAATGCGGTTTTCGATGTAGCCGGATCCGGATATTCTGGCACGGGCTTCATTGGAAGCACTAACTATCACAATGGTGACACAAGTTATGTTTATACCAGTTGGCCGACCTACCTTACATCAACGACGCAACCAGTCACGTCCGGCTACAAACCTTTTGGCATTTCAAATTATGTTGTGGGCTCTCTAAACAGCCATCTTGAGTCAGCGGACCTGGAAGACCGAACTGAGGTTTATCAGGGTGTATATTCAGGACCCTATGCAACGGTCAGTGGACGATCAGGAGGTACCAACCCTGTCGTTGGTTCAGGCTCATCGCAGGGTACTAATCGACAATACACGGAAGGATGCTGGCGTATCTACCAGATTGGAGCAGGAGGTTCGCAGACGCTTGTTGCACAGCACTCTGACAAAGGCTACTCGAACTACTATGGTGAGGGTTACAATAACCCGGCTGGCTGGGGAGTTCGACCTCTGTTTGCCCGCGATAATCATAGCCTGTTCGAAGCGGACGGCATGATCAAGAAACTGGCCGTCTTTGTGCCAAGCACGGCAACAGCAGGGAGTTATGTCGCTCATTTCACGGAATATGGAGATAGAGCGTACCCGGGGGGTGGTTTTTTTTATGATGCTAACTACCGATCAGCCAAAGTGACTTTTTATGTAACGGCAGCGTCAGCGACTCCACCGTCAGCTCCGACAAATCTCACCACAAGCATCGGGTACCCGCAGGTCGATCTTGATCCAAGTCAAACGGCAGCCCTTGGTGCCTCCACCATTCACCGAGCATTCCCCATTATCTCCTGGACACCACCTTCCGGTTCACGTCTGGTCAATATCACCGTGACTGGTCCGAGCGGGCTTGGAACATCAACGACACCGCTGGGCGTTTACGACATC
>JAZKEA010000143.1:5130-5641 GCA_040387315.1 Armatimonadota bacterium | reverse complement strand
GCCGCTCGAAGGCGTCCAAATGCCCGAAGAAGTGCGTCGGAAGCGGGCCGCGCTCGCCGACGACGGGGTGACCGTCCGGCGCTTCGAACGGGCAGACACCCTTCCGCTTCTGGCATTCGCCGACGCGCATTATCCGCACTGGACACCGAGTATCCGCGACAGCCTCCAGCGGGGGAATACCGAGATTCTTGTGGCATCATCCGCTCCCCATGATGAGATTCTCGCCTATGCTCAGTGGCAGAACCCGCACAACGACCCGCCCCACGGCGCGGCGGGACGGTTCGGGCCTTTCGGCGTTCGCCCCGACCTGCAGAGTCAGGGTATCGGCGCGGTGGTGTTCTACGCGATGATCGAACGCGCGGTAGGGAACGGGGCGCGCTATCTTTGGTTCGGCTGGGCAGGCGGGCGCAACCTCTCGTTTTACGAGCGGGCCGGATGTACGGTTACGCGCCGCTTTCGGCTCTATAAAGCCGCTCTCTGATTACCCATACGCGGCAATCGGCTATCCCGG
>JAZKEA010000143.1:0-5120 GCA_040387315.1 Armatimonadota bacterium | reverse complement strand
TCACGCGGTAGCCGACATCCGTCGCATACCCCAGCAAGATCCACAGGACGGCATTGATGACGTCTCCCAGGACCAATCCCAGGAAAAGCGGAAGTGCGCCCTGAAAACCCTTCATTCCGCCGTACCGCTGGATAATGCTTTTGAACAGCCACCCCAGAAAGATCGAGAACCAGAGCGTGGTCATCGGATAGGTGGAGGCGACGAGAAAGCCGATGGGGTGCAGGCCGAGACTCATGCGGGCGCGGGCCAGCAGCATCAGCAGAACGCCCACGAGACCGCCGACGATATGCAGGGCGTTGCCCGGCGAGGCTTTATACGGAAGGTCGGAAGCCGCGGCAAGAAAGCTGATCGCGCGTGTCGGAGCCATCCGCATTCCCCACACATCCTTGACCCCGTTCTCCCCCCCGGTGTAGTAGGGCAGCGCGATTGCCGCCATGGCGGACACGACGACCCCGATTACTACCGAGGCGCACATCGCGCGAAACCGCGGACGCGGGTCGTAGCCTGCCGAATCCGCGGTCTTCGCCGCCATCAGGACGGAGGGGGCCATCATCTCGCGCGTGTCGTACAAAACGACGTTTTCAAACTGGGTGACCGTAAAAAGCGGCCCGATCTTGAACGGGGCCGTTCCGAAGAGCGGCGCTAACACCTCCAGTGTCCCGTACGGCTGCTGCGCATAGATGAGGCCCGCCTGCGCCACCACCCAGGAGATGACGGTTAGCGCGAGGGTGAGCATCAAAAGGGATAGAGCGGCATACAGCAGCGGGACGCCCGCGGCGTACAGCCAGGCGGCGATTCCGATATAACTGAGGGCCAGCCCGATAACCGTCGCCCGGTAGGAGAAAAGCTCGTGCGAGTCATCGATGGCGTTCGCCCCGGGTCCGCCGACCGCCTTCTCCCAGACCGCGCGAAAGTGCTTCCGGCCCGTCCAGAACGTCCACAGAAGCAGCGCCAGCCCGCCGCCGAAAGACTCCAGGGCGCTGAACTGGTTGCTGGTATACGCGGTGATCGGTCCGGGGGTGTCCCAGTTGTAGGTTCCCGCGATCACCAGCTGGACCTTGAAGAACAGGAAGAAAAACCAGAGCGAGAAACAGACCTCGGACGAAAGTAGATAGGCGAGACCGACGACGAGCGGGTAAAACCGCGCAGGCATCCAGCCGACACTGTTCCACGGCGGTGATGTCAGATACTGCCCCAGATTTATCTCTGTCGTGATGTCGGGAACGGACGGGTACAGCAGGTGCATGCCGCGCATCCCGTGCAGTATGGTGACCAGAAGAACGCCGATCCAGAGCAGGGGGCTCGCCAGAAGACGATTCACCAGATGACCGGGTGGCGGCTCCTCTGACAGCATGACGGGAAGCGTGACCAGGGGAAACGAAAACTTCTCGTTCTCGATCCACTGACGCCGCAGCAGATTCGCATAACAGAAGGACGCGACCAGAAAACAGGTCGCCAGAATCCCCCAGGCGAAGAGCGGCGTGATCCACGCCCCCCAGGGAACGCGTTCCTGTCCGAGCGGATAGCCGTGGATATAAGCATTCGCGGCCTCCGGGTCGGAGAGGCGAAGCCACGACGGTGTCCCGCCCCAGACCTTCTGCTGCCAGGCATTTGTGCTGTCGGAAAGATACTGCGGGGCGGCGATGTTCGGGATCAGATAGCGCATCAGGCCCGATGACGGCAGCCCGGATGCGGTCAGGATCAGTATCCAGATCGTCAGCAGTTCTGCGGGGCGAAACGATTTCGACGGCGCGAACTTTCGCAGAACGCTATTGACGACGGCGGCGAAGAAGAACAGCACAAAGATCGCCCCGATGGGAAACTGGTTCCCGGCGATAAACGTCGCCCCGACCTTGAAATCGTTGTAGAGCGTGACGGCGCAAAAAAACGTGGCGAACAGCAGGCCGATGACGACGGACCGTGCGGTGACCCCGTTCCGGGTGGCTGTTGAAATAGGAGGACTGTTTTCTCTGCGGCGCTGCATGAGGCAAAACTCCTTCGGGGACTACCGTTCCTTCGGAATGATGGGCGGGGTGCCGGGGGCGATTCGAACAGAGGCGGCGGGATTCGACCGTGATATCTCCAGTGCGGGGGTCTCCTGCTTCTCGCTTCCCCAGTGGACACCGAACAGGTTATGCCCGGAGTTACGAAGAAAGAACTCCGATAACTCCAGGCCAACGCCTTCCGTGCCGACCTGCATCCGGGCGTAACGCGTCCCGCTCCCGGCGGTGTTGTTCTCGACCAACACCTGGTTCAGCAGGCTGTCCGAGGAGATGACGGCACGCCGGGTGTTATCCGCGGAATAGACCGTCAGGCCCGCGCGGCTCAGATAGGGCCAGCCCAGGTTCTGTGTCTCAAGCGTCGCGCGGACTTTGCCGGTATCGTCCACGACCACGATTCGGCGCGCCCGAACCTCGTCCTGGACCAGGGGGACGCCCGGCTGTGATTGTGTGGCCCGCCTGACGCCCGTTGGGGCCATAATAACCAGGGAGGCGACAAGCACCCCCGCCAGCAGCCCCACAGATTTGAATCGTCGGTTCTCGCGCTCCAGCCGCTCGATACGGGCGATCAGGTCGCTGCCGCCGCTGTTCGTGTAGTCAGACATCCCGCGGGTTCCTGTCCGGCGTCACGCACCGCAAGTAGTCGGGGAGCCCCGTAAACAGAGCCCACCGTGCGTGTCTTTCGAACACTGTTCAAGATCACGCAAGTAATATCCTCCGGTTTTCGCCCGCTTTGGGTGCCTTTGAGAATTAAGGCAATTTTCCGCTTCTCAGCAACAGTGTTCCCCGGCAGCGGAGTGACAGGGGTTGAAAACCCCCGTCTGTACGACGGCTTCGCCGCCATTGGCCCTCCGGTCCGAACCGGAATGGATTTGTTTCTTTCTCGCGCCCGGAGGGCGCATGGCCTTTCACGCTGGCGTGAAAAGAGGCCGCACAGACGGGGGTTTTCAACCCCTGTTGATCGAAGAGTTAGTGTTGCCCTAAATATCAATCGCACCCCACCCACCCGACTCTTTGTTACCCCGCTCGCGAGGGTAGGGGGCAAGCATCTTGTCTGCAAAAGGTCCCTTCAGGCGATGTCGATGACAAAGCCAAGGTCGGAATACAACGCAATAGCGCCGGTACGGCCGGTGGAGGTCGAGAGATACGCTCTTTCGTGACCACAGTCGCGCATTAGATACAGACACTCGACCACCAGGGCTCGGGCGATACCCCGGCGCTGATAGGACGGACGAACCGCGACCCAGTGCAGGCGGCCCCAATCCCGCCCACGTGCGCCGGGGTCGCCCCCGTGCCACGCGCTGGACGAACCGACTGCCGACCCGGTCTCCGTATCGACGGCGAGCAGGCAGCGAACGGGAATCGCGGGCACGTCCTTTCCGAACTCGCGAATGAAAAGGTCGTCGCTGATAGTAAAGAAAGGCTCGGCCTCCCGCTGGACGCCGGTCCAATCTCCCGCCTCCTCTGTCCCGGTCATCCGTCGCAGAACGATATTCGGGGGCAGTGGCAGGCGCGGCGGAAGATTTTGGAGGGTGTTCCGCGTCATCGTTATCGGATGGTTGTCCTGGGTGGGTTGGGTGGTATCAGGTGACATTGTGGCGTATTCCCCCGGTTTTCCTTCGGCGTGACGTGGCCGGTTTCCTGCCGCTGTTCCACGCCTGGCACAGGGGATCGCTATTACGTAACCGCGCCGCCACAGGACGATCCGGCTCCCGCCGTACAGCCGAAGCAGTGGTCGCCGGTCATGATCTCGCGCCGGGCCAGAAGATAGGCATCGAAGTCCCGGATATGGCGGGGGACTGCATCGGCTGACCCCAGGGGCAGATCCAGCATCTGATTGAAGTCGCAGTCGTAGAGCGTGCCGTCGTAGCCGACCGACACCAGGGACCGGCACATCACGTTGGCGGCGGCAGCCGGATTGAAAGCCGCGTGCAGTCGATCCATGTAGCGGCGGTAGTTACCGGTTCGCTCCAGAAAGTGCCGGAAACGGGAGATCGGGAGGTTGGTAATGGTGTACAGGGAGTTAAAGACGATACCGTGCCGAGCAAAAAGCTCGCGCTTGTATTCGGCCTCGATAGATCCCTGATCCGGCGGAAGAAACGCGCCGGTCGGGTTGTAGACCAGGTTGAGACGCAGTCCGTCGTCCGTTCCGTAACCCAGGTCGTTCAGACGGCGGAGGCCCGCGATGCTCTTCTCAAAGACACCCGTTCCGCGCTGCGCATCCGTCCGTTCGCTGAGATAATACGGCAGCGAGGCGGTCACCTCGACCCGGTTTTCGGCCAGAAAATCGGCGAGGTCCTCCTGACCCGGCTCGAACAGGATCGTCAGGTTGCAGCGGTCGATGACGTGGCGTCCCAGTTTGCGCGCCCCGGCGGCGAGTAAACGGAAGTGGGGGTTCAACTCCGGTGCGCCGCCCGTGATATCCAGCGTGTGGATCGAGGGGTAACCCTTCAGGGCATCGAGACAGAGGAGGGCGGTCTCCTCGGTCATCTCCTCCGTCCGGTTCGGACCGGCATCGACATGACAGTGCTTACACGCCTGGTTACAGCGCTTTCCGACATTGACCTGCAGCGTCGTCACCTCGACCGCGCGGAGGGGAAACAGACCGGCATCCTGCAGGCACGGAGCAAACCGCGCGTCCGATGATGCCATCGGGAGCCGGGTCAAAACCGTCATGCTACATACTCACCTTGTCTACCGAGTTCAGCGTCTGCAGACCGTGGATCAGTGTCGCGCCGCCCCGAATTCCGCTTGCGACATGGATCGCCTCGGTCATTTGCTCCAGGTTCGAGCCGGTTTCGAGACAGGTCTGCGCGAACGAATCGATGCAGTACGGGCAGGGAATCGCATGGGCGACCGCGAGCCCGATCAGGGCCTTCTCGCGTTTCGTCAGCGCCCCCTCCTCCAGTGTCGCCCCGTAATAAGCGAAGAACTTCTGCATCAGGTCGGGCCGCTCCCGCCCCATCTCCGCGAACCGGGCAAGGTCCTCGTCGCTGTAATAATCCGCCATCGTTTGCCTCTTTCCTATAGCACTTCTCACTAATATTGCGTTTGGTGCCCTCACCCCCGGCCCCTCTCCCAATTCTGGGCGAGGGGAGTCTGGTAACTGTCCGGCATCTG
>JAZKEA010000142.1:1926-22406 GCA_040387315.1 Armatimonadota bacterium | reverse complement strand
TGGATCTAGCCTCGGCGCTGAACATCCGGTTTGTCCAGACCTTTGCACGACAGGGGCAGGGACAGCAGGGCGGTGGTGGTATGGGCGGCAACTTAGGAGGGCTTGGTGGTCTTGGTGGTGGCGGAGGACTGGGAGGCGGTTTAGGCGGTTTTGGTGGGGGAACTGGTAACGGTCTGGGTGGAGGATTAGGTGGTAATAGCTTCGGTGGAGGCGGTTCTGGTTTCAGCGGCGGACGAGGCTTCTAAACCGGTAGTTAACTCGCAAGGAAAAGGCGCGGCATCTGAGATTTATCCCGGATGCCGCGCCTTTTTCTATGTCTTATTTATTCCGCAGGCTGGGCCATCTGCTCGATGTTCCACGATTGTTCCTTGATCTGCGAGGGCCGAGCGAAAGCGGCATGTCCATCACACCAGGCGATGTTCATACCCTGATCATGACGCCAGGGGTCCTTGATAATAGCGCTTGTGTCCGCGCGGGCTCCGGCATTCCTCAGTATCTGTGCCATCAAGCGGCTTCCGTCAATGTTCAAGAGTGTCGTAGAGTTGGGGGACTTTTTCCCCGTCGTTTCCAGCTCGTCCCACGACGGCGACCGCGTAAACAGAATGTTGGGCGTCGAGTCATAAAACCAGATCGTGCTCGATTCAGCGACAATCTCGGCTGTCGTTGGACTGTAACATCCCGTCGCGCCACCCTCGACCCAGTTACCCGGCGGCGTCGGAGCGCCTGGAAAGACTTCGCCAGACGAATTGCTGTTTATGCAGTAGCCTTTGTATGGTACGTCCGGACGAGCCGGACACGTGAAAATATCGATGCTCGCGGCGTAAGGCTGCAGCAGCTCCGGCCATGCTGTCCACCGTGAAGTATAGAAAACACCTGTGTAACGGGTTGTGGCTCCTGTCCTCAGGTACATCGGGGGGAGAAGGGTCTCGTCGTAATCCTGCAGATACAGGCGGGCGGCGGTCCCAATCTGCTTCAAGTTAGAAAGGCAGGCGGTTTTGCGCGCACTTCCGCGCGCCGCTGCCAGCACGGGGAATAAAATCGCGGCAAGGATGGCGATTATCGCTATCACGACGAGAAGCTCTATAAGAGTGAAACCACGTTTTAGCCGCACGTTAACTTCCTTTAGCCGCCCGTTAAATTTCCGCGAAGCGGGCAAAGAACCAATACAAACTACGGTTGCTATTGTAACATCAAATAGACAAAATTGTCCGCTTTACGACGACGACGAATTTTAGACCGGAGGCACTGCCTCTGTTTTCCAATCACAGGGGTCGTCCTCGTCAGAGCAGTCGAGACAATCTTTGCCGGGCGCGAAATTCTCACACTCCTGATACTCCTCGTTGCAGCAGCGGTCATTGGGCAGCATATTAAAGAGCACACCCGCTTTTATCGCTGCTTTGAAGGCGGCAATCTCCTCGCGCTTCCAGTCCGAGGAGGCGCCGGGCAGGAGCCGCTCGAAATAGGCTTGGTAGGTCCGCGAACCCGCAGTCGTTGCCAGGGTGTGCATTGCCTCACACTGCTCGGTATTGCATTTCGAACAGCTCAGTGGGTGAGGGAAGTAAATTCCCTGTCGCCAGAGTGCGACATGCGCGTCAAAAAGGGGGTCCAGAACCTTGTCCCGGTCTGCATCACGCCGTTTGTAGTTCGTGGCGGTATAGTCGCTCCAACTCAGGTCAGGGCATGCCGAAAGTAGCACGTTAAGACAGTAAGCAGCGTCAAGACCCCGCAGATCGGCGCGGTCTCGAAGCAGTCCCAGATTGGTGGCCTTGGGAATATTACAGATAATTTCGGGCAGCAGAGACTTCCATTTCTCAGTGAAGAGGCGCTCAAAAGAAATAGCGCCCATCAGGAGTATCATGCGGTTCGCGGTGTCGTAGCGGGCCTGCAGGTGATCGTTGTCGAGTTCCGAGCCGGGAACAATGTCACGAACGTCGAACGGCGGTTTTGGTCCGGGAGTGTACAAATTCTGTCCTTTGATGATTGGGTAGTTTCAGAAGCACTAACTTACTATAAATAGTACTCTCTTGCAATTTCTGTACCATGCTTCCCAATCTAATCAGACTGTTTTGCTTCTAAACCAGCCAGTGCGATCCATTGGTCTATTTCCTGTTCGGGGGCTGCAAGCCAGGAGCGAATCACCCCGTTTTCGTACGCTACTTTCAGTTCAGAGCCATCAGGCGTAAATCTTAGGGCAGCCAGGCCATTGGAACCGGTATTGATCTCCATTATCTCGCGTCCCAGGGAGATGTCCCAGAAGCGCACAATGCCGTCCGGACTGGCTGTCGCCAGGGTGAAACCGTCCGGGGCGAAGGCGATTGCCTGCACCATTGACTTATGGCCGCGCAGCACGTGGATAGTTTTCTGCGACGACATATCCCAAACACGTACCGTCTTATCCCAGCTTCCCGTTGCCAGAAGTCGCCCGTCCGGGGAGAAAGCACCGGAAGTTACATGGGGTTTGTGACCATATAGGGGAAACGATAAGCGGGAGTCCCGAAGATTTTGAACGATGATGTTACCGCCCTCCCTTATTGGGATACCTTTGGTCACAAGCCACTGACCGTCTGGCGAGCAAACAAGAGGAGAATAGCCCCTGAGACCACTCTCCGGTGCGTTGAGCTCTTCTTTACCGGTCCGCGTATCAACGACCCGCACCGGGTCTGCCTTCGGCACTACAAGCAGATCGTGTCCGTTTGCGCGAAACGTGGTTCCGTGCAGCACCTTACCACCGAGCGAGTATTCCCTTTGCCGCTCGCCATTCATTGTGTTCCAAACGATGAGCTTATTTCGATATCGTTCACGTGAAACGGCAAGGCTGCTGTCGGGAGAGAAGGTGAACCGCGACCCATGGGTGCCGTGCGAGAAGCCTTTCAAAGGAACACTATAATCCGCGGTGAAGACGATTGAATCGGCTGGGTTGACTCCATCCAGTCGCCAGATTTTTACGGTCCCATCTTTATCCTTCGTTGACGTGACTAATCGCTTTCCGTCGGTCGAGAAGGCCAGACTATTTACCCGGCCGGTCTGCCCCTTAAAAGCATTTATCTCACGACCCGTTCGAATATCCCAGAGATGTGCGGCATCGTTGCCTCCAGCAAGGAAACGAGAATCGGGTGAGAATGCGAGAGTGTCCATTTCCCTGCTCGCACTGCCGATACGACGAATTTCGCGGCCCGTTTTTGTGTCGATCAGCCGTATCGGGGTATGCGGATTGCTTATCGCAATGAGTCGTCCATCCGGGGATAGGGCGCGGGCGCCGGAGACCATCTCCGTTTCCAGGGGAGTGGTAACCCTGCTGCTGAGAGGAGAATCCGAGGGGGCGTTCTCTGTCTGACCAGTCTGGAAATTCCAGGTGCGCTTATTCTTCACGAGAAAGTTACTCTGAAGATAACGACCGTCAGGAGAAAATTGGAGCGAGGAAGTTGGTGGAGGTACGGATAGCGTGCGCTCCCCACCGCGCGTTGTCAGCGGCCATATCTTGATCTTGCTCTCCAGGCTATTCTTACTTGCGCAGCTTGCGACGATATATCTGCTGTCAGGCGAGAAGGCGAGAGCGGAAACGATCTTGAATCCGCTCTCAAGAACGCGCTGCCTGGTGTTGGTTCGGGCATCGAAAAGCGACACGGTGCCATCCCGAGCGCCCGCGGCGAGATAACGACCATCGGGTGAGTAGGCGACCAAATGGATCTGCTTTCCGGAAAGCGGGACCGCTGTATAAGTGCCTTTACACAGCTTCCACAGGTACGCCCAGACGAAGTTATGGACCGCATCGGCCCGATGTGCGCTGAGCATCTGGGTCGCCAGCGATATATTATGCTGCTCCAGAGCCTGTTCCGCGATCTTCATATCCGCCCAGAAAAGGAGGCGGCGCTGCTCTTTCTCCCGCTGCGTCGCTCGCTTCGCCTGAATGACGGCAGTCCAGGCAAGAACGAGAACGACTGCCATCACGAGGGTGGAGAGGACGAGTGTGCGGCGGACCCCGGCGAGAAAGGCCGCTCGGTGACGCCGCAGCTCGGTGCCCGGTAAGCTCGCCGTCACCCAATCCCGGTCGAAAACATGCTGATAGATGCGATTACGAACGCGTAGGCTGCCGGATTCGACTTTGGTTATACCGGAGAGACGCAGGACGGTAATAAGGCTGTCCGCGGCATCATCCTCGACACGCCGACCGGCTCTGATACCAGCATAGAGCCGAAGCAGACTGGAAAGCTCCGCCTCCGTTTTCACGCCCCGCAGGAGACTCTCGCGTACGAACAGAAGGTTATCGTCTTTTTCCTGTGCGCCGTGACCAAGAAATATCTCGCCGCAGATACGGTCGATATCCGCTGTCGAGCGGACGCTGCGCTCGCTCGCCACCGCATGACAGAAGCGCTGTGTCAGATAAGGATGGCCGTCCGTCCAGTATAAGATGCGTTCCAAAAGCTGCCCGCTGACCCGTTCGGTCGGTCCTGTCAAGCCGGGGTAAAGGAGGCCGCTCGCCAGCGGCGCTGCCTCAACGGGACTAAAGTCGCGCAGCTCGATACGGCGTCCGATATTAAACGGGGTCAGGTGCGGGTCATCGATCAGGTGAGAAGGGGTAGCGACACCAAGGAGGCAGAAGGTAAGGCGTTTAAAGGTGGGCTCGGAGGAGCGGCGATTGTAGCAGTCACGGATCCCGGCGAAGAACTCATCGGTTCGAAAGGGCAGGCTGCGGACCACATCGATCTCGTCCACAAAGATGACAAGATTCTCTGAGCAGGCTTCCAGAACCACATCGCTCAGGGTCGCCAGCCAGCGCTGAAGCGGCCCCAGCGCCTGCTCTTTTTTCCAGAAGTCATCGATGGCGTCCTCTATATCCAGCTGACGACCGATGCGACGCAGCATCCCCAGATACCACTGCTCCAGTGAGAGGTTCTGTCCGAGCGATGTCAGATCGATACTGGCAACCGCCATCCCCGCTTCCTGGCGGAGATAGGAGGCCATGCGGACCATCAGAGAGGATTTGCCCATCTGGCGTGATGTCAGCACATAGCAGAACTCGCCCGCCCGCAGCCACGCATAGAGATCACGGTCCGCCTGCCGCTCGACATAAGAGAGCGCGGTGCGGGGCATAGTGCCGCCCACCACATAAAATGGCGCGGTCTCGGCAACGCTGTCCTCGTGACGTGGCGTATGCAGGCTCATCGAAAGTGGCTCTCCAGATAGCGGGCATACAAACCGCAGCGAAGGCGCGCGGTCTCCGGGGTGTCGCCGAGTATTACACCGGCGCTGCGGAGACGATAGAACGGGGCTCCTGCAGGGCAGGGACGACCCTCCAGAACCTCACGCACCGCCAGTTCAAGGTCATTCTCCCGATTCAGCAGAAAGAGCAGCCGCCGCAGATGGTCGTTAAACGGGCTGGCATCGCCTGCGGCGTTTGTTTCCAGGGACGTCAGGTTGTGCGCGCCCCCTGCCAATTCGTTCAGTCCTCGGCGAACCAGATACGGGTGTCCTCCGACAAGGCGCAGAAAACGCTCGCAGTCCGCGGGCTGTTCAAGCAGCCCGCCATGACGCTGTGCCAGTTCAGCGACCTGAGCCGGGGTGAAATCATCAAGAGACAGGCGTGTCCCCACGTTAAACGGTGACTGATTCAGATCGGTGATAAACAGATGCGCTTCTGTCGCGTAGGAGATGCAGAGGGTAAGTCGTCCCCAAGGGCCATCCGGGTCCAGCGCTCGTTCATTATGCCAGGACCGGAACAAGGCGAAGACCTCGGAGCTATAGGTCTGCTGGAAAAGAAGGTCGATCTCATCGAGAGCCCAGACTAACTGCGTGTTCTCGCCGCCACTGCGGAGGACATGGCGACGGAGATAACGCTCGAAGTTATCATTTGGTCCCGCATCCGCGTTCCACACCGACGACGGCGGTGTGTCCAGTTCCAGCCGCTCGTAAAGATGTCCGGCCATCGCCAGATACAGCGCCTCGGTTGACTCATACTGGCGAGCCGCGAGCTTCTGGAAATCCAGTACCGCAACGCGTCGTCCGGCATTTCGGGCAGCCTGCAGCCCACGTGACAGCAGGGAAGTCTTGCCTACCTGCCGCGGTCCCTTTACCAGCACGATACTATCCTGCCTCAGGATCGCTCGGCTGAACTCGTCATCGGTAGTGCGTCGTATGTAAAAGCGCGACTCCAGCGGGACAGCCCCGCCTGCCGGTTCCGTTGGCGCGCCGCCGCTAACTGCCTCGTTGGGAGTATCGGTTGCCGAGGGTTCTGTCAAGGCCGGCTTGCGCACTGTACCTCCCCCTAGAGACGGCGCTATGGTGATTCGGGCCTGATCGCGTATCTCCCGCATTAGCTGCTGCGTCTCCGGAGCGGGCTCGATATTCATCTCCGCGTGGAGGTATTGGCGCAAATTCCGGTAAGTCTGGACTACTGCAGCATGGTCTCCCATTTTCGATAGAACGCTCATCAAGGCACGCTGGGCAGTCTCACGAGTCGGCTCCTGGCTGACGACGCGTCGCAGGTAGGCGGCAGCCTGAGAAAAATCTCCGGTTGCTGCCGTATGTTCCGCGAGGCGTTCAAGCGCCATAAAGTAACTCTCCTCACGCGGGGCCCGTTCCTGGCCCGCCCACTCCTCGTCACAGCCTTCCATCAATGGGCCGCGGTAGAGGTCTACCGCCTTTCGCAGCGCCTCGGGGCTGCCCTGCGCGACAGCGGCATCGAACTGGTGTACATCTATCTCCGCACCGCTAAGGTCGAGCGCGATGTTACGCGCTGTGGGTGTCTGCAGACGCCATATGTCCGTTCCCAGGGCGGTCCTCAGGTCGCTCAGGCAGCGCCGAAGGTTATAAAGCGCGGCACTATCCTCGCTGTCCTGCCAAAGGAGACCCGCTATCCACTCACGTGAGACCGGGCGGCCACTGCGCAGTGTGAGCAGTGCCAGCAGCCATTGGCCCTTGTGCGTTCGCAGTGACGGAAGCCGCTCTCCACTGGAAAGCCGAACATCGAAGGGCCCCAGAAGAAGCACGGTAAACTTGCTGCCAACTCCATCCTGCATTTGATTATTACCTTGTAAATCCCATAAAAAAAGGCTGCTTCCTTTATTTTCCGACCTGACCACATTTTATCTGTTGGTTTGGACACGCTGTGATGCACAGAGCCGAACAGGTCGGCAACGCTGTTGTCCATGGCAGTATGGGATCATAGGACCAAGTCGTCAATTTGTTGTTCCCTGCTGTGACGGCTGAGCCAATACACCCTGGCAGCGGATATCGTCCTCTTTCTCGTGTTATCGAAACGATCCGCTGTTAGGGTGTGGTGTTAGTAAGCTTTTGCTACGTTATCGCACGAGTACTCTTGCGCCTACCATGCGATTGCAATACTGGCACTGAGTCGGCCGGGCTGTCCGTGTGCAGACGACATTAAAGACGCGTATCTCTTCAAGAGATCACGGCGGAGGGAAAAGGAGACGTCTGCACTAAAACGGCTTCCGGAGTGTGCCTCGCGCCACTTACGAGAAGAAGGGATCACCATCTCCATCAGGAGAAGCCCAATCTTCCCGCTGCTTTCTACCTGTTCTCACTACAGCAGCGGGGAGATTAGGACTAGCCCAGTATTATTTCCCTGCCCTGGCGGGCGGCCTCATAAGCCGCAAGCACCACCGACAAATTTTCTCGCCCTGCAGATGCTGGTGAGGGGTTCTCGATATCACCAAAGAGGGTATCCAGGTACCGCCCGATCATCACCGCGAACGCATCACCGTTCTTTTCCAGAAGCACCTGCCTTCGGTCCGGTAGATCCGATCTGTGCAGAACAAGCGCTCCTCCCGTTCCTCCCAGGGTTATCGCCCCCTCTGTTCCAAAGGCGATGAAACTGGCCTCCGGGAGCCAGACGCCTGCCGCCTGAGAGGTGAACAGACTTCCCAGAGGACCCTCGCTGAAGCGTACATTCACCACCGCGGTATCCTCGCCGCCAAGCTCCGGGCGGAAGCGCGTTGTATTGCAGGAGACAGCCGCGATTGGTCCACCGATATGGAGCATCAGGTCGACCGCATGGATGCCCCCGTCCAGAAGCTGACCGCCCCCCGTGATCGCCGGATCGTATCGCCACTGCGTTGTCATGTACTCGCCGCCCTGCCAGTAGGCGGCGCGTGCCTGTATTCCGACAGGGGTGCCGATACGGCCTTCCGCGATCACCAGTTTCGCCTGAACCGCCGCGGGCAAGGTTCGGTTCGTCTCGCCGTAAAAGAGAATAACACCCGCCGCTTCCGCCGCGGCTATCATCGCATCGCACTCTTCGAGCGTTCGGGCGAGCGGTTTCTGACACAAAATATGCTTACCTGCCTGCGCCGCCGCGATGACGGCCTCCGCGTGGAGATGGTGCGGGGTACATATCTCGACGGCGTCGACTTCGTCATCGGCAAGGACATCCTCAAGCCGTGTCGCCACGCGGGCGTTACCGACAAGTTCGGCGCGCGCCGCCGCTTTGTCCCGGTCAATATCGCAGCAGACAACGATGCGGGCGCGGTCGGTATGCTGTGCATAGGCGCGAATGTGATTTTCGCTGATAATGCCACAGCCCACCAGAGCAACGTTCAGAGGTTTTGATGGTTTCATAGATTTACAGGGACGGCAGCGCTCGCTGCTGCGCCTCAATAAGCGTTTCGGTGAGGCGGTTGATCGCCTCGTCCACGCGCTGCCGGGCCGGATCAGCATCGTACCAGGCGATGACCTCTCTGGCGCCCAGAGAGAGGGGAATAGTCGCCACGTAGTCCGGCACAATCCGTTTTATCTTGGTATTGTCAAAGACCGCGCAGTGCGCTTTATCTCCCAGCAGGCTGTCGCCGCTTTTCGGATCATAGGCGGCAATGGTCTCTGAGGGAACGTGGACGAGAGTCGGTGACGGCGCTCCCGCGGCATGGGCGAAGATTCGGAATATCTGATCCCACGTCAGGGCCTCATCGGACGTAATATGAAAACTCTCGCCGATGGTCTGAGGGTTTCCGAGCAGGCCGACAAATCCTTTTGCGAAATCCCTATGATGCGTAAGGGTCCACAAGGAGGTTCCATCGCCGTGGACGACCACAGGCTTGTTCCGCCGCATCCGGTCAATGATGGTATAACCGCCGTGCATCGGCAGCAGTGTCTGATCATACGTATGTGACGGGCGGACGATGGTCACGGGAAAATCCTCTTCCCGAAATGCCCGGATCAGTCGCTCCTCACAGGCGATTTTGTCCCGTGAATACTTCCAGAACGGATTGTGCAGCACAGTGGATTCGGTGATGGGAATGCTTGTCGGCGGCTTTCGGTAGGCGGATGCCGAACTGATAAAGAGATACTGACCGGTACGGCCCCGGAACAGATTCAGATCATTTTCCACATGCTCAGGCGTAAAGGCAATCCAGTTCACCACCACATCGAACGTATGACCTTCCAGCGCCTTCTCGGCGGACTCTCTGCTGCGTATGTCGCCGTGAAGGACCGTGGCCCCGCTCGGCACAGGACGCTGCGCGCTGCCGCGGTTGAGAAGATAAAGATCCAGTCCTGCCTCAACCGCACGCGCAGAGCAGGCGGAACTGATGATGCCGGTTCCCCCGATGAATAAAACCTTCAAACTCATACTGAATTAACCCCGCTTTTTACGCTGCTGTCCTGGAGGCGACCCTGTACAGAGTGCTTCGCGAATTTCAAGGTTCGTGCCCTCAGACAACTTTACCTGCTTGGACGAATTTCCGGGAAGAGCGGACGCTGACAATTTTATTACTTGCGCGGGTACTGAAACCAGTGTAATATCAAGAGCCAGTGAAACATTTCAGTGGAATTATTCACTGTAAGATTTCACCGAGACTATATTGTTCATAGTTCGATAGGCAGCGGACACGGCGGCGTGACCCATTCCCCGAAGAATTGGATCGGCAAAGATGACGACCCGGGCGTTTCGAAAATCAAGCATTAAAGATGTGGCTCAGAAAGCGGGCGTCTCCACGACGACCGTTTCCTACTTCGTGAATGGTCGCGAGGATGTCTGTGCGCCCCGTACCGCTGAGCGCATTCGCACCGCGATTGCCGAGCTTCAGTACACCCCCAGTTCTCTCACGCGCGGCCTGCGCCACGGCGCGACCCATACTATCGGTGTCTGCCTCTACAGTCCTCTTGACCCGGAACTGATGTATGGAAACCTCTTCTTTGAGCGTCTGTGGAGGGGGGTCGTACGCGAGGCCGATAGTGCCGATCTTTCGATGCTCCATTATCCTCTGTCCGTACGCGGTGGAACCAAGTCTGATGGATTTTTGGATGGGCGCGTGGACGGTCTTCTGTTCCACGGACTCGATGGGGCGAGGGCGAAGAAGGTGGTGCAGGCGGGGATGCCCGCCGTGATGCTTCCGCGCTCAAAGGATCTGCCCGACGGCTGCGGCGCGGTCTCCGCCGACGAGGAGCAGACCATCGGGCTGGCGCTCGATCATCTTTTCTCCCTTGGTCATCGGCGTATCGCCCACTTCGCTGGCCCGGCCCGGCAGGTGTCCCACGCCGAAACGGGCATAAACAAGCCGGATGACATTGCTCTTTTACGCCTGGAAGCTTTCACATCGCAGATGGAGGCGAAAGGGCTATTCGATCCGCTACTTATCGGTTTCGCCGATGCCTGGCAGAACGTCGACGAGAAGGCTATGAACACGATTGTGAAGTGGCGCGCGCTGCCGGACCCGCCGACTGCGGTCCTTTGCGCCAATGACGCACTCGCCTGTGCCGTCATGTCCGCCGCAAACAGCCTTGGGATACGGGTTCCGGAAGCGCTTTCCATCGTCGGAATTGATGATTCGCCCGAGGCCCGCGAGGGGGCTATTCCAATTACCAGTGTTGCCGTCCCGGTCGAGGATATCGGCCGCCAGGCAGTTCGTTCCCTGCAGCGCCTTATGAGTGGAGAACCGGCGGAGGCGTGCCGCGTCGCCGTGCCGGTTACTGAAATCGTCGTTCGCGGAAGCACCTCGCAGTGCGTTATGAACCGTTAATCAGGGAAGTCAATGTTTGCTGATGTACCTCTCGCAGGTACAGCTATCGTGGTTTGGTTCCGTAAAAATGTTTGTACCTTAGAAAGGTAGTTTGACTATGAAGTCTATGAATTTTGCAGCCCGCCGAGGCTTTACCTTGATCGAGTTGCTCGTTGTTATTGCGATTATCGCGATACTTGCCGCGATCCTTTTTCCTGTCTTCGCGCAAGCGAGGGAGAAGGCACGGCAGTCCTCGTGTTTGTCGAACCAGAAGCAGATCGCAACCGCTGCTATGATGTATGTCCAGGACTATGACGAGACGTTCCCTCGTCTTCGCATTGTGCCGCCACCGGCACCGCGTCAGTCGTGGGCGCCCTACACCTGGCAGGATGCGGTCGGGCCGTATGTCAAGAACGGCACCATCACGGTGACATGGGCCTCTACCAACAACACGCCGGTCACCCTGACATCGGGCGGTATCTGGAACTGCCCGAGCCAGCCGGATGCCGACGCACGAACGGTTTATGGTGGCAACGATACCATCTTTACTGAGGAAAACTACGGCAACGGAAGCGGTCCCGTACCTGCTGTTACCCTGGCGCAACTGGGGCGTTCATCGGAACTAGCGCTGATCTCCGAGAATAACGAGATTGACTCTTATGACGGTATTGGTGATCCCCGACTGACCGGCGATGCCTACTGGCAGTGCGGCGAGGGTGCGTGGGCCTGTAGCGGCCCGAACTCAGCGGCGAAGTGGGACAAGGACCTGACGGGTTCTGAGGCAGACCCCTGGAAGTGGGCTCAGGTGTCACGCTACCGCCACGGCGGTGTGACCAACATGGCTTTTGCGGACGGTCACGTGAAGGCTGTCGCGAAGGGACAGCTGAACTGGTGCCGGAACTTCTACTATCCCGGTGTCGGTAGCGCCTACTCCCCGGATTCTCAGACCTGGCTCTTCTCGGGAACCAATGCCTGCGCCGGTTTTCCGATGAACTAAAGGTTTACTCCAATCCGTTCAGCCCTCTCCTTCATTTGTTGGGGAGGGCTGAACATTGCTCACCGTTAAGAAAGCTAAATAGAGATCATGAAAATTAACAATTGGCGCCGATTAACGGCTTCCCTTATGGCAGCCTGTGCCTCCGTCGGCGGTCTGATGCTGGTATCGGGCTGCTCCCCAAAGGCGGCAGACGAGTCTACGGCTGCTCCTGCGGCTCCCGCCGCTCCTGCCGCGCCGCCTGTGGGCGCGCCTCCTGGAGCAACGGCGCCGCGACCCGCGCCGAACGCGGACGCGGCGGCAAACGCGGCTGCCTTCAAGGCTGCCCGCGAGAAGGCTGGCGGCTAACAGACGGCGCCAGAAATGACCAAAGCCGGGGCACCTCAGATATGCGGTGCCCCCTTATTTTCCAATATGGTGAAATGTTTCACTAACTGTGCGGATCTGCCCCACTTCTCCAAGGCAACGTGATGCCGCGTTCTGAAACAGAGATGACGATACTCAATACCACCCCGTTTGATGCGCGCCGTCTTACCTATCTGGAGGCTGTCGCCGCACAGGCCGGGCCACACGCCGCCGGTCCTGATGCAGTCGCGCAGCTTATTCCGCGTGAGGTGTTCCATCTTCTTCCACGTCTCGCACTTGGGCGCGGGCCGAATGGCGCCTCATCCGCCGAACTGCTGGGGCCGCCGCTTGCCGTGATCGCTGCACGCCGCGACTGCGCCGACTTTGCCCTAGCGGGTGTGCTGCGCCTTCTGTACCGTTTCCCTGATTCGCCCCTGCTGTCGATGAACGACTATGCGGGAATGCGCGAGGCGGTAGTGGGCTTCAGCTACTGGTACGATCAGCCAGGCATCCGGGGAATGTGCTTCCACACCGAAAACCATCAGATTCTCTTTCATAGCTGTGAGGTACTCGCGGGGCAGATGTTCCCGGACACGGTCTTCCCCAACAGCGGCAGGAACGGTGCCTGGCATGCCCGTGAGGGGGCCGAACGCGTGCGGAGGTGGATCGACCACCGGCTTCGGTTCGGCTTTTCAGAGTGGCTGTCCTCGTATATTGAAGAGGACCTTCTGGCACTTCTCAACCTTTATGATTTCGCCTCTGATGCCGATCTGCGCCGCAGGGCGGGGATGCTGGTGGACATTCTGCTGTTCGAGATGGCGATCCACTCCTACAAAGGCGTGCTCGGCACCACCCATGGCCGCACCTATGCGGAGTTTCTGAAGGGGGCGCGCGAGGACCCAAACACGGGGATAAACTGGCTGTTCTTCGGCACGGGTGTGTTCAATGGACGTTCGGGTATCGCCCTTTCGGCTCTCGCGACCAGTGATTACCGCTGCCCATCCCTGATCGAGGCCATCGCGCTGGACCAGCTCGCCGAAACGGTATCGCGCGAGCGTCACGGTCTGAATGTCGCTGATGCCTCCCAATACGGGCTTGATCCCACCCGGCGGGAAGATGCCATGTTCTTCTGGGCCTGTCAGACAGCCCGGCACCCCCTCGCACGGGCTACTGCCCTGGAGGTCGCCGAAATCGCGCAGGACCCGTGGCTGTTGGACTTTATCAACGGGGCGGATACCCTATTAGCAGAAACAAAGGCGCTGGTGGAGTCGGGCGGGGCTACTTTCGACGGTGACGCCGTCAATACCGCGCTTTCCGAGGCGAACCTGTATACCTTTCGCACCCCGGACTACATGCTTTCGTGTGCGCAGGACTTTCGGCCGGGGCGTCCCGGTTACCAGCAGCATATCTGGCAGGCAACACTCGGGATCGATGCCGTGGTCTTTACGAATCACCCTGGCAACGAGAGCGAGAGCAGTGCGCACGGTGACCGGCCCAACTTCTGGGCAGGGAACCGCTTCCTGCCGCGAGCCGCGCAGGAGAAAAACGTCCTGGTGTGCCTGCATCATGTCCCTTCTGATGACCCGCTTCCGTTCTCGCATGCCTACTTTCCCCGCGATGCCTTCGACGAGACGCTTCAGCGCGGGCCGTGGACCTTTGGGCGCAGTGGGGACGGCTACCTTGCGCTGTTTTCGCAGCATCCGGCAGCATGGACCAGCGGTGACAGCGCAGAACTCCGTGCGGAGAGCCCCGACAACATCTGGATTTGTGAAATGGGAACTCGCGTACAGCACGGAGACTTCGCGCGGTTCGTGGCAGCTATTGAAGCCGCTCCTGTCACCTGCGGGGGGCTCAGCGTCCGCTACGAATCCCCGACCTTAGGGCCGGTCAGCTTCGGGTGGACAGGGCCGCTCAGCGTCAGTGGGCGCGACCTACCCTTGAGTGGCTACCCACGCTTTGATAATCCGTACTGTCATTCAGAGATTGGCGAGAGAACCTATACAGTCGAGCGCGATGGCACACGTCTGATCTGGAATGCGGCATCCCTTTCTCCGGAAAAACTATGAAAATCTCAGGACAAGTATATACTTATCGATCCCTTGCGGTGATTACGGCAGCGTCTGTCGTTCCCTTTGTCGCCTTCGCGGCATCACAGTCTGCTCCTGCTATCCCTGCCGGTAAAACGGTGAGAGCCACTATCGACGCAGGCAAAACCCACCAGACTATAGAGGGTTTCGGCGCGGCTACGGCCTACTACCAGAACTGGATTGCCGAGCATCCTAATAAGAAGGCGCTTTACGACACGTTCTTTAAGGGGCTGAATCTCAGCATTTTGCGGCTCCAGAACGTGTATCGCCCGACCAAGGGTGCGGATTTCGCGAAAAACGACGCCGACATCGTCCGCGGGGCACAGGCATCGCTTGGCAAACCGATCCGAATCCTGATGTCTTCGTGGAGTCCTCCCGCAGACCTGAAAAGCACGGGCCAGGAGAAGGGCGGCGGAACGCTGGCAAGGGAGAACGGCGCGTATGTTTATGACAAATTCGCGGGCTACTGGGCGGACTCGCTCGGTGCCTACAAAAAAATAGGCGTGACACCGACCTGGGTCAGCATCCAGAATGAACCGGACTGGAAAGCGGACTGGGAGACGTGTCTTTTTCAGCCATCCGAGACGAAGGACGACAAGGGAGCCGAATTCGCGGGCTACGACAGAGCCCTCGATGCCGTGTACCGCCGCTTCCGGACAATTCCCGGCGGTGCCCCCAAATTGCTCGGACCGGAAACGCTGGGTATCGGTGGGCAGAAAGTCCAGAACTATCTGGGCGCGAAAGACTCCGCCCCGGCACGGCAGGTCGCTGGCGTCGCGTACCATCTGTACTATGGCGGCGATCATCAGGCGCCGGATACGTTTATCCCAACGCTGCGCGGGGTGCGTGATGCCTATCCCAACAAGACGCGCTGGATGACCGAGTTCGGACGCAGCGACGGTTTTCAGACCGCGTGGGTGATACACAACACGCTCGCCGAGGGAGATGCCGCCGCTTATGTTTATTGGGCGGGAATCTGGCCGGGCAAAGACACACTCATAAACATCGATAACCCTGCGAACCCTAAGGCGACCTGGAAGCTGCCCAACGGATTCCAGCCCACCGACCGTTACTATGGTCTGAAGCATTACTCGAACTTCGTCAGCCCCGGCTATAAGCGCGTTACTGCGGGGACATCCGATCCTGCCATAAAGATGTCCGCCTACCTCAGTCCGGACAAATCCCGTCTGGTCGCGGTCGCGCTGAACACCTCTACCACTGTAGCCGCGAAGCTGTCTCTCACGATGCGCGGCTTTACGGGAACCTCGTCGGCGATTTACCGGAGCGTTCTCCCGCCGCCCCCCGTCACCCCGACCGAGGGAGAGAAAGTCGGTGTCTCCGGACCGGGCGAACGGTTTCGGTCGCTGGGTAGGCTCCCAAAAGGAAATACCGTGACCCTGCCGCCCCATTCGATTGTCACTATTGTCCTCCGTAAAGGAAAGTAAATGAATCAACGGGATCTTAAAGATCATCGTCCCCTGCGTGAACTCGCCAAATCTGCCGGACTTCCCATCGGCGCTGCCGTCGATATGAAGCTGCTCTCCGGCAGTGACCCGCGCTACAAAGAAACGCTGCAGCGTGAGTTCAATGCCTGTGTCGCCGAGAACGCTTTCAAGCCCTCCGAGGTGTGGATCGGCCCTCGTGAGTATGACTTCAGCGTGACAGACCGTCTCGCCGATCTTGCTGCCGAGAACGGTATGCTGCTTCGGGGACATACGCTGGTCTGGCATCAGCAGACACCGCGCTGGCTCAAAAATGAGGCAGACCACCCCTCCCCAGACGAACTGAAAGTTCTGCTGCGGGACTACATCCACGCCGTTGTCGGTCGCTACAAAGGCCGCGTCGCGCACTGGGATGTTGTGAACGAAGCAGTCCATGACCCCGGTGTGGACGGTGCTGCCCCTGGCCTTCGCGAGGACAGTCTGTGGCATCGCGCTCTTGGTCCGGAGTACCTCAGGCTTGCCTTTCAGTGGGCGCATGAGGCAGACCCAGACGCCCGCTTGTATTACAACGATTACGAAATTGAGGCAGTGGGGCCGAAGTCAGACGCCGTTTATGCGTTGATATGCAGCCTGATCGAGACTGGCGCTCCTATTGATGGAATCGGTTTCCAGGGGCATTTCATGAATGGCTGGCGTGCCACCGATGCCCACCGCGCCAACATCCGACGTTTCGTGGAACTGGGACTGGAATGGGCGGTGACGGAGGCGGATATTCGCATGGAGCTGAATGGCAATCCCCCCGGTGAGGAGCAGCTGGCCACGCAGGCGGCGGGCTTCGAGGATCTGACGCGCCTCTGTCGCACTGAGGAGAACTGCCGGGGACTGATCTTCTGGGGCTTCACCGACGCCCATAGCTGGATACCCGGTTTTCGAAAAGGCTGGGGCGCATCCCTTCCCCTCGACGAGGCATACCGCCCGAAACCCGCCTACTGTGCCGTCAGTGCGGCTCTGGCAGGGTAAAGGGGATAACCCACAGCTCTTTATCCTAAATATCAATTATACTTTTATCTATGAACAACCCATTTTTCAATGCACACCATGCGCCCATCGGGGCCTTCGCTACATTCACGCTCGGGTTCCCCGGGGCCAAAGGCGGTCTCGGGCTGGAACTGGGAGCTCCCGCCGATCAGGACATTTATATAGGGCTGGAGACGCCGGATGGATCGATGTTCGAGGCGCTGCCGTTCTATGCTGCCGCGGCAACCGCCGATGCCGAGCAGGATGAGCGACGCCGGTTTGAGGGAGAGCAGGCGGCTCTGGTAGCGTCCGGCCCGCAGACGGCGCGTGTTGTGCCCTTTGCCGCAGACCGTATTCTGCGGGAGTTTCGCGTCGCAACCGATACCTGGATCGCGGGAGACCTGCGATTTACGGTTTACTCGCCGGTTCGCGGGGTGCCGGATCCGGACCACTCTGATGAGGCGGAACTTCTGGCTGCGCTTGCTCCGGCTGTGCTGGCGGAAGTGACTATCGATAATACGCAGGGAACACAGGAGCGTCGCGCCTTTTTTGGCTATCGGGGCAGCGACCCGTATGCGGGAATGCGCCGCCTCGACGATACCGCCTCGCCGCTTGTCGGGGTCGGACAGGGGCGCGGCACGGCTATTGTGACAGATTCGGACGGTGTGCGCTCGGGACTCGCCTTCTCCCTGAACAGCCTTCTGGAGGTAACGGACCCGGACAACCTCGCGTTCGGGCTGGGCGGCTGCGGCGCACTGCTGCTTTCTGTTCCCCCCGGCGAGACACGTACCTTCCGCTTCGCGCTATGCTTCTACCGCGATGGTCGCGCGACCGCGGGAATGGATACCACCTACTACTACACCCGGCTTTTCCCTGATATCGAGTCCGTCGCCTCCTACACGCTGTCGAACTTCGACAGGCTCCGGCACGCCGCTGTCGAGGCCAATGCGCTTGTCGAGGACACCAAACTCTCGGACGACCAGAAGTTCCAGCTTGCCCATGCCATTCGCGCCTACTACGGCAGCACCCAGTTCCTTCTCCACGACGACAAACCGCTCTGGATAGTGAACGAGGGTGAGTACCGGATGATGAATACTTTCGACCTGACTGTCGATCAGCTGTTCTTCGAGCTGAAAATGAATCCGTGGACCGTCCGCAACGAGCTGGATCTTTACTCGGGCCGCTATCGCTACGAGGATGCGGTTCGTTTTCCCGGCGACGCAACCGAACATCCGGGGGGCATCAGCTTCACCCACGATGTCGGCTCGAACAATGTCTTCTCACGACCGCGTTATTCCAGCTACGAGCAGTCGGGCCTGCATGGGACGTTCTCGTACATGACGCACGAGCAGCTGGTGAACTGGCTCTGCTGCGCCACGGTTTACGCAACCCAGACGGGCGACGATGCCTGGGTCACCGCGAATTTCCCGCTCGTCGAAGCGTGCTTCCAGAGCCTGCTGAACCGGGATCACCCGGACCCCGCTCAGCGTGACGGCATCATGTCTCTCGACAGCACCCGGTGCGGCGGCGGTGCTGAGATTACGACCTATGACAGCCTGGATGTCTCCCTGGGGCAGGCGCGCAACAACCTGTATCTCGCCGGCAAGACCTGGGCCTGCTATGTCGCTCTGGAAAAACTGTTCACGGTACGGGGCAAAATCGATCTCGCGCAAGAAGCCGGTGCGCAGGCGGACCGATGCGCCACTACCCTGGTGCGCCATGTCACCCCGGGCGGTTACATTCCTGCGGTCCTCGGCGAGGGCAACGACTCACGAATCATTCCCGCTATTGAGGGACTGATCTTCCCCCTTTTCACGGACTGCCGCGAGGCGCTTGACCCCGGTGGCCGTTTCGCGGATTACCTTCGGGCCCTGAAGACCCATTTCGAGGCAGTCCTCGTGCCGGGCGTCTGCCTCTTCGACGATGGGGGATGGAAGATAAGCTCGACCAGTGACAACTCGTGGCTTTCCAAGATCTACCTCTGTCAGTTCGTAGCCCGCCATATCCTCGGCATCGACAGTGAGGCGGTCACCACCCGCGCGGATGCCGCCCACGTCGCATGGCTGACGGACCCGGACAACGGCTACTGGTCCTGGAGCGACCAGATGGTACGCGGCAAAGCTATCGGCAGTCGCTACTACCCGCGTGGTGTTACCGCCTATCTGTGGCGGGACGAGTAGACGTTATGACCGCCGCCCTAGGCCATAGGGCGGCTGCAGACCCTACTGCGTTCCCTTCTTCTCCACCCGAAGGCGAAAGCGATGGGGCGAGTTTCCCGTCTGCTTACGAAATGCCTCGTAGAAGCGGCTGACGGACCCGAACCCGCTGCTCAGTGCGATCTCCTGAATGGGGTCATTGGTGGAGGCGAGCAGGCGCTGCGCGTGTGCGATCCGCTGCAGGGTCAGATACTGAGAAAGCGTCATCCCGGTGTGGCGTCGAAACAGCGTCATGGCGTAGTTTGGGTGGAGATAGGCCGGTTCGGCGATCTCCACCACCCCGATGTCTTCCCGGAAGTTCTGGGAGATGAACTGCGCCATTGCCTCCACGGACGCCAGCCCGCGATCCCGGTGCGCTGCCATACTGTGGTGCGCGTCACCCTCTGTTAGCGTTTCTGTGCCTTCGCCGGTTTCCCGCCGCTGTGTCATGCCCTCCGCGAAACGCCGCAGACGCGCCTCTATCTCCAGCAGCACGATTCCGCCCATCGGGCTGGTTTCGCTGACAGCTGTCTGCGTCTGCCCGAGGCCAGGAAGGTCCTGAAGCCATTGACGCAGCAGTTCGAGATCGCCCGCGCGGGGGGAGTTATCGGCGATAAACCCGGCGGCGAGCAGCGGACGGATGAGACGATCCGGCAGACCCCAGCGCAGAACGACTGCGAGCGGGACGGTAACCCAGATCGCCTCGGCGGCCTGATTGCTGCGTATCATCTGATGGGGGACGCCACCCCAGAGCAGGCAAAGCCGGTGCAGCGGCAGGTCGACAATTTGGCCCCCGACCAGGTAGCGCATCGTGCCGCTCAGAACATAGTTGATCTCCAGGTCCAGATGCCGATGGGCGGCGAGCATTCCACGGCTATGGCCGGTCCATGCGGCAAGCCCTAACGCGCCCTCTTCGCGAACCCGAGATCGTGTTTGCATAGCGATTCTTAGTATACGGGAAAAACATCTTATTTTAGCCGAAGGATTCCCACAATAACATCCCTATACTGGATTCACACAGAGCCGTAATGATTTAGAGAAGGATAAGAGGACAACAAGAATGACGATGACGACTTCGCCAGTTTCAGCCAGCGCCGATGCGCCCCCCGCCGATTTGCCGGTAACTTCACGCGAGGAGTACATGTTCGACCTGAACGGATACCTGATCCTCAAAAACGTGCTGACTAAAAGCCACGTCGCCGAGATGAACGCTATTCTCACGAACATCACCAGCCTGACACCGCCGCTCGGGGCGGGGGAGTGGTACGGCAATGTCCATGCCCACAGCTACGGCGGGTCTGAAGGCATTAACCTTCAGCAGATCTACGAAGCGGGTGAGCCGTTTGAGAGGCTGATCGACTATCCAGGCTGGTTCGCCAAGGTCAAACATTTCGTCGGCGGGCAGGGGACCTTCGACCTTCGAGGTCGGGCTCTTGGCGAAGTAGAGGGCC
>JAZKEA010000142.1:0-1916 GCA_040387315.1 Armatimonadota bacterium | reverse complement strand
CGTTCGACTGGCATCACGGGCCGCTCTTTATCGACGAGAACTTCGCCAATCTGAGAGGAACGGGCGAGGCTATTGGTCTTCACTCGGGCGGTCAGGCCGGGGTCAAGCGCAACCAGTTCCGCTACCACAACGGGCGCTTTCATTGCGGACAGGTCAATATCCTGATGGCGCTCACCGACATCGGGCCGGGGGATGGCGCGACGATGATCATCCCTGCCAGCCACAAGTCCAACTTCAGCCACCCCGACATCGCGACCCACAGCATGAAGGCGGGCGAGACACGGTCGGTTGATGGCGTGGAGGGGGCAGTCGAGGTGCATCTGGAGGCGGGCGATGCCCTGCTGTTTGTCGATGCCATCGCGCACGGGTCCGCCAAGCGGGTCAATCCCGGCGAACGGCGTATAGTGGTCTATCGGTATGGGCCGTCCTGGGGCAACTTCCGGCACCCATACCAGGCATCCGACGAGCTTTTGGAGCGTCTGAACCCGCGCCAGCAGAAGGTGGTCTGTCCACAGCGGGTCATCAAGCGCGAGCCGAATCGCATTCCCGGCACCCCGAACCCCGGCGGCGCCATCAGCGGCGCGGTGCGCGGATAATCGTACCGTATTTTGCCCGGTGTTGCGCACCGGGAACTACTGACGCTATTTCTGGAGGCAGATATCGATCTCGCCTCCTACAATGTCAGCCCCTAAACAACAGCAATGTCTTAGGACGACGAATAATCCGCTGGGCTACTGGTCTCTGGCGGACAACGACTGAAACCAAGGAAATCTTAGTAACGAAGGATTGTGTATGTACAAAAGCCTGATGCCCGAACTGCTCTCCCTCTCCGCCGACCTGCCCCGCGCCATCGAAATGGCGTCGCGGTACGGATTCGATGGGGTGGATACCGGTTCGGGCACGCTCGCCGACCCCAGCCTGGACATCGGCACGGTTCGTGACCTCCTGCAGCAAAACGGTGTTCGTCCTGGATATTTCGGACTTGCGCCGGGCCGGGTGCCGGTGCCCGAAGACGACTGGCAGACCGCCGTCGCAGGTCTGCCCCTTGTCGCGCGGAACGCGCGGGCTCTGGGATTTACACGGGCGGCCCTTGTCGTACTGCCGTTCCATGAGACCCTCACCTTCGATGATGCCTTTTCTGAGCACGTCCGCCGCCTGAACGAGATTATGCCCATCCTCGACGATCATGCCGTTGCGCTCGCGCTCGAATATGTCGCCGCCCCCTCCCGCCGCGCACCGTACTCGAACCATTTCGTGTATGACCTCGCGGGAATGCTCCGGCTCTGTGAGGCAACTGACTCGCCGAATGTCGGTATTCTTCTGGACAGTTTTCACTGGCACGGCGCTAGCGAGACCGTCGCCGACTTGGAACTGCTGACGCCGGAAAAGATTGTCGTCGTCCATGTCAACGATGCCCCGGATCTGCCGCTCGATGAGCAGACAATAGGCAACCGCGCTTTGCCTGGCGCGACCGGGGTCATTGATATTCGTGGGTTTATGGGTGCTTTGAAGACCGTCGGCTACGACGGACCGATCACCTGCGAGCCCATGGCGGGCGCGATCCGTGCCATCTCCGAGACCGGGAATGAATCTGTCATACTTTCGGCGGTCTCGGCATCGCTGGATGCGATTATGCCCTAAGGGGTCGATCAGAGGCGAGGGCCTCAAGCAGGAAGAAAAATAGCGCGCATCGCACTTCTCAGCATGGAAAAACGAATCCGCTTTGCCGTTATCGGCATCAATCACGACCACATCTATCGCATGACCGAGGCCGTTCAGAGCGGCGGTGGAGAGCTTGCGGGCTTTTTCGCCCCTGATGAGAAATGGGCTGCGAACTACCAGGCACGCTTTCCGGATGCCGTTCGCGTGACGGACAAGCGTGTCCTCCTCGACGGACCGTGACCAAGGGATGTGCT
>JAZKEA010000141.1:350-8305 GCA_040387315.1 Armatimonadota bacterium | reverse complement strand
GGATTCATTTCCGTCAGCCGGGTGCGGTTTGTACGGATCGGGGGCAGCGTTTTTATAAGGCGCGGTGGAATGTTTAATGCGGGCTTCGGCCCCTTGGTCTCACCCCTCCCCCCACGCTCGCGCGGCTCGCGTTTCCCCAAGCGATGCTTGCATCGCTGACTCTCCTTTGGAAAGGGAAGTGGGCGTTCCGGACATAGGCCGTCCTTGGCTGACGCAGAGCACCAGGTAAGGCTGGTCTGTACCGGCAGTGTATCTGGTTGTGTAATACGTATTGACAAAGTGAGGATTGGCATTCTATAATCTGTCAATGCGTATTGACAGGTTGTTTTGTGGGAGAATCTGGTTTTGAGGAAGCAGCCAACGAGCAATGATGTGGCGCGGCGGGCTGGGGTGTCGCAGACGGTAGTGTCGTTTGTGATGAACAATCATCCGAAGGTAGCTCCGGAGACGCGCCGCCGGGTGCAGGAGGCGGCGGTGGCGCTGGGGTACCGTCCTAACCTGGCGGCACGCAGTCTGGTGCGGGGACGGTCACAGACGATCGGGGTCCTGGTGGTCGATCTCAATAATCCGTTTTTCGCGGCGGCGACGCAGCACCTGGAGCAGGCGATTCGGGCGGCGGGGTATCACTTTCTGCTGAGCACATCGACGTGGGATGCCTGGAGCGAGCCGGGACATCTGGAATCAGCGATGGATGATCTGCTGCTGCGGGGGGTGGATGCGATTATCTCGTGGAGTCTGCGTGAGCCCGAGCGGCCCGGCGCGGCGGACCCTCTGAACGCTCTGAAGTCGCGGAAGAGCGGTGGAACGACACCGCTGTTTGTGCTGGGCTATGATGAGCGGGCCGCGGGCTGTGCCTATCTGGACCATGCCGCAGGCGGGCGTCTCGCGGGGCGGCATCTGGCAGCCTGCGGGAGGCGGCGGCTGGGCGCGGTGGTCAACTTCGAGACAAGCACCCGGTACGAGGGATTCTGCCAAGGTGCGGCAGAGATGGGGGTCACGGAGAAGCCTCGGGTGTGGCGGGATCCTACCGACCTCGATACGCGCGGCAGCACGGCGATGGGGTACCGGGCGGGTACGGTAATCGCGGGCCTTCCGTCAGCCCAGCGTCCCGATGGCCTGTTCTGCCACCATGACCGGGTGGCACAGGGGGTGATCGCGGCGCTGCTGGACCATGGCGTGCGAGTCCCCGAGGATATTGCCGTGGTGGGCTTTGACGCGCTTCCCGATACGGAGTACCTGCGGCCCAGTCTGGCATCGGTGGCCTATCCCGTCGACGAACTCTGTCAGACGATTGTGGCGCAGGCGGTCCGCTTCCTGAGTGGTGAAACCGAACCTTGCGATACACAGATCGCGCAGATCGCGCCTCTTGGACTGAGACACGGCCAGTCCGCACCTTTGATTCACGCATCGTCAGATAAAGAGTAAGGATTTACGAACATGTTGAAACATCGTCGTTCCGGTTTAGCGCTCCCCCTCGGTCAAGCACATCCACGGGCATTTACCCTTATCGAGCTTCTTGTTGTTATTGCAATCATCGCCATACTCGCCGCGATACTTTTTCCTGTGTTTGCGCAGGCCAGGGCAAAGGCGCGGCAGGCATCCTGTCTGTCCAATATGAAGCAGGTCGGGACCGCGCTGTTGATGTATGCACAGGATTCGGACGAGCTTCTGCCGCGAAGCTGGTTCGGAGTGGATAATGGCGCGAGCAACAAGGCGACGGATAACACGGCGCGGTGGAAGTGGATGGACGCGATCTATCCGAATATCAAAAACGAGAATGCGTTTAATTGCCCCGACACGGTCTATGCCAACGCGAACTATGGGGAGTACCAGTATCGCACCGGGACGAAGTACGGTGGCTATGCCTGCAACGATTCGTACTGGAACCTGGGCGATGCTCAGACGGGCCCCTGCAGTCTCACCGGGACGTCGCTTGCGGAGATGGCCAAGCCCGCGGACACGATCTGGGCGACGGAGTCAAACGCGTGGTTCGAGACGACGTGGAAGTGGATCGCCGACAACCCAACGGTCCAGCCGGGCCCACCGCGCTCTCTGGCAATCCGCGCCATCGAGTGGCACCAGAAAAGGACAAATGTGCTTTGGTGCGATGGTCATGTGAAGACGACAAGCCTGGATGTGCTTGCCGAACTCCACGATACGCCCGCAGGGAAGGTGCTTCACTATTTCACGGTCGAGGACGATTAGGGGGAGAGTGGCCCCCTGGCCCCAGTGAACGGGGGGAACCGGATTTCTGACTGTGGCTTGTTGGGTTCGGGCTCTCGCCTTCCTGCTCCGCCAAGGGATTAGGACTCTCCCCCCGCCCCCCTCTCTCGCAAGCGAACGAGGGGGAGTAAGAAGCAATAGGCACGGGGCTGTTTTTCTTTCACTTGAGGAATTTGTTGTCGTACTGCCACTTTAGGGCTGTGTAGTCGGGGTGGTACAGAGTATCCTCGGGAAGCAGTATCTCGGTGCCCGGTTCTATATATGCTGGTGCATTCCGCAGCTGGGGTGAGACGACCACTTTATAAGTCTCCGTGATTCCGAACCAGCCCTGATCAAAACCGTAATGATGGTTTTTGCAAAGCGCCAAGCCGTTCCGAGGATCATCGTAATGGAATTCCGCAAAGGGCAGGATATGTGCCGCGTCCACGATGCCGGATTTGCCGGTTACATGCGGCGCAATGCGGCAGACGCAGCACTGGTCTTTGTAGAGGTTTTTGATGACGCGGGGGAACAGCGCATGACGCACAAAGTAACCGTCGTCGCTGCCTTCTCTCACCTTCCGGACTCGAAACTTGCTCTGCGCTTCGGCTTTCAGCTTTTCGACCTCGTAATCGAGTACCTTCGCAACCGGCACTTTTTGAACGTCTGCCTCCTTTCGATGGAAACAAACGTCCAAAAGCTGTTTGCGAAGGGCACTAACGGCAGCCCGATCCTGCAGAAGAAGCCAAAGGTCGGGCGCGAGGCGTACGCCGTCGAAGTCGCGGCTGATCTGGTGAAGGGTGTAGGGGCGATCTTCGGGTGTGACGGGCACACCGCCCACGAGAAAGTTCCAGAAACCGTCCCGGTAGAGGTAACGGAACGGGTTATCCATGCGGGGCTGCCAGCCGGGAAATGGTCCCAGGCTTTGCCAGTAGGCGCGGAAGACAGCAACCAGTTCGGGCGTGGGAACGATCAGACCGCTGGGATACGCGCCGCGCTGGATTTCGTCCAGAAGGGCGAGCAGGAGGAGTGGTTTGTGTGGCGCAAGACCATGTTCCCGGCTCACCTTCCGGCTTAATTTACCCCAAGCCTTGAGGTACTTTGCCAAAACATCCTGGGTCACGCGGCCGACGCCATCTCAGGTTTAGGGGAAGGTTTCTCCGCCGGAATGGCAACCGGGAAAGCGGACGCGCTGGGAGAAACCATATTCTGCAGTGTATAGCACACTTACCGGATTTACACCGCCCGACGCCGAATTCGCACCATTGGTCTCCGCCTCTTTCGATAGCTGCCAACAGACGGTTTGTGACGCGATGATTTACCACGGCAGAGACACCGACTTGCGCAGACGGTACTTGTTCCTCAGCAGGTCGAGGAATCGAGCCAATCAAATCCGTGGCTTGGTACTGTCAAGCGGTCAATTTGTGCCGTTGGCACAGTATCCTGATATAGAAGCCCCGGAAGATACGTAAAAGATTGCATGCAGCTAAGTAGAGATATAAATGGTCCTGGGCAAGGCTTCTGGCGGGAAGCGTTCGCGTGGCGTGGTTCTATCACGCCCCATGTTCTTCCTCAAGTTTTCGGATTCGGCTTCATTGCCGCAGGCATCTGCGCGTTCGCGTTGCTGGAGGAGCAACAGTTCGGGGCGAAGATAGGGCTGGCGGTGGCGCCTTTCGAGTACGTTGGTGCGGCTCTTGGTCTTCTGCTGATCCTGCGAACCAACGCGGGCTATGACCGGTGGTGGGAGGCGCGTAAGCTCTGGGGCGGGATTGTCAACCAGTCGCGCAACCTCGGGATCAACGCCTTGGCCTATGGCCCCGCCGACTCGGCCTGGCGAGAAACATTCGTCCGGTGGGTTGCCGCTTTCCCCCATGTGGCGCGGTGCAGTCTGCGCGGGGAGTCACTGCCGCCTGAGGTGATCGCCTTAGTCGGAGCCGAGGAGGCGCAGCAGATCGAATCCTCGGCCCATATGCCGAGCTATGTGGCATTGAGGCTCGCCGACCTGCTGCGCGAGGCCTGCAATTACTCGCACGCGGACAGCGCGGACAGGATGGATCGTTTCGCGTTCCTGCAGCTGGATCGGGAACGGGCTACCCTGATCGACCATATCGGAGCGTGTGAGCGCATCCTTAAGACGCCGCTGCCGCGTGTTTATGCTATCAAGATTCGGCGCTTCATCGCGTTGTTTCTTATTACTCTACCGTTTGCGCTGTTGCACCGTATCAATGTTGACTGGCTTGTTCCCGTGCTTACAATGATGGTAGCCTACCCTCTTGTATCGCTGGACCAGATTGGCATTGAACTGCAAAACCCCTTCTCGAAAGACAACGTGAGCCACCTGCCGCTTGACGACATTACCGCAAATATAGAAAAGAACGTGACGGGATTGCTCAGGGACAGTCAGGCGATTCCCGAGGAGCTCAGAAGCCGCCAGGTTTACCTTGCCAAGCGTGACGTCTAGTTCACGGAGTTACGTCGGCTGTTGATGTACGGGGCAGATATCCTACAGGATCTTCGATTCCTTCTCCGTTCTTTCGTCTCTATTTTTTCATAACCGTCTTCCTTATTTGACATCTCACGCGTAGTGACAAAACTGTAACATTCGTGCCCGGCATCGGGTAGGTCTGGATACTGGATATATGGGCAAGATCTCTTTTCCAGGGGAAATCCGTTTCCCTGAAATGATCAGAGAACACGCCCTCTCACGCGGCTGGCGACAAATAGGAGTCGCAAGGATAACGGTTATGATTTTTGCAAAGGCTACACGAACACGCGCCTTCATCAAGATGGCGATAACCGGACCGTCCGGGTCCGGCAAAACACTTTCCGCGCTCAAACTCGCGCGCGGTCTGGCGGGCGACGGAAAGATCGCCCTGATCGACACCGAGAACGAATCGGCATCGCTTTATGCCGATGCCACCGATTTCGACACATGCCCGATAGCGGCACCGTTTACCACGGAGAAGTACATCGAGGCGATCAAAGCGGCGGCGGAGGCGGGTTACTCAGTGCTCGTCGTCGATTCGCTCACGCATGCCTGGGCGGGCGAAGGCGGACTCCTGGCACAGAAGGAGTCCCTGGATGCGCGCGGCGGCAACTCCTTTACGAACTGGGCGAGCATCACGAAGAAGCACGAGCAGTTCAAGGCGGAAATTCTTCAGTCGCCGATTCACATCATTGTCACGATGCGCTCCAAGCACGAGTATGTGGTGGACCAGCAGAACGGCAAAACGGCCCCTAAGAAGCTGGGGATGTCCCCTATCCAGCGCGATGGAATGGAATACGAATTTACCATCGTGCTCGACATGGGCATGAACCACGAGTTTTCCGCCAGCAAGGACCGTACCGGTCTCTTCGACGGGAAGTTCGAGGTACCAAAGGAAGCGCATGGAGCGAAGATCCGTGCCTGGCTGGAAAGCGGCAATGAACCCCTTCCCAAGCAGCCCAAGGCAAATCCGCATCGCGATGAGTTTGACCGGGTCGCGCGCGACCATGGGGTTACCTTCCTCGGGGCAGGCGAGCGGGGCATCTTCATCAACGAGGCGCTGGGCCGGGCACCCGATTGCAAAGACCCGTTGACCGCGGACGATTGGAAGCAAGCCACCGCGAACCTTCCGCAGATCATCGCAGAAAGCCGTAAGCTCTAAACCGTCATGAACTATAACCAGTGTACAATCATCGGTCGGCTCGTCGCCGAACCGGAACTTTCCCATACCCAGAGTGGCGTTGCGGTCTGCAAGATGCGTGTCGCGGTGAATCGCATCCAGTCGGCGGAAGCGCGGGCACAGGGAGCGCAAACCGAGGCGGATTTCTTCGATGTGTCCGCCTGGCGTCAGTCAGGCGAATACGCGGCCCAGTATCTGGGCAAGGGGCGTCTGGTGCTCGTCGCGGGCAAGATGCAGCTCCGCGATTACACCGACAAGGAAGGTATTAAGCGCAAGGCGTTTGAGATCGTGGCCGATCAGGTGAAGGGACTGGACCGTGCTGAGGGAGGCGGGGCCGAGGGCGAGTTTACCACTCAGGCAGGGCAGCCGCGACTGATGCCGATGCGCGAACAGCCACAACAGCCTCAGCGCCGCCCCGTCCCGAAAGACGATGGGAATGAGGACGCTTCCTACGATCCGTTCTCAGACGACTGAATCAGACGACTAACCCAGGCTGTCAACAGCCTGGGTTATTGTACTTTACGCCCCACAACCGGAGGAAAGCACTTCTTCCGCGCGATCTCCTGCCAGATGGTACACGATGGTCGAGTCCCCTTCGTAGTAACGGCTGCGAACCACGATCTCCAGGGTGCCATCCCCATTAAGATCAAGAAGGCTGAGGACCGTGGACTTTGATGGGGCAGCAAAATCTTTGGCCTTCGGGTAGTACTCCTGGTCTAGAACTATCGTCCTGACCTTTCCGCCGGTTTCTTTTCGCAGAAGAAGGAGTGAGTAGTCTCCCGCCTCTGCTCCCGTGGGCAGGGCCTCTCTCCCCATAGGCCCTGCTGGCATCTTTTGGGCGCGTGCGTAGTGCGACGCGCTGATCAGCACTTCGTCCGTTTTGTCGCCGTTCAGATCTACGCGGATGATCTGCTCGATACGGACCGTTGGATTCGAGATACCATTGCGCCGCAGAAGATCACGGACGATCTTAAGGTAAACCGGCTGTGTCGTACTGGCAATCCGGGGTACTCTTGGCAGCGCGTTCCATTTGCCGCCCATAGCAAGCACTCCCGTCTTCCCGCCGATCCCTGCACCGGTGACCCTGATATAGCTTGTTTCGGTACAGGGCGGCCCTTCCGATTTCGGCTTACTGCCGGTTCCCACACCGAGATACTTGCTGAAGCCGAAGACACGGTACTTCTCGCGACCTTTGAGCAGGGGGGCCATCGCCTGCGGCTTGATCCATCTGCCGTTTCCGCTTCCCCCGATCAGGTAGCCCCGCTGCATGTCGACGATGGGGTGAAATTCCTCAGCCTCATGAGCCTCGTGCGCTTTGCAAAGGGTGGTAATCATGACAAGAATTACCGGAAGCACAGCCGTAATAGCCGTGACAGAGGTGATGGCAGGAAAACGTCGAAAGCGCATAATTTTCTTCCGGTGCTGATCTCGTGTTCGTTCCGTAAAATAGTGAATTCAGGCGCGAGGTACTTGGGCTCCGACAGCAAGTGCGTGGGCGATAAATCCCTGAAGCTGGTCTACCAAGCCTTTGTTATACAGGGTGAAGCGAACATCTCTGCCTGCGCCCGTTATCGTGGTTGTGTAGACGGTCATCCAGAGCGCCTTTTCTGCGTGAAACGGGCTCAGACAGGACCAGGGTATCAGCAGAGGAGGATGTCCGAACCGAAACAAAAATAGAATGGATAAAAACATCCCTTGAGGCGTCACCCCGATATTGAGACATCCTTTATACCGACAGCCGTTCATCTCACCGGCCTGCAGAGGGGAAACCGGGGGCGGCACGGTAACGTGGTTCGATGCCGGGAACTGGCGCGCCAGAGCCGCCCAGCCTCCGGACTGGGCGAGAAACCAGGAAATCAGCAGCCAGAGGATGACAAAGAACGTGATAAAGGCGGGGATAATCAGCAGCCATCTGTCGATTTGCATGAGTTATCTTACTTCGGATTTAAATGGGTGTGGTCAATCGCGCCACGATCCATAAAATCCTGCCGTGTGCGCTTCCAAATACTCGCCAAACGATAAAAAGGTTTGCCCGGATCGATATGGTGAACGAGATGGAAATTTTGCCCCAGCAGGAACCATGTCAGC
>JAZKEA010000141.1:0-340 GCA_040387315.1 Armatimonadota bacterium | reverse complement strand
GGAGATTGCCTTCGACAAGGACGCCTTCCTGAAGAAGGTCGCCGCGAGCGTGAAAAGCGCCAGTCGCGCGGGAATAATCCAGCCCAGCAATAAGGCAAGAAACAAAGCCGGGGTGACCATGGCTGCGCCGACCGCGATGGCAGCGTAGAGACTTCCGCAAAGGACAAGATTCGCCCGTTCGAGCCGGGGTCTCGTTGACCAGCGCAGGAAATAATACCGCAGGTAGCCGATGTCCTGGGTAAGCCAGCGCAAGGGCAGTGCCCATTTTGGACTCGAACCGCACCACAGGTCGGGGTCATCCGCGGGGACGTTGGTGTGCGAATGATGCTCGCGGTGAAGA
>JAZKEA010000140.1:12411-16454 GCA_040387315.1 Armatimonadota bacterium | reverse complement strand
CTGGTTGCTGGATAAAGGCAATGCCGTCGTGGTCTTTTAGACTGAGACGGCATTCTTTTTGCATTTGTGAATAGCACAACATGAGCCTGCCCAAACGATCATCATTATCTACCTTGCCCTCGGTCACCATCTCTGCGAGCTGCTGCGGCGTGACCGTGGCAACGAGTGGACCGGAGGCAGCGGAAAGTTCATCCGTTCACATCCCCATCGAGTTCCTACCGGGCATCATCGCGCTGCTCCAGGGGGAGCTAAGCAACATCAACCGTGGCTATTACGGCACTGACTGCACGACCTGTGATTGCACTACCTGTAACTGCGCGAAGCATCAGCTGAGAGCCTGCCGAGACTGCTAGTACAGCGGCCCGAGCAGGCTTTTTCTTATCTATTGAGTTTGCTATAGTAAACAGCCATTATCACTACCATTATTGCTGTAACACATTATCAGCAAGGGGCATAATCAACTGTGAAGACAGTAGCAGAACCGATGATTAGCACCGACGCGGGCTAGTTCCGGATCGCCGGGATTGTTGATTTGCTTTGTTACTTTATTTGCGTCAGCACCCTTCTGCTGTAGCTTGCTTGTAAGTTTGTAAGTTGCCCTCAGGTATTCGTGCCTGCCGCATGCCCGTTTTCCGGTTTCTATATCCCGTCGGTGACGTCCTATTGCTCGAAGTTGAGAAAGGCAGACCACCTATGACACCGCGTCACTCTCCCCCTCCCGCTGCTCCCATTAACGCCAGGGGGCTTTCCATAAAGCACCCAAGCGCCTCGCCACCGAGTACCTCTGGGTTCACGCTGATCGAGCTCCTTGTCGTCATCGCGATAATAGCCATTCTTGCCGCTATCCTTTTCCCCGTTTTTGCCCAGGCGAGGGAGAAGGCACGGCAGACTGCGTGCCTTAGCAACCTGAAGCAGATGGGCAACGGCGTCATGATGTACACCCAGGACTATGACGAGACCCTGCCAGTGCATGCCGGCGACTACGGCAATTTTTTGTCCACTCTCGACACCCAGCCCAACTGGGGTAAAGGCATCTATCCCTACGTAAAGAACGACAAGATCTTCAAGTGCCCGTCGGCGGAAGTATCAGCGGCGACTCCCCTCCCCGCTGCCCAGGAGACCTGGCCCGTGGACTCGTATATGGGCAACGGGGTCGTCCTCTCCAAGCACGGCACCCCGCTTGCCGGCATCCCGAGCCCCAGCGACATCATCTTCGCCCATGAGAACTTCTTCGGGTTTACGGCACTTTACAATCGGCCCAATCATGCCACGGCGCTGGGCGTCGTTCCCGCCAGGTACACCACATGGCACCTGATCGACTGCCGTGCGAACTACAGTGCCGCTCCCCGGACCGCGGGTATGCCCGCCTGCACGGAGCAGTATGACTCCGGGCATATGAGCGGCGGCAACCAGGTCTTTGTAGACGGTCATGCCAAGTGGAACAAGACCACGAATCTGCGCAGCGGGATGTTCGGCCTCCTGAACAACGGCGTCGATGAGCCGTACCGGGTTGATACGGTCCAGGGCTATTGCCCCGCCACAGGCGGCTGCGTCGGCACCCAATACACAGCCGCCTTCGACACCGGAAGCTAAGGGAAGTTAAGCAACGAAACAGCAGGTCTGGTCCCTGTAGTCCGAGTGGTCCCTGGAATGACAAGCGCCACCCGTCACATTTGATCGGGTGGCGTTTCTTTGTCTGAAAAAGGTTTTATTTTGTGTTGGAAAATGCGGCTTAAGGCACTAAACTAACTGTTCGCTCTTTTCCTGAGACTTTTATGGATAATCAAACTCTGACGTTTTTACTTCCTTTTCATCGCGCACGGAAAAACCCTCGCAGTGAAGTTCGTACGTTATCTCGCAGACCGTCGGGTCCGTCTGCCACTCTGGATGAGGGCCAAACTTGAGACGCCCTATATAGAGTGCGCAATCAGGATGGAGGGCTTGACCTGCCACACTCTCACAAAAAGCACTGACTAAAAATTCCCGGTCGATATCTTTAGGGTCAAAAGTTACTATTGGAGGAAAGCGGCGATGGCTACGCTGTAGTCTTAAATCTTGATTAACGTTAAAGTTGACGGTCGTTATCCATGAAGGTGACTGAATTCCAATACCAATAGAGGTGTAAAGAGCCGATCCTATACCAGCATTCACGACCGAAACATCAATTGCGTATTTCCACCAACCATTAGGACTTCTTCGATCAGAGTCATTCAACATGTGTTCAGTGACCAGTTGGAGCTTCGGTTGTGGGCGACGACTGAAACGGTCAGCTACCATGAACGGTTCCATGCGTCGAAAAGAGTCTCCCGACCGAAACCAGTAGCAGTTCATGTCTTTGCACAGCGCCATGACTGGGGGACCTTCTGCCTTTGGTACGTAGGTAATCACGTAGCCGTTGTCTGGGTTATCTTGACACCTAATGATCTTGTGCTCGACTCCAACGGTGCCGGAGGTGACTTTACTAGTTTCTGACAGCAGATCATTTTGGAACCGCTGCACGTTGTGGATTGGCATTGCGCTTTGAGCAACACTTGGTGAATCGCCTCGACCTTCACGGCGATCTACTCCCCAAACAGCAACTCCGCCGTCTGAGTTAGCAAAGCCACTAATCACTCTTGCTAAGTTGCTGCGATCATCGGATGTGCATTTGCCCGCGTCCTGCTTACCGCCAACTTCAGCACCGCGCTTGAAATCTAGGTAGAGACCTTCTTCACGCTGCTCATCGATGACCTGCAGAATGAAAAACTCGCCTCCAGAAACAAACTCATCAAATAGTTGCCGCGCTGCCATTAGTAGTGACTCGTCCTTTCGGTGGCAACATTATAACTGACATTGACGAATGGAAAGACGCCACGGACGGCGAAACTACGGCAATCCTCCATCACCAAGGCACTAGAGCGGACCGGGGAAGGCGTGAGGGGCGTTCAGAAACTCAGCCGGCACGCGAAGATTGATGCGTTCCTGCTGTACGACTATGCCCGGCGAGACCGGCAGGGGGAGATTACCGACCTGCTGGCAGCGGGGCTCTAACGGATCACAGAGCACGTTAAGGATGGAACGGACGCTATAACAGGATCAGTGTAGTTTAGTATCAGTATAATTCGGTTAGTTCGCTTTCGAACAAAATAGCGAATCAAATGGACGAGATGGGCGAGATTGACTAGTACGGGAGTGATTTTGACTGCCTCACAGCAGTTTGGTTGCGTGACGAAGCCGAACAGGATAACAAAATGACGAAAAAACAAAACTTCGGACTTACCTGCACAATCCTGCTGTTGATTGCGGCACCAGCCACGGCCGCTTTTGATGGGATACAGCAACCCTTGCTGCCCGGATCACCGCTTGTGATGATTCCAGGATTCGAGGACATACCTACCGACCAGTGGGTTTACAGCGACCTTCGTCGACTGCAAGACCGCAAACGTGCCGGGGAATACCCGGACCGGTCTGGTTCTTTTCGCGCCTACACACGCGGTGAATTCGCCACACACATCGCGCAGGAACTGGCTATGCTAGACGGTGAGTTTGACAGTCAGGCCCAGCAGGATCGAGAGCTTCTTTCCGCGCTGCATCGCTTGGTTCAGGAGTTTGAGCCAGAACTCTTGCGGAAGGGTGTGGCTCTATTTGCTGTCAAAGTGCGTATCTCCACGCTCGCTCAATCCGTCGTAGCCGGGAGGATCAGCGGTCCGTTCAAAGACGTACCTGAAAACCATTGGGCCTATGAATCTGTGGAAAAACTGCGACGGGTAGGCATCATTGTCGGCTACCCGAACAACACATTCACTATCGATAATCCATAACGGAGAGGTATCAGGATCTACGCGTTGTGTTTTTGCCATTCTTCCCACACTTTTTTAGGATTGGCAGCCACCAGTTCCACATGACCGCAATCCGCACAGACATTGGCGAGAATGTCGCTGAGGCCCTTGACAGTGTTGTTCCATTTGACATGGTAACCCACAAAGACACCCGTTGTTGTCGGGAGACCAGGCATCCAGTGCCGCGATTCGGCCGCCCGCGGTGGGCAGATAAATCACCTCGCC